>CAZLHV010000191.1:0-6383 GCA_964559205.1 uncultured Bacteroidaceae bacterium
ATACGACATGTGTCAGAACGGCATTAAACTTCTTCAGGATCTGAGCGACCTGACGGTAATGAAACGTTACGAAGTGAGCATGGAGAGTTTCTTTCGCTCCTACGATGTTTCTAAATTCGGTGGCAGCATTGGACCGAAACCCGATTTTCTTAAAACAAAACCCGACAGGGCTTCGGGCGACCCGGAATTGATTTTTTTTAGTGATACCCATCAAGTGGTGTATTACAGCAGTTATGGAAAAAAAGATGTGAGCGGACGAGATTTGTACCGCGTGTACAAGCTTCCGGGTGGCAAGTGGTCAACGCCTGAGAAACTGAGCAGTGCAGTGAATACACCTTACGACGAAAATTATCCATACCTGCTGCCCGATGGGAAAACCATGTATTTCAGCTCGAAAGGACACAATTCGATGGGAGGATACGATATTTTTCGCACGGTGTTCGATTCAGCCAAGGGTGACTGGACGACACCGGTCAACATCGATTTTGCCATTAACACGCCTTTCGACGATATTTTGTTTATCACTGACCCAGGCCAGCGTTATGCATGGTTTTCTTCGTTACGAAACAGCAACGATGGTCGCATCATGGTATTTCTGGTGCGCATCGACCGCAAAATGCCCGAAATCAGTGATTACAGGCCAGAAATGATTGCAGCCGGCGATATTGACGTAAACAGTGAAGCCTATTTGTCAACCATCGAAAAAATCAGAGACAAAGCCCGGCTCGACGTCAACAGCAACGAGGAAATGGTAATGGATACTGCCAGAGCGATTGTCAGTGCTGAGGATCATCAGCGATACAACATTCCGCCCAATCCTACCGATGAGCAAATTGTCGATCTTGCATTCTTTCATGTCGGAGAAGCTGAAAAAGAAATGTTTTCATTCCGTAACCGGCGCGATCAGGCCCTGTTGTTATCGGAAAGCAAACGCAATCAGGCCATCGCCATGAACAGCGAGAGCGAGAAACTGTATGATCAGGCATTGGCCGAAACCGACTCAAAGAAACGAAAGGAATTGATGGCTCAGGCAGCCGAAAAGGCCGGACAGTCAGAAAAGTTGCTTGACGAATCGAAACTTGCCAAAGACATGTATCAGCAGTACCTCGAAGGAGCGGATGCTCAGGCAAAGACCCTCGACAAGCTGCAGGACAAAGCGGGTGTTGTTCAGCAACTGGCATTGTCGCGACAACTCGACACATCGATTGTTGAGCTGAAAAAACTGATCGATGGCGTTGATACATTCCGCATTGCCATGAAAACGCTCGATGAGCGTATCGGCGGAAGCGAAGCGGTGGTGCAGCAAATGGAAAAAGAACAGGCTGCCGATAAAGCCGCTGCTGATAAAATGATTCAGGAAGCATCGCAGACAGAGAAAGAGGCCGTGGCCTTCGATCACGAAGCGGCTTTGTCAACCGATCCTGAAATGAAAAAGGAATACCTCGACGAAGCAGCCATGCTGCGAAAGGATGCCGACTCCTTACGACGAAAAGCAACTGATTTGCAGAGTAAATCCGCCATTCGTCAACAGGAAATCAATAAGCTTAAATCTGAATCGGCCGGCCGAACAGCCCTGACCGCCGAAATTGATGCATCTGTTCATCAGGGCGATGTTGCATTGAATAACAATAACCAGAATAACGGCAACAATAGCAATCAGGCAAACGGTAACCAGAACGGGAATAATAATGCTGATCACAACAATCAGAACAACGCTAATCAAAACGGAAATCAGAATAATAACCAGAATAATGGCAATCAAAATGGTAACCAGAACGGAAACCAGAACAACGGAAATCAGGACGTAAACAACGTAAATGGTAATCAGAATAGCAATCAGAACAACGGAAATCAGACGAACAATAATCAGAACAACAATCAGGCGAATAACAATCAGAATGGCAATGTAAATTCAAATCAATCCGATCAGAACAACAATCAGCAGAACAATAATACTTCAAACGGAAATCAGGGTAGCAACAATTCGCAGAACAACAATCAGGGCAATGGAAACAATCAGCCTGATGGATTGCAGCGATATCGCGAAGATGCTGTGGCACAGATGGACCGCAGGCGCGATAGTCTGACGGCTCTTGAATCTCGTTCGCAGAAAGAATCGGAAGCATTGCTCCTGGCTTTTTCGCAGAAAAAAGCATTATACGACAAGGATTTGGCCGAATGGAATCAGCTAAGCCGCAAGAGCAGTCCCTCAAATGCGGATGTTCAACGAATGAAAGTGCTTTCGTCAGAACTTGATGATGTACATGTTCAACTGATGGCCATGCGCGACGTTCTGAATCAGCAGCAAAAGGAAACCGCACGATTAAACGGTTTGCAGCAACAGATGGCCGAAACCCGTACACAAACCGCAGCTCCTGAATCTGACAGCGCTGTGCTTGCTATACTTCAAAGTCAGGCCGATGAAATCATGAACAATGCGCTGCAGAAGCCTGTGCAGGAAAACCCCTTGCAAATGCAGCAGAATGATGTAAAAACAGCACTTGCGAATACGCAACAGCAGCGCGATGAGGCGGCAAAGCAACTGGAGCAATTGAACACAGACCTTGCATCGTGGCAGGAAAAGCTCGATAAAACGAAAAACGACAAAAAAAGAAGAGAAATCAACAGTGAGATTCTGAAACTGAACAATCGTATTGAATCGCAGACGGCACAGCTCGGTGAACTGAACACGCAGCTTGATGAGCTTAATGATTCTATGCAAATGCTTGAAAGGAGAACAGCACTGCTGAACGAAATATCATCATCCTACCAATCAATTTCAGATCAGGAGCTTAAGAAGTTATCGCAACAATATCTGAATCTCGGCACCAGACCCGATGTGAACGATGTGGCTGCTTTGCCCGATTTCTCAAACATGGCTTCGGATCAGGTGATTGCCTCGGGAAATCAGAACAACACAGCGACGGTTTCCGACAGCTCACTTGTGGCATGGCTGAATAGCAACGGGTCGCAAACCATGCAGGAGGTAAAGAACATGGCTGCCGACGAAGATATGCAGGATTTAATGCAATCTGAGCATTACCGCAACGCATCGGAAATTTTCATGGTGCGCATTGCAACCTTAAAGCGTACCCTGGCACAATCGCCCGAAGATTCGGCAAGAATGGCCGGTGAGATCGCCATGCTAAGCCGAACCATGGAGGCCTATCAGCGCGAAGCAGACGCCTATCGGGCAAATGCTGGCAACAATTTCCGCTTACAGGGCAAATCGCTTCCTGACGAAATTCCATACACCGATCCGCAAATGCTGGCATCGTTTCACATGCAGCAATATGCAGCCGATTTACTTAAAGCCGATAGCCTGAACCGACTGGCTGAAGCCACCGACGATCCGCAGAAAAAGCAGCAATACATCACCGAGGCAAGGGCAAGGGTCGAATCTTCGCGTAGGCATTACCTGATGGCTTCTGATATTTACGGCGTTTGGAACAACAGCCAGTTTGAAAGCAACAATGTTGCGCTGAACCAATCGGGAGCAGAATCCAGCGATCAGGCAAATCGCGCTCGCCAATTGATGCTTCAGGCTCGTCAGAAGCGCAGCGAAGCGTTTCGGACTGCCGACATCGAACAACAGGAGAAATTGCTCGATGAAGCCCGAAATCTCGAAAAAGAGGCTTTGACTTTGCAGGGAACGGCCCTGAAAAATGCAGGCGTTTCTGACATCAGTCCCATGATGCTCCGAACCGTGAATGAAATTGAAACGCAAACCGGATCAAGTATCGGGAAAATCGCATTGTCCTATCCTCAGAATAACTCAGTGCTGACGGCTTATACAGGGCAGACTGATTCAGGCAATCAACAGAACAACAATCAGAACCAGGCCGACGCAGGCAATACAAACAACCAGAACAACGGCACGGCAACGAGCAACAATCAGCAGAACAACACCAACACAAATAACACAGCCGGTAACAATACAAACAATCATACGGCCGGTGATCAGGCAAACAATAACAACACAGCCAATACCAACAATGCCACCAACAACAACGGCAACAACAATGCAGGTAACAATGGCAATACAGGACAAAATGCTCCGGTAAGCGGACTGTATTATCGCGTTCAGATTGCAGCTTCGCGGCAACGGGTTGACACCGCTACTGTGTTTGCTCCTTTGAAAGTGATTTCAGAGCAAAGCGGAGCATGGTATCAATACATGACAGGATATTTCACAAGTTACAATCCGGCCAACGATGAGCGTTTACGGGTGCGGCCTTTGGGCTATGCCGATGCATTTGTGGTGGCCTATTTCAATGGCAGGCGCATCCCGGTGTACGAAGCCCGCCGGATGGAGCAGGGCGGCGATGTGGCTTTGAATGCCGGCGCAACAAATCTTAGCGCAGGCAATGCCAATAACAATCAAAATAACACGGCCGCCGGTTCCGGAAATTTTGCCATGACCGATGTGGATGGTCTGGTTTATTCGGTTCAGGTGGGTGTGTATGCAAAAACACGAAACACCAATTCTTTGTTTGGCCTCAGTCCGCTGATTGAAGAGCGAATGGCGAATGGTTATTATCGCTATTATGCAGGCACCTACAACACCATGAATGATGCTGTGGCTGCTCGCAACAAGGTCCGCGCCGCAGGGGTGCCCGATGCTTTTGTGGTCATTTTATACAAAGGCCGAAAAATCTCCCAGACCGAGGCCGACGCATTGCTGGCTGCAGGTACAACCTGGGGTGGTGGATTAAAATCAAATGCACAGGGCAATACAACACCTGACCGTAATGCGGCAAATGGCAACCATCAGAATACGCCAGCCGCCAAGCCCGTGTATAAAGTTCAAATTGGTGCCTATGCCGAAGATGTGCCGGTGAATGTGGTCAATACGCTGATTGAGCTGGCCGGACAGGGCGTCGAAACAGCGCGGAGCGAGAATGGAATGACCATCTATATGGTGGGCAGTTTTAACAGCTACACCGACGCAGAAGCCAGAAAAACTGAACTGGTGGGCAAAGGCTTAAGCGATGCTTTTGTGGTGGCTTACCTGAACGGGAAAAGGGTTTCGGTGAGTGAGGCAAGAGGAGCGGAGTGAGTGTGAGTGTGAGAGCGAGTTTATAAAGTTTATTACGGCTCAGTGGTAAGTTTTGTGGAATGCATTGATGCGGGGTTTGGGGAGTGATGCGCGGAAAATTAGTGAATGAATAAAGTAATTATATAGCTTTGGGTTTAATTCCATAGACAACATGAACTGCGCAAATGAGTATATGAGGATAATCACGGCACCAAATTGTGGTCCTTTTAATTCTATCGAAAGATCACGGGAATGGAGTATCTGATTTCTGTAGTTGAGTCGTTAAAATTTGCTGGTTTCCACAAAGGCATGCTTATCAAAAACTTTTCCTCTAAGTTTTTCAAATACATTGAATCAATCGTACATGTATTATTGTCGAAAATAGCAGGAAGAATAGAGGGATTTGAGATATTTCCGGCTGTATCAATTGTAAAGCTAAAATAAATGCGTATCGGGGTGCAAAGTTTGTCTAGTTCAATTGTTTGTGCGAACTCTGATAGTGAAATAAAAAATCCGTTGTCATAAATCATGGGATCATTTATATAAGCAGAATCACTGATTATTTTTGCATCATTTATTGGTTTTCCTTGAAACAGTGAACAGGACACCAGTCCGGAAATTACCAATATGAAAAGAATACTTGTTGATGATTTCATCGCTATACAAACTGCTTTATTGAAATGTAAAATCAAGTAAACAACTCCTCAGAACAATATGAGTTTAGTCATATCACTCTCAAAAATACAATTTTTTTCCAAATGCAATAACCAAATTTTCACAAGCAAGCGGATCTCGCGGGAATGCTTGTGCTGAGAGGGTTTTGGGGAGCCGTTGCTGCATTGTGAGTTCATAAAGTTATAAAGTTTGTAAAGTTCATAACGGATCAGTGTTGGAATTTTGAGGATCCTTAAATCGGGCTACGCCACAACCACCGCAGTGGATTTGCTGAAGAAAGATGTCGTGCCCTGGTGTCTTAATGCCAAATAAAATAAAAGGGCCATCACTTGCGCGACAGCCCTTCGGGTTATGGTATTTGTAGTATGGATTTCTATTTCGATTCAGGCAACCAATAGCCTGTGAAAATGTTGACATCCTTGAAATATTTGTTGGCAATCTCGCACAGTTTCGCGGGTGTGATGGCATTCAGGCGCTCTTCAACCGTTAGAATTCTGTTTGGATCAATGCCATACAGATACGAAGCCTGCAGGTTTGCCAGCCAGTAGTTGTTTTTTTGAATGTTCACACGATAGGTTTCCAATGCAGGTTCGCGAACACGTTTCCAGTCGTTTTCGGTGATGTTTCCCTGCGGTTTGGTTTCTTCAACCAGTCGAAGGAAGGTTTCGTT
>CAZLHV010000192.1:0-6263 GCA_964559205.1 uncultured Bacteroidaceae bacterium
TATAACACCCTACTATTATGCAAGAAACTAGAAAAAAATCACTCATCAGGATCAGATGATTTCAGTGAATACCGTGAGAGAAAATAAAACCCGGGCAATGAAGGAAGAATTAAATTGATGAGCCAAATTACGAATGAAACCATGAGCACCTGTGCTTCTAAGCCATATGGAACTTCATCCCATGCCAGCCCGGCATAGGCAATGAAAATAAAAACCATCAGCGATCCACGGGTTGGTAGTTCAGTAATGGCAATGGTCGGAACTGTCGCCATCAACACATATAACAATGCAAAGAGGAGAAACATATCAGTCAATGGAATGGCCGCTCCAAAAGCGTACATAAGAAAAATGTTTTGAACACTAAATACAAAATATCTTAACACGCTATACATCAATATCGTCCATTTGCGACTCAAGCCTATTTCTCCCAGAACAGAAATCACAGCCGCAGCTTTGCTTTGAGGGCGAAAAAGGCCAGAAACAAGATGTACCGCAAAATAAAGATAGATAAGAATTGCAGTGAGGATAGCGCAAACAGCCAACGGGAGCCAGGGCCATGGCCATTGAAAAACAGCCGAAACCCATGTTCCAAAATAATACAGTGCGCAAAGTCCAGCCACTAGGGTTACCAAAAGCTGCGTCATCGATAAAAACACAGCCAGCAAAGACCCTTTCCAGAAAAATTTCCTTGGCAATCCGATCGATTTGCCGGCAAACTCGCCAATTCTGTTTGGCAAAAACATCCCGGCCGCCAGGCCTGCCAAGACACCTTTATATGCATCGCCGAAACGAAATCTCAACAGCATATTGCCCATAACATGCCATTTGAGGGCTTCTAACCCAAGATTCACTGGAACCAGCAAAACTGCTCCAACGAATAACATCATTCTGGTTTCTGACTGAAATGTAGCCGAAAATACAAAATCAAAATTGAGTGCATCCGAACGCCGGACAATGAGCATAACCGCAATGGCAGTCATCCCAGCTGTCAAAAATAATCCAATAATGTTACGGATTCTCGCTTTGGTCATTCTGTACTGAAAGAGCAAAAATAGCGATTATGTCGCACATAACTCTGTATTCAACCCGAATGTCAGGGGTGGAAAAATGCTTATCTTTGAAAATGGAAAACAATGTGCGCATTCTGGGAATAGACCCTGGAACCAATGTGATGGGCTATTGTGTGTTGCATTTCGACGGACACACCTACAAATTGGAGCGAATTGGAAGCTTGAAATTGAAAAAGTCTGACGAGCATCTCGAAAAGCTCAAGGGAATTGTTGATTTTGTGCAGGAATTATTAAATAAACACAAGCCCGGCATATTGGCCATTGAAGAGCCCTTTTACGGAAAAAATGTACAATCTATGCTTAAACTTGGCCGGGCACAGGGCGCAGTCATCGCTTTAGCCCTTCAGACAGGATTGCCTGTGATTGAAATTACGCCACGCCGAGTAAAACAAAGTATTACCGGATCTGGATCAGCCTCAAAAGAACAAGTGGCTGCTATGGCTTCCCGCCTGACAGGCATGGACTTGTCGGCATACGACGACGATGCTACTGATGCTGTGGCGATTGCCATCACCTACACCCTTCAGCGAAATTCGCTTACATCTGAGCAAATAAAAAAAACAAAAAAAGAGAGCAGTTCCTGGGCTCAGTTCATAACAAAAAACCCTGACAAGCTTATTCAATAAAGGCTTTCTGGATTCTTAGAGCTATTTCAGAAAGCTCCTCTTTGCCCAAAGTCAATTTTGGAGCTGAAAATTCAATATCGCGTATACCGTTAATGGGTACAAGGTGAATATGAGCATGGGGAACTTCAAGCCCAATAACGGCCACACCCGTGCGGCGTGCAAACTGGCATTTGTCGATAGCCCTAGCCACTTTTTGGGCAAAAAGCATTAAATCAGAAAGTCGTTCCGGCGACAAGTCAAAAATATAATCTGTTTCTTGCTTTGGCACCACAAGAGTATGCCCCTTGGCTAAAGGATTGATATCGAGAAATGCAATACAAGTATCTGATTCAGCAACAACATATGCCGGAATCTCTCTTCTAATGATCTTCGAAAAAACAGAGCTCATAGATTACTTAATTTCAATCAGTTTGATTTGTATTACCCCAGCAGGAGCTTTC
Organism: uncultured Bacteroidaceae bacterium; assembly: GCA_964559205.1. Taxonomy (GTDB): domain Bacteria; phylum Bacteroidota; class Bacteroidia; order Bacteroidales; family DTU049; genus GWF2-43-63. The sequence goes on from CAZLHV010000192.1 coordinate 2,137, forward strand.
ACTTCAACACTGTCGCCCTCCTTCTTCCCAAGCAATGCCTGAGCAATGGGGCTGTTTACTGACAGCTTGCCCGATTTGAGGTCGGCTTCCTGATCAGGCACCAGGGTATAGGTCATCTTTTGTTTTGTTTTTTTGTTTTCGATGACCACTGTTGCCAATATCCTGACACAGGAGTTATCAAGCTTCGATTCATCGATGATCCTACTATTGCTTATGATTTCCTGCAGCTGAGAGATTTTTAGTTCCAACATTCCCTGCGCATCTTTCGCAGCATCATATTCTGCATTTTCCGACAAATCGCCCTTTTCACGTGCTTCGGCAATTTGCTGCGAAATTTTCGGTCGCTCAACATTGACCAACTGAGCCATTTCAGCTTTCAGCTTCTCCAGCCCTTCTTTGGTTAAGTATATCTGCTTAGCCATTTCCCTGTGTTTAGTGATTATAAAACGAACAAGAAGACCCTTAGGGAGGCCCTCTTGTTCGACAAAGTTACAAAATATTCCCGAATCCCTATTTCTACAGACTAATCCGAGCACCAATGCAATGCGATCCCTGGAAAGGGTTTGAGGTGCGATAAGAATAATCGAGCGAAAATGAGGATCCCTTTTCTTTATTCAGTGGAACCTGAAGTGAGATACCTGCTGTTGGGCCGGTATGTGCTGATGTACGGTCAGTGGCATCAAAAAGCCCCTTCTCATAATCCAATCCACCGCGCAACATAAGGTAGTTATTGAAATTGTACTCAATTCCTCCAGCAAAAACATCCTTGCCAAAAGAATTCGATGTAAAGCTACCAGCAAGGGTAATGGTATGAGATTCGGAAATGAGAAAATCATAAGCTGCGCCAATATTTAAAAGTGCAGGCAACTGGAAAGACACCGAACGGTTTTCGATGGTCATAAGCACATCAGAATTGTTGGGGCTGCCACGGAACGACAAGCCGTCACCAGTAAACTTCATTGAAGGACCGATGTTTCTGAGTGCAATTCCAAAATGGATATTCTCGTTCTCGCCGGTAAGATATTGGATTCCGGCATCGATGGCAATGCCCTGAGCACGGCTATCTGAAATCGATTCGGAGATAACCTTGATTCCAAGACCACCATAAATGCTGTTCGAGAAGGCTTTGGCATAACTAAGCGCGATATTCATAAAAGTCGGCTTAAAGGTACCAACACCACCTTCGGGAAGATCAACCGTTGTGATCATGATATCGCCAAATCCCATCGACATTACGCCAAGACCAATCACTCCGGTGGCGCCTACTTTTTGGGTAAAGCCAAAGGCATTGATTGAAATACCAGAACCCTTTAACCATTCTGTTCTGGCAAAAGCAATCTCTGTAGATTTGGTGAAGGCTGTTCCAGCCACGTTAAGATACATGGCTTCAAGTCCCTTCACGGTCGATGTGTTGCACATGCCCCATCCCGTACTGCGGGCAAAGGGCATGATCATTAATTCGCCTGCGCCAGATTCACCAGCACGGTCTTCGTTGCCGGCCAGAACCGGATTGACCGGAATGCTGAGTACCAGGCTCAGAATTACTGCAAAAACGTTTCTTGAAATATTTTTCATTGCTTTCATTCTTTTTGTGGTTAACATCAGAAATTATTCAGGTCAATGGGTCGCAGAGAGCCAAACCATTTGATTGTGCGCTCCCCAACTCCGGGCGAGGAAACGTGGATGAGATACAAGCCTCCTGCAATAGGAATTCCAGCAGTATTCTTCAAATCCCAATCAATATAGGTGGTATTTGGATCATCCTTCGTAAACCTTCGAATCAACACACCTTCCACTGTGAAAATGCTGATGGTACATTTGGTTGGAAGATTTGTGATTTTAACACGATTGTCGAGCTGATTTTCTTCGTAACCACTGGTTGCGTAATAAGGATTGGGTACCACATTGATCAGATCCAGAGCTGATTTTGCAGTAGCCAGATCACTCTTGGTGGTCGCAATATCAGAGGTGCCGAAACTATACATTGGGAAATTCTTGTTCTGAGGCGTACTTGAACCATAGGTTGAATAATTCGTAGCGTATGGTCTGGTCACTCTAAGGCGAATACGGCACTCATTGTCAAGCCAGTCTTCGTTGGGAGCAAGTAAAGGAATACTAACCCACATCACATGTGCGTAAACAGCGCGAAGGTCGTTCTGACTGCCTGTCACAAGCTTGCTATATACCCAGCTGCCTTCATCGTAAGCCGGACAATCAAGCGAGCTGTTACCATTGTGACCTACCACGTAAATAAAGTGCTTGCCACCAAACAGAGTTTGATTCAAAGCCTCATAATTTGATGTGGGATTAAGCACCATATCACGTCCATTCTCTCCAATCAGCCAGCTGTCCTCGCCGAAAAACACATTCAGTCGCTCACCGGTTTCAACATTCACAGCATATCCGGGGAACCAACCCATACCTTCGGCAATTCCATCATAGGTAGCTTCAGCTGTTCCGGAATTACCATTTTTATCAACCGAGGCATGCTTACGCAGGTAATTTTTCTTTGCACCACCTTCAGACAATACATTGTCATCGCAGGTCTCAATGACCGGACAACGTGACCACTGACTCTTGTCGGGTGTGAAAACGATATCAACACTAGCGGTGTTCTCTATCTTGTTCAAAGTCTGGAACATCGACCATGCCGGATTATCTACTTCGCTTGAAACCAATCGATATGGCGCCCATGTTCCGCCAAGTACTTTTTCATAGTACTGACCGGGGTCAATGCCAATGAAATCATTATATGTGGCATCGTTATCATCCGATGTGGTTCCTGAACGAATCCAGTTATAAACATTGGGTCCGTCAATATCCGGAATTCCGCTTAGCCATTGGCGAGTAGGATCTTCGTAAGTGATATCAGCTAGCAGGAATCCATTGGTTGGGTGTGTTTGATTACCCGGTTTTGTGGTCTGAACAATTGAAACAGAAAAACCGAGATCGATAAAAATTTGCTCAAACGGACTGCTGATATCATGATCAGAACCATATGTCATAACAAGGTTGCCACTAAGATCATATTCTTCGAGAGTCCAGTTGGCCGAGTCAATCGAAGATGCAGCAGAATCAAACCGGATAATGTAATCGGCAGCTTTCACATTGAGCGGATCAATCACTTTGATATCAATTGGTCCAAAACCATTCTCATAGGTTGGTGTCAGCATGTAGCCATCCTCAACAATGGTTTCAAGACTGGCCGATGTCAGTTCGAGAATCATACCACCATTACCTTGACCTTCAATCCGGGTGATCTTTGGGCCATCACCGTACTCTGCATTGGCTACAGTACCATCTGATTCTGGAGCGGGAATGTGTGGAATTGCTGTATAAACGTCGATATTCTTACGGCCTGCCAGATATGGCTTTTGCTGACCATAGAGCGATGCAATTCCTGGAATCTGGTATGCAGGATCCTGAGAATATTTTTCATACTCATTATAAGCATAGGCAATCACCAAAAAGTAATACTTCTTGTTATTCACCAATCGGTTATCCCCAGTAGCAAACTGATCTTCAAGTACGCGGAAAGAATGAACGATTCCTTCATCTGCACCGTCAACTTCCTCACGTGGAACAACTGCACCGAGATCCTCTGAATAGTAGTAGTTTATCAGACGGGATACTCCGTTCTTCACGTCGCACTGACCAATAAGTCTGGCTTTGTCAGTGTCGTAAATATCAGTTGCAGAAACAGAAATGTCTTTCACCTGAAAAATCTGATATCCTTCGAAACGATAGATTGAATCGTACTTCTCACCTTCAGGTGAAACGATTGAAGGATCTCCTTCTTCGTAAAGCTCTTTATAGTTATTGCTTCCGGCACCATTGGATATATAAAGAATGATTTCACGGTCAAGCTCTTGCAGGGTCATGTCCGGTGCATCAGGGCCATCAACAACCTTGAAACAGTTGTCAAACAAACGCTGACACTTATCGTCAACACGACGAAGAAGTTCAACCGATGCAAAAGGACCTCCAGATGTTGCACGAGCCCAGGGTAATCCTACCGTGATGTAATTCAATGCACCAGGACGGAGGGTAAAAGGTCCGGCCGATTGCATAAAACGACGGTCATAAGGCTGGTTTCCTGCAGTTTCTTCAGTCAGATCGGAAGAGCA
>CAZLHV010000193.1:0-4974 GCA_964559205.1 uncultured Bacteroidaceae bacterium
GGTGGTCATTGATGAAAGCCACAATTTCAAAGGAAACCCTTTAGAGAAAACAAACGATAAGGGTGAAGTGAAAAAGAACAGAGCTAAATGGCTCATGGATGAGATCATCAAAAAAGGTGTTCAAACCAAGGTTTTGATGTTATCGGCTACGCCGGTAAACAACAACCTGAAAGACCTTAGAAATCAGATAGCATTGATAACAGAAGGCAGAAACGATGCAATGTTTGAAACCACAGGAATAAAAGACATCAGCCTTGCCTTGAAAAATGCGCAGACTCAATTTACGCTTTGGGCCGACAGCAAAAAAAATCCAAAAAGAACGGTCAAGCAATTAATTGAGAGACTGGATTCCGCTTTTTTCAAACTCCTTGACGAAGTTACCATTGCCAGAAGCCGTAAGCATGTAATCAATTTTTACAACGCTGAAAAAGAAGTTGGGAAATTCCCCGTGAGGCTTGCAGCTATTCCAAAATATTCGAATATTGATTCGAAAGACCGCTTCTTTACTTATGACAAGCTAAATCAGAAAATACTTGAGTATAAACTTTCAATTTTTAATCCTTCAGCCTATGTAAAGCCAGGGCTTGAAAACAAGTATGGCATTAAAACCGCTGCGGACAAGGAAGAAGAAAAAAGGAAGAGAGAAGAAAAAAAGAAAAAGAAAAATGGCAGCAATGAAGGTGGTGGCGAGAAAAATTTTGATCAGGCTGACCGCGAAAGCTTTCTCATTGGAATGATGAAAGTCAATTTTCTGAAACGACTTGAAAGTTCCGTTGAATCATTCGAGATTTCAATGAAACGGACCATCGATAAAATTGAAAAGCTTGAAAAAGTAATAGCAGACTTCAAAAATAAGGCTTCGGAAAAAAAACCTATCAACGAGGACTACACTATTGACATTGATGAGCAGGAAACTGAGGATGATGAGAATTTTGATGAATTTGAAATTGGCAAGAAACTGAAATTCAAGCTCAGCGATCTTGATCTTGACAAATGGACTAACGACCTGATTAGCGACAGAACCGCCTTAGGCGATCTATACGATAAAGCCTGTGTTATCACGCCAGAACGTGATGCTAAATTGCATGATCTAAAACAGCTTATCAGCGATAAAGTCACAAAGCCAATCAATTCCGGTAACAAAAAGATTTTGATTTTCACCGCCTTTGCCGACACTGCTTCATACTTGTATGATTGTCTCAAAGGTTGGGCTGTCGATGATCTGAAACTCAATATTGCGCTGGTTGCCGGCTCACAAACCAAAACCACATTTGGCGACAACAATTTCCAACACATCCTTACCCATTTTTCACCGATTTCGAAAAACAGAGAGAAACTGATTAATCTTCCACAGAATGGTGAAATTGATATTCTGATTGCAACCGATTGTATCAGTGAGGGTCAAAACCTTCAGGATTGTGATTATCTCATAAACTATGATATTCACTGGAATCCGGTTAGAATTATTCAGCGCTTCGGTCGTATTGACCGTCTCGGAAGTAAGAACGAAGTCATTCAACTTGTAAATTTCTGGCCCACCAAAGACCTTGATAACTATATCAATCTGAAAGAGCGGGTTGAGTCAAGAATGGCACTGGTTGATGTTACTGCTACAGCCGATGATAATTTGTTGTCCTCAGAACAAATTGAAGAATTGATTGATGAGGATCTGAAATATCGTCACAAACAGCTGAAAAAACTTCAGGATGAAGTGCTGGACCTGGAAGACATGGATGAAGGTGTTACCCTTACCGATTTTTCTCTCGATGACTTTCGTTCCGAATTGCTCCGGTTTATTGAATCAAATCGCAAACGACTTGAAGAAGCGCCTTTCGGCTTGTATGCCATTGTTCCGGCCCCTTCCGGTATGCACGCAAAGATGCTTCCGGAGGATAAATACAGACCCGAAGAAAAAGACATTATCCGGCCAGGCGTTGTTTTTTGTTTAAAGCAAAAAGGCGATACCATTGGCAATGAACAGGTAAACCCCTTGCAACCATACTTTTTAGTTTACATACGCGATGATGGTCAGGTACGGTTTAATTTTGTGAATGCAAAACACATTCTCGAAATATACCGGCTTTTGTGTTCCGGTCAAAGCGAAGCATATAACGAATTGTGCGACCTGTTTAACGATGAAACAAAACAAGGTGCCGATATGGAACACTATTCAGAATTGCTTTCACTTGCTGTCGCCGAAATTTCAAGAGTATTTTATAAACGCAGCGATCAGAAAATTGTTGGTAACGACAGAGGTGCTTTGTTAATTCCTGCATCAAAAAGAATCAATAAAAACAACGATTTTGAATTGGTTACCTGGCTAATCATTAAATAACAACATGAAATTCAATCAGCTGGTTCACACACTTGAGCTTACACACAACGAACTCTTCCGGCATGCGGCCAAAGCTGTCAATATCGGATTAACGATCCGAAACTGGCTGTTTGGATTTTACATTGTCGAATTTGAGCAAAACGGCGAAGACAGAGCTCAGTATGGACAGAAACTATTAGCCGACTTAGCCGAAAGACTGGCTATCAAAGGTCTGTCTGCTCCTGAATTATCACGTTGCCGTCAGTTTTATCATGCCTACCCGCAGTTTCTTGGGTTATTGACCCAAAAATCGTCCCTCGTTGGTCTGGTGGGTACTATTCCAGATTCTGTTCGTTCGTCAATTCTTGGGGTGGCAACCCAAAAATCTCAAAACCCTGAAAATGATGAAAGTATAATACATGTTGCCAAACAGGATGTGCAGGGATTTACTGAAAATGATCATAGCGATTTTTATATTAAACTTCTGCAATGTACCTCTTTCACGCATTTTGTTGAGCTTATTAAACTGGATGATCCGGTTAAACGAAAATTTTACGAACTACTTGTGTTAAAAACGCAACCTTCGGTAAATGAATTTAAAAGACAAATTCATTCGTTGTCATTCGAACGTCTTGGCCTTGCTGGCAATAAAGAGATTTCTTTTGAAAAATTACAACAAAAAATTACCCCTGCTGATTCTAATGATCTGATAAAATCGCATTATGTGTTCGATTTTCTTCAAATTAATCACGCTCAAATGATTGAAGAATCTGACCTTGAACAGGCTTTACTCGATCACCTGCAGGATTTTATTATTGAGTTGGGAAATGGTTTTTGCTTCGAAGCCCGACAAAAAAGAATTCTTATTGATGATGAATATTTTTTCATAGATCTGGTATTTTATCATCGCATCTTAAAATGTCATGTGCTATTCGAGTTGAAAACTCAACAGGCAAAACACGAACACATTGGACAACTAAAAGTATATCTGCAACATTACAAGCATCAGGTAATGGAAATTGGAGACAACCCTCCTGTTGGCATCCTGCTGGTTACCGATAAAAAGAAAACGCTTGTTGAATATGCCATTGCCGATTCTGACAAAGAGATATTTGTCAGCAAGTATCAATTTCAACTTCCTGATAAAAAGGATTTGGAATCTTTCATCAACAACGAAATTGAAAAGTTATGAGTACTGAGCATCTAAAATCCAACATTCAATCTTCGATTCAGGCTTTTGCTGAAGGCAACCTCTCGCAAAACTGCTTGAATTTATTTTCAACCATTGAGTATAATACAGAACGCCGTGCTCCGCTTTCGAAACCCACTTTCGATGAGCTAAAAAAGACGTACATTTTTGATCAGAAGTTTAATGAAAACAAAGCGCTGGTAAACGAATGGCTGTATGTGGATGTTTTATTTCAACTCTCTCGCGAAGAACTTACGAAACAAACCAGTGCTTTCGATACAAAACAGGTTGACCAAACCATCATTGAAACATATCTCTTTTTCGCCATAGAACTTACAGGAACGCACTACACACGTACCGAGCTTGCCGGAATAACGCGCGAAGTAAACAGGTTGTTCCCGATGCCCGCCATGATTCTTTTTAAATATGACAGAAAGCTTACGCTATCTGTGATTAATCGCAGGCTACATAAACGGGATGAGAACAAAGACGTACTCGAAAAAGTTACGCTGATTAAAGATATTTCAATCGACAGGCCACTTCGGGCACACATCGAAATTCTGTTTGATCTCTCAATGTCAGAATTATTGCGGGTTCACAAGTTTACCAATTTTGTTCAGCTGCATCAGGCATGGCAAAAGACACTTGACATAAAAGAACTCAACAAACGATTTTACAGCGAGTTGTTCAACTGGTATCTGTGGGCGGTTCGTTCGGTGAAATTTCCGAACAATATCAACGACGAGAAAGATAATACGGTTTACAATTCCGAAAGTATTATCCGGCTTATAACACGATTAATTTTCGTTTGGTTTATCAAGGAAAAGAATCTTGTGCCCGATCATTTGTTTCACAAAAAAACACTTGAAAAGATTTTAAAGAACTTTAATCCGGATTCCGAAACAACCTCCGTGTATTACAGAGCCATTCTGCAAAACCTGTTCTTTGCTACACTCAATACACCTATGGACAAGGACATCACCGATGAGAATAAAGATGAAAAAAGGCAATTCATCAATGTTCTCCCCAAAACCGGAAACGACCATTATCTCGATCAGACCAAATACCGTTACAAAGAATACTTTGCAGACCCAGACAAAGCATTGGAGCTCTTTTCCAATATTCCATTCCTGAATGGCGGCTTGTTTGAATGCCTCGATTTTAAAGAAGGCACCAAAGAAATACGTTACGATGGGTTCAGTAGCACAGCCGGAAAACAGGCCTTTGTTCCTGATATGCTCTTTTTTGCCAACGAGCAACCTATTGATCTGAACTCCGAATATGGCTCAAAAGGGAAGAAATACAAGGTTGAAGGGTTGCTTAATATTCTGAACAGTTACAAATTTACCATTACCGAGAATACGCCAATTGAAGAAGAAATTGCACTTGACCCGGAATTGCTGGGAAAAGTGTTTGAAAACCTGCTTGCATCATATAATCCCGAAACACAAACAACGGCCCGAAAGCAGAC
>CAZLHV010000193.1:4984-6205 GCA_964559205.1 uncultured Bacteroidaceae bacterium
TAGTTTTTATACACCACGTGAAATTGTAAACTACATGGTGGATGAAAGTCTGATTGCCCATCTGAATCAGACACTTGGTAACAATGAAGATTCTGAAAACCGGCTCCGTAAACTGTTTACAAACAATGAATTTGGCGATTTATTCAGTGCTGAAGAGACCGATTTGCTCATCAAAACCATCAGTGAAATTAAAATTCTTGACCCAGCCTGTGGCTCCGGAGCATTTCCGATGGGTGTATTGCATCGGCTTGTTGACTTACTGAATAAGCTTGATCCGGACAACAAAAAGTGGAATGAGCGTCAGAAACAACGCGCCATTGAAGAAACTACAGAAGTGTTTAATAGTGGCGATAAAGAGGAACGCGAAATACGCTTGCATGAGATAAACAAGGCCTTTGACCTGAGCATGAACCACCCCGATTATGCACGCAAACTCTTTTTGATCGAAAACTGCATTTACGGGGTAGATATTCAACAAATTGCCATACAGATTTCAAAACTCCGCTTCTTCATTGCCCTTATGGTAGATCAAAAAGTTGACAACAGCAAGCCAAACCGAAATATTCTGAGTATGCCCAATCTGGAGACCAAATTTGTGGCTGCAAACTCACTTATTGGCCTTGAAAAGCCCAAACAACTCACCATGCTAGATAGTGAAGTAGAGAAACTTGAAAATGATCTTGCATCGATACGACACAAAATATTTTATACCCGAAAATACGCTGAAAAAAAAGCTTTAAAGAAAAAAGAAAAAGAAAAACGAGAGGCTTTGAAAGCTGCTTTAATTAATAGTAGTTTTAGTAAGGATACAGCCGCTCAGATATCAGAATGGAATCCCTTTGATCCGATGCATTCTGCTACATTTTTTGATCATGTAACAATGTTTAATGTAAAAGACGGTTTTGATGTGGTGATTGGAAATCCGCCATATGTAGATTCAGAAACGATGACGAGGGAATACCCAAAGTTTAGGGAATACTTGAAATCAAAGTTTCTTTCAGCAGAAGGTAATTGGGATCTTTTTGTGGTTTTTACTGAAATGGGACTAACCCTATGCAAAAGTTATGGGAAATTAGCATTCATTATTCCAAATAAATTAATATCCGCAAAATACACGTATTCCCTTCGGGGTCTAATTTGCAAATTATCGCCTAGAGAAATAATCGACTATTCGGGCGTTGATGTTTTCAAAGAAGCAGATGTTTACCCAGTAGTAATTTT
>CAZLHV010000194.1:0-6156 GCA_964559205.1 uncultured Bacteroidaceae bacterium
TTTTTCCAAATCGGGATGCTTGATTTTCAGTTACTTTGCCCAACGTTTTTGTTTAACCCAAAATTCATCTCACATGAAAAATTACGCTGTATTGTTTGCATTTTTACTCACATTTTTTGCTAATTCAGGCCAATCGGCAACCTTCAACGTTGCCAATGTTACCGAATTCCAAACAGCTTTAACCACTGCAGGAAACAATGGCGAAAACGATATCATTGTGGTTGCTCCGGGAACATACAATGTGGGCACAACGCTAACATATTATTCCACCGAGAATTACTCGCTCACCATCACTGGCAGCTCGGCAGCCACAACCATATTGGATGGAGGCGGAACCATTCGGATCATTCACTTGCAAACAACAACAGCCAGCGGCGATATATCGATTTCGGGAATCACTTTTACGCATGGAAACAGCACCTATGGCGGTGTGGGTCTGAACATTGAATCGGCCACCATTCAAATTTCGAATTGTGTTTTCAGCGGAAGCGTGGCAACCGATTTTGGCGGGGGTTTGGGAATTTACTCGGTAACAGGCGAAATTTTTATTGATGAATGCACATTCACCAACAATTCTTCGTCGGGCAACGATGCCGGAGGGTTGTATGTGGGAACCGACGGAGGTTATATTTCGCTGACCAACAGCACCTTTGCAAACAACAGTGCCTTGGGCGACGATGCAGGTGGCTGCATGCTTTATTCCGACAATGCCGGAACTGTAATCATGCACGGCAACACATTTAGCAGCAACATAGCCGCCGAAGATGCAGGCGGAGCCATGGTTTATCTGCTTGGCACTGGTGCCAGTGCAACCATTTACGACAACTTGTTCGAAGACAATCAGGCCTATTTAGGTGGTGGTGGCTGTTGGATCAGAATGCCCGGAGGCGGAACGCTGAACTACCACGACAATACACACCATCACAACACAACCGATATTGGCGCTGGAGCTGGCGTTCGCATCGAACTGCAAATTAGTGGCAACATGGATGTTACCAATAACCTTTTTGAACTGGACAGTGCCGGTGTTTTAAACGGCGTTACCAGCGATGGCGGTGGAATGTGGATTGAACACGAATCGGGTGTGATTAATGTCTCGAACAACGATTTTTTCGACAACTACACCTATTATAATGGCGGAGCTGCATTTATCTATACCAACAATGGAACGGTGAATTTCAGCAGAAACCGCATTTCGGGAAATCATGCTGCCAATGTGGGTGGTGGGTTTTCGTTTGCCAGTGTTAGCGGAACCCTGAATTCGCACAACAATTCGTACAACAACAATAGTTCCAGCGCATCGGGTGGAAGCGAGTATTATTATTTCGACACTGTGGCAGGTGAAGCAAATGTCTACAATAACATTTACTGGAACAGCAGCCCGCAAGCCATCGATTTTTCGGGTCTGGTCACACCGGTAATCACCTACTCGCTCATCGATGGTGGCACAGGCGAAACCTATTTTGGAACCGGCTGCATCGACACCGACCCATTGTTCGAAGACGCTGCCAACAACAATCTTTTGCTCAGCTGGGACAACTATCCAACCAACGACGGCACCAAATCACCATGCATCGATGCGGGTGATCCTACTTCGCCAAGCGACCCCGATGCATCTGTATCCGATATGGGAGCCTATTATTATGGTGCAGGACTGGGTTTTGAACAAAACAATGGAGAGCCATCCATTGCCGTTTTCCCCAATCCTTCGAATGGAAATTTCAGCATCGAAGCCAAAGGCCATTGCACCGTTACAATATGTAATACCCAAGGTCAACTCATTGAAGAACAAACCTTTGTGGACAAAGGAAGTATTTCCATTGCAACTCAGTCCGAAGGCCAATACCTGCTGCAAATTGCGACACCAGATGGGAAATTCACCCGAAAAGCATGGGTTTTGCACGAATAAAGCTGTAACAAAAAACATATTCGAATGAAAATCAATCAAATAGCAGTTTTCGCAGGAATATTATTCTTGCCACAAGGATTAATAGCTCAGGAAGTTATTTCGGCAGCCGGTGGCGATGCTTCGGGTAGTGGTGGCACGGCAAGTTATAGCATCGGGCAGGTGTTTTATGTCACCAACAGCGACCCGACATCAGGATCGGAATCACAAGGAGTGCAGCAGCCATACGAGATTTCGGAAATAACTGGTTTTTCGGAAAGCATGAGCGAAAGTAACAAAATATCGGTTTATCCCAATCCGGTTACAGATTTTCTAACGATTGAAATCGAGAACACCGAAAACACGGTTTACGGGCTGTACGATTTAGCTGGAAAACTCATTCAGTCGCAGTCATGCGAGAGCAACGAAACTGAAATTTCGATGGATAATCTGCCAGCAGCAACCTATCTGCTTGTGGCTTCGGACAACAAACAAACAAAAACATTTCAAATAATAAAAAACTAATCGTATGAAATCAGTTATTTGCATTGCGATGACTTTCCTAATCTTCTTTTCGCTTCAGGCGCAAAGTCCTGCCCGAATGTCGTATCAGTCGGTTATCCGCGACGCAGGCAACAATTTGGTGAGCAACCATGCCATTGGGATTAGGGTGAGCATCTTACAAGGTTCGGCAAGTGGTGCTGTTGCATTTTCCGAAATTTTCAATCCTAATCCTCAAACCAATTCGAATGGGTTGGTTTCAATCGAAATCGGATCGGGCATTCCCATAACAGGAAGCTTTGCTGACATTGATTGGACCGATGGTCCCTATTTCATTTCAACCGAAATAGACCCAACAGGCGGAACCAATTACACCATAACTGGAACCACACAAATGCTGAGTGTTCCTTTTGCAATGCACGCAACAACTGCCGATAGCATTACGGGTAATCTACACGAAGCAGACCCAGTTTTTGGTTCTTCAACTGCATTTGGCATTGATGGAACCGACACAGCTCATTGGAACGATGCCTTTGGCTGGGGAAACCATGCAGCGGCTGGCTATGTTTTCGAAACGAGAACACTCACCATCAATGGCGTGAGTCAGGATTTATCGGCAAATCGCATCTGGAGTCTGGGAACAGTGACATCAATCGAAACAAACAATGGTATTAGCGGAGGAACCATCACATCAACCGGGACAATTGGACTCACAGGTCAGGCGCTGGCATTACACAATGTGAACAGCAATGGATTTTTTGTCAGAACTGGCTTGGGAACAGTGAGTAGCAGGAATATAGTAGGCGGAACTGGAATTATAGTTAGCAATGGAAGTGGTGTGAGTGGCGACCCAATTATTTCAGCCAAAACATATCAGGTAGGCGAATTTGCGCATGGAGGAATTGTGTTTTGGGTTGACGAAACCGGCCAGCACGGGCTGATTTGTGCAAAAACCGATCAGTCAACGGATACCCGATGGTCGGCAGGCACTTATGGTTCCACTCAGGCTAGAGGCGATGGTGTTTATGCCGGACAAATGAACACCGCCATTATTATTTCTGCACAAGTTGCGTTGGGTGATGATGGAAGCAATAATGCTTCAAAAATGTGCAGTAATTACCAAGTCACAGAAAGTGGAGTCTTGTATGGTGGTTGGTATTTGCCATCAAAATATGAACTGAACCTTATGTATCTCAACAGGGCAGCCATCGACGCCACCGCTTTGTTGAAAGGAGGAACAGCTTTTGAAAATTCATTGTACTATTCCTCAACCGAATCCAGCAGCACAGAAGCATGGCTTCAATCGTTTCCCTCCGGCACACAATCGATCATGACAAAAGATGTTTCTTTTGGAAGTGTTAACGTCAGAGCTATCAGAGTGTTTTAGAAAGAATCCGCTTCAAGATGGCTTAATGCCGTCATTATTTCAGATACTTCTTCGTTGCTGATTCAATAGCCGCTGCCACAGGCAACAAGCGTTCATGTTTCATTTTCCTGCTTTGCAATATCGTTGGCCTTTAGCAGATACAGCCTACTCATATTTAGTCATAATGGTGCATTTTTGCATGTAAGAGTCTTCTGAGATGGCTTTTGTTGTAAAACTCATGAATATTGCGTTGCATACAGCATATACATCAAAAGCAACAACGCCTTGAACAACAGATCATCTATCTGATCAGAATTCACATTTCAAACATAAACTAAGCTACATTGATTCGCACTGACAGATAATCGTTGAGTACTTTTCAAAAAAAGTTTGAATGATCTAATTTCATGATAATAACAGCAAAAAACAGTTTATATCTTTGCGGTAATCAAACATTGAAACATGAAATTTTTTCCGGTGTTGATATTATTGACGGCTTGCATTCAGGCCAATGCTCAGTTTGATACCCTATGGACCCGGCAGTACAACGGGCCGGCGATGTCGAACGACGAAGCCTCTTTTGCCAATCCAACAGGTGATGGTGGTTTCATCAGCGCCGGAACCTGTGTCGCCGATGGTGCAGATATTCTTGTTCAACGCTATAATGCGCAGGGAGACACCTTGTGGAGCCTACGCTATACCGGTTCGCAGACAGATGCTGACGAGTTTTTTCTATCTGCATGCTGCGACGCCAGCTTAAACACCTATGTTGCTGCATGGAGTTTTCACCCCGGTTTGTCCTACATCGCATATCATGTATTAAAAATCAACAGCAATGGTCAATTGATTTTCGACTGTGAAATCGACGGGATGAAAGGTGAAACCAATGGAAAACCTGGAAGGCTGTTGGCTGTAAACAGCCAGAATGAAGTGTTTGTTGCCGGAACACGACACTTTAACATCTGTACAGCAAAAATCGATGCTGCTGGCGATACCCTCTGGACACGCGAATATGGAAATGGCGGCATGACCTACGACGATGCCTCGGGATTATGTCTTTCAGGAGACACCTTTGTGATGGTTACAGGAAAGCAATACATCAATGGATCGTATGATTTCTGCACAGTGAAATACGACAGTGCAGGAAACCTGATTTGGGCGAAAAATCTTGACGGAAGCGGGCATGGGACCGACTACGCATATGCAGTAACCTGTGATCAGGCAGGAAATGTGTTTGTTGCAGGAACGGTTTCGGTTGATGCAATGGCCGACACCGATTTCAAAGTAGTGGCTTATCAGCCTGACGGTGACACCATGTGGACTTATCAGAAAGACGGTGCCTATCAACTCAGCGATGAAGCCTATCTGATTCAATTCGAAAATCAGGGAACCCTGCTTGCCGGTGGTACCCTGTACGGAGGAAGTCCCACATCGATGGGCAGCGGAACCGACTTTTATGCAGTCAGACTTTCATCCGCAGGCATCGTTCAACGCGAATATATGTTTAAGGGCAGTGGCAACGACGAAGATATTCTAAAACATTTGGTTTCGACTCCTGGAGGCAGATTGATCATGGCAGGCGAAAGTTATTCAATGAGTGGTGGACGCGATTTTTTACTTGCAGGATTCAGCAGTGGTGCTTTTGCCGATTGGGAATTCAATGCATTAACACCTGACATCGAACGAGCCAATTGGGTTGCTGTTGACGAGGACACCGTTTTTGCTGCCGGCATGGTTCATTATAATTACTATGTCCTGAAGGGCGTTTGGACGGACTTAACGGGTCTTCATCAATCGAAACTGAATTCCGAATTGCAGCTGTATCCGATCCCGTGTAATATGAGTATCAACCTCAAAACCGCATGGATGGTTAACCAGAATGTTCGCCTCAGAATTTTTTCCGACATTGGATTAGTGGTGCATGATGAAATGCTGCAAATCATGAACAATCAACCTGTGATCATCAACACCGGACATCTATCCAATGGCATGTATCGAATCAGCATTACAGGTGAAAGCATTCATGCCGCTGCAAGCTTTATGGTGGTCCATTAAGTCAATGATAGTCTGCTTAAACTAAAAATTCGACTTTTAGTTGTGACCCAGTGCTCTTCCAAACTTCAGCCAGTCTGGCCAGCATTTCGAGTTCACTTTTAAATAAAGGATCGATCATAAAATCATTTGTACTTTTTCCTGAACCTATGATAAGCTGACCATATTCTTTCTCTAAATCTGTATTCTCACGATAGACCAGCCAATCGATGCGGTTGATATCAAAAGCAACCTGCTCTTTTCCATGAATTAAATAAATGAACTGCTCCGATAGCTTTAGATAACCCGACGATGGTTTGCGAAAGTAATACCAAACAGCAAAAGGTGTATACACTGCCAATGTCATAATAAT
>CAZLHV010000195.1:0-6126 GCA_964559205.1 uncultured Bacteroidaceae bacterium
ATAATGATGCCAATGCTTTTCCACATGGCCTCAACTTCGTAGTATGGGACATTGAAATTGAAGCGCACCTGAAAACTGAGCAGGGCTGCAAACAGCACTACCAGAAGATCGAACACGAGAATTGCCCATCGGGGCACAAGACGTCGGAAATTGACGAGCATCAATAAAATGTTTCGGCAAAATTAATAACAATTTACCCCGGTAAAACAAAAATACTGATACCTTTGCGCCGAAACACAAAAATAATTATACATCAGATGAAGACAACTGCTTTCACTAGGTTTCATGAAGAGATGGGTGCGAAAATGGTCGAATTTGCTGGCTATTACATGCCCCTGCAATACGAAGGTGTCAACGCCGAGCACGAAACTGTGCGTCGAGGTGTGGGTGTTTTCGACGTGTCGCATATGGGCGAAATCTGGGTCAAGGGACCACAAGCTCTTCCTTTCATTCAATATGTCACCAGCAACGATGCAGCAGCCTTGTGGGATGGGAAAGTACAATACAGTTGCTTCCCGAATGGCAAAGGCGGCATTGTCGACGATTTGCTGGTGTATAAAGTCAACGACGAAACGTATTTGCTGGTTGTAAACGCTTCAAACATTGAAAAAGACTGGAACTGGCTCGTTTCACATGCTCCGAAATTCGGATTAACACCCGGCAAGGAATTGTATAACGCGTCGGATGAGATTTCACAGCTTGCCGTTCAGGGCCCTCTGGCTTTGAAGGCAATGCAGAAACTCACATCGACCCCAGTTGAGGACATGGAGTATTACACCTTTAAAAAACTTGAATTTGCCGGGGTTAAAGATGTGATTTTTGCTACCACAGGATATACCGGAAGTGGCGGTTGTGAGATATATATGGCTAATGATGATGCTCCGAAAATCTGGAAAGCAATTTTCGAAGCCGGCGCCGAATTCGGCATCAAACCAATTGGCCTTGCTGCCCGCGATACTTTGCGTCTTGAAATGGGATTTTGTTTGTATGGAAATGACATTGACGATACAACTGCTCCCATCGAAGCAGGTTTAGGATGGATTACCAAATTTACTGACAACAAGGACTTTATCGACAGGGAATACAATCTGTCGCTTAAAAATGGGGAGGCAAAACGCAGACTTGTTGGTTTTGAAATGATCGACCGGGGCATTCCCCGCCATCATTATGAAATTTGTGATGCTGAGGGTCAAACCATTGGTCATGTGACTTCGGGCACACAGGGTCCAAGCATCGGCAAAGCAGTCGGAATGGGTTATGTGCCAGTGGCCTATATGAAACCTGGTCACCGGATTTTCATTAAAGTGCGCGACAAACTGCTCGAAGCCGAAGTCGTTAAACTGCCTTTTTACAAAGCCTGATCGAAATCAAACGATTTGTTGAACTCTCCTTCCTTTCAGAAGGGGAGTTTTTTTGTACCTTTGCTCCCGGTATGGGAAGAATAATGGCCATTGATTTCGGTCTAAAACGCTGCGGCATTGCAGTAAGTGATGAGTTGCGCTTGATCGCTCAGCCACTTGATGTTGTGGCAACGCATGATATTGAGGCATTTCTAAAAAAATACTTTGCCGAAAACAAGGTTGACATTGTTGTGCTTGGAAAACCAATAAACATGGATGGAAAAGCATCGGAAACGGAGAAATATATTTTGCAGCTGATCAACCGGCTTGTAAAAGTATTTCCGACGATAAAAATAGACCGGTACGACGAGCGATTCACCAGCAAAATGGCGCTTCAGGCCATGATCAGCGCCGGGTCAAGCCAATCGGACCGACGCAAGAAAGGCAATATCGACAAGGTAAGTGCCGCCATTATTCTTCAGGATTACATGCAATATAAAACTCACTGAACATGCTTTTGCCCATTGTTGCATATGGACATCCGGTCCTGCGAAAAAAAGCCGAACCCATCGGTCCGGATTATCCCGACATAGATAAGTTCATTGCCGATTTAACCGAGACCATGTATGTCGCCGACGGAGTGGGGCTGGCCGCACCCCAAGTTAATCGCTCTATCCGAATGTTTGTGATTGACACTGAGCCTTTTGCGGGGCGGTATCCTGAAGCCGGATTCAAGGGGCTTTTCATCAATCCTTATCTTGTGGACGAAAGTGGAGATGAATGGTACTACAACGAAGGTTGTCTGAGCATTCCTGGTATTCATGAAGATGTCCTTAGAAAAAAAGAATTACGTATCCGATATCTGGACGCTCAATGGAATGAGCACGAAGAAACCTTCATCGGCATTGTGGCACGTGTGATCCAGCACGAGTATGACCATCTGGAAGGCATTGTGTTTACTGATCATTTATCGCCGATGCGAAAGCTGCTACTGAAAGGCAGACTGAGTGATATCACAAAAGGCAATGTGGATGTTGACTACAAAATGATTTTCCCTAAAAAAAAACGCTGATATGAAGCATGGATTATTGATTTTATTCGTTTTATTTCTCGTGTCCTGCTCAGGGGGGCGCCAAAACCGCATTGATGAAATCAGAGAAAAAGAAAAAATCCTGATGCAGTCTTACGAGGATGTTCCTGATAAGTCGACTGCTGAATCGCTTCGACAGGACTATCTGGGATTTGCAAAAGATTATCCCGAAGACAGTTTGTCGCCAGGTTTTATGCATAAGGCGGCCGAATTAGCCGTTTCAATATCCATGTACGAAGAAGCAATTTCCACCCTCAACGATCTCGAAAATAAATATCCGAACTACTCTTTTCTGCCCGACGCGATGTATTTCAAGGGTTTCATTCTCGAAAACCATTTGAAAAATCTGCCGGAAGCAAAAAAAGTTTACGAGGATTTTCTAAAGAAATATCCTGACCACAAACTGGCTTCACAGGTCAGTGCCGTGTTAAACAATCTTGGAAAATCACCTGAAGAAATGATTAATGAGTTTATGGCGAAAACGCAACATGCTGATTCTCTTGCCATAGACAGTCTGAAATAAATTTGCTGAATTATTTGGTCATGTAAAAAATTATTCCGACTTTTGCAGTCCCAAAAATGAACGATTATGTCACGTGTATGCCAACTGACCGGTAAGAAAAGAATGTCTGGAAATCATGTTTCTCATTCAAACATTAAAACCAAACGCAGGTTTTATCCCAATCTGCAGGAAAAGAAATTCTTTCTCCCAGAGGAAAATCAGTGGATTACACTGAAATTGTCTACCTCTGCTCTAAGAACCATTAATAAAAAAGGGATCAGTGTGGTGATGAAAGAGCTGATTAAAAACGGCAGCATTAAATAAACCATAACTTTTTTGTATTTTTGAAGCTGCTTCATGCAGCTTTTTTTATTTCACAACTTTTGGTATACTAATTCTGTAATTGAAGCGTTATTGCACCATAAATGAAACGCATTTTAGTATTGATATTGTGGTTTTGTGGCCTTTGCTCAGGAATCAGAGCACAGGAGAAGAACGATTCAACCATCCACCGCCTGGTACAGTTTTCGGGAGTTGTGGTTACCGCCGATAGCCTGAAACCTCTTCCTTTTACACATATTATTATTAAGAACACACACAGAGGAACCATTTCCGACTTTTTCGGATTCTTTTCATTTGTGGCCGAAAAAGGAGATGTGATTGAGTTTACTTCGGTGGGTTTCAAAAGTGCAACCTATACCATCCCCGACAGTTTATCAGGAACCCGGTATTCGCTCATTCAAATGATGCAAACCGATACCATCCTGCTTACCGAAACAGTGATTTACCCTTGGCCTTCTCCCGATCAGTTTAAGGAAGCTTTTTTAGCCACATCGCCTCCGGACGATGATTACGACAGGGCTATAAAGAATTTGCAGTTGGCTGAACTGAAAGACAGGGCAGAAAGCACGCCGATGGATGCAAGTATGTCGTTTCGCAATCAGATCGACCGCACGACAAGCCGCTTGTATTATGCCGGCCAGCTACCTCCAAACAACCTGTTGAATCCTCTTGCATGGTCAAAATTCATCAAAGCATGGCAAAATGGTGATTTTAAGCGCAAGAATGATGATGACAAAGACTACTATTACAATGAGCCGCTGGATTAATTGGGGTTTCACAGCCTTTTTTCTGATATTCGGTTGCTCCTTTGCCATGGCTCAGAAACAAGCTGTCATAAAAGGTACCGTGAGTGACGAAAACGGGAAACCGCTGGAAATGGTTACGATTGCGATCATGAACATGCCCGTTGGAACAAGCAGCAATGCTGATGGCTCTTACAAAATGTTCATTCCAGCCGAAAAAGAAGTGATTGTAGCATACTCTATTCTTGGATATACCACAAGGTTCGACACGATTAATGCCACAGCAGGCGAGGAATTGATTAAAAATGTAACCCTTAGCGGGAAATCATATATTCTGAATCCGTTCGATGTTACTGCCCGGTTCGATGCAGCCGGAGGTATTATCAGACTTGACCCAAAAAACACCAGTTTGTTGGTGACATATGGTGGTCTCGAAACGCTGGTGAAGCTCATTGGCATGGGTGTGTCGTCGGGTAACGAACTGTCATCTACCTATTCGGTACGTGGTGGCAACTTCGATGAAAACCTGGTTTATGCCAATGACATTGAAATCTATCGGCCTTTTCTGGTTCGTAGCGGCCAACAAGAGGGCTTAAGCTTCTTAAACTCGTCGCTTGTGAATTCCGTTTCGTTTTCTTCGGGCGGTTTTGAAGCCCGGTATGGCGACAAGCTTTCCTCTGTCCTGGATGTTCAATATAAACGTCCCGACTCAATCAAAGGTGATGCTCAAATCAGTCTTCTGGGAGCTCAAATGCATATCGAAGGCACCGGACCAAAAGGTCGAATGGGTTTTCTATCCGGATTCAGATACAAAAGCAGCCAGTATGTGCTTAATGCCATGGAAACCAAAGGCGAGTACAAACCGAGTTTTATCGACTGGCAGACATATCTCAACTGGCAGGTGTCCGAACGGTCTGAGTTCAGCATTCTGGGATACTTTAGTTCGAACCGCTACCGGCTTGTACCTGAAACACGTGAAACAAGCTACGGGACAATCAATCAGGCCATGCGGCTCACAATTTATTTCGATGGCGAGGAATATGATCGTTTCAGCACTTTTCTTGGAGCCATGAGTTTTAAACACGCCCCCAACAAGAACCTGATGTTAAAATTCATTCTTTCCGGATTTTCCTCGCTCGAAGATGAGACTTATGATATTCAGGGACAATACTGGCTCGGATTGCTCAATTCCGATCCCGGAAGTGATGAATACGGCGAAGTTGCCGAGAATTTAGGCGTAGGCACATTTATCGAACATGCAAGAAACTACCTCGATGCACAGGTTGTTTCGCTAGAGCATAAAGGCATGCTTGAAAAAACAAATTATTACCTTCAATGGGGTGCAAAAGCACAAATGGAAAACATTCACGATGAGATTTGGCAATGGAACTACATTGATTCTGCCGGCTACTCATTACCCCATCCATCCGATTCGGTGGGATATGTTGATCCATCGCAACAAGCCTATCAAAATCTCAGCCTCTCCGATGTGATCATCTCTAACCTCGACCTGAATTCACTCCGGTATTCGGCCTTCCTTCAAAGTGGTCATGAATGGACCAGAGACAGCGTTCGTTTCAATGCAATTGCCGGCCTCAGGGCTTCATACTGGGATGTAAACGGTCAGCTGATTGTTAGCCCAAGGGCAGCCATCAGTGCTACTCCGGCCTGGAAAAGCCGTTACTCATTTCGACTGGCTACCGGAGTGTATCAGCAACCTCCGTTCTATAGAGAATTGCGTGACTTTGAAGGAAATCTTCATACAGATATTCAGGCTCAACAATCCATTCATTTTGTTGCAGGTTTCGAACATCTAGATTCAATCTGGAAGCGTCCTTTTAAAATGGTTGGAGAAGTATACTATAAAAAGCTTGACCATATGATTCCATATGTGGTTGATAATGTACGAATTAGATATTTGCCTGGTCAACAATCACATGGCTACGCGGTTGGAATCGATTTCAAGATGAACGGACAGTTTGTCCCCGATGCTGAATCGTGGATTAGCGTTAGTGTGATGCAAACAAAAGAGGACATTGAGGGAGACTTCTATTTCCGCTACTTCAACAGCAGCGGCGTGGAAGTAGCAGCCAGCGACCCGGGAGTTTC
>CAZLHV010000196.1:0-5155 GCA_964559205.1 uncultured Bacteroidaceae bacterium
TACAAAGAAGTTGGTCCCGAAGAGCGCAATACAGAGGGACTTATCTAACAATAATGTATGGAATTTAAAGAAACAAACCTGAGTCAGCCTTTGCTGTTAGCGGTTGAGGAATTGGGTTTTAAAACACTGACTCCCATTCAGGAGAAAACCATTGAGCTTATTCTTGAAAATGATCACGATATGATTGGTCTGGCTGAAACCGGCACCGGAAAGACGGCTGCTTTTGGTTTGCCCCTGCTTGAAAAGACCGAAGTGGATGACCGATCTGTTCAGACCATTATTTTAAGCCCAACGCGAGAGCTTTGTATGCAGATTGCAAAAGACCTCGAAAATTATTCGAAGTTTATGCATAACATTCACATTACAGCTGTGTATGGTGGCGCCAGTATTGATACTCAAATTACAAAGCTGAAAAAAGGCTCTCAGATCATTGTGGGCACACCGGGTCGCACGGTCGATCTGATTAAGCGAAAAGCTCTGAAGCTTGGCAATGTGCGCTATCTGGTTCTTGACGAAGCCGACGAAATGTTGAATATGGGCTTTAAGGAAGATCTTGATTTCATTCTTGAACAAACACCGCCTGATAAACAAACCCTTTTGTTTTCGGCCACCATGCCACGCGAAATTCGTGAAATCGCTGAAAATTACATGAATAATCCCGAGGAAATCTCGGTAGGTAAGAAAAACATGGGCGCTGAAAATGTATCCCATATTTATTACGTTACACATGCCAAGGATCGCTATGCGGCTCTGAAGCGAATCGTCGACATCAATCCGAAGATTTACGGAATTATATTTTGCCGTACAAGAACGGAAACAAAAGATGTTGCCGACAAACTCATTCAGGATGGATACAATGCTGATGCTTTGCATGGTGATCTTTCGCAGGCTCAGCGCGATTTTGTCATGAACCGCTTCCGCATTCGGCATTTGCAGTTACTCATTGCAACCGATGTAGCTGCCCGTGGCCTCGATGTGGACAATCTGTCACATGTGATCAATTACAATCTGCCCGATGAGCTTGAAGCATACATTCATCGAAGCGGGCGAACCGGCCGTGCCGGCAAGAAAGGTGTATCAATTTCGCTGTTGCATACGCGTGAGGCACGTAAGGTTCGTGATCTGGAGCGTTTGATCGGAAAGAAGTTTGAACGCAAGATGGTGCCAAACGGTTTTGAGGTTTGTGAAAAGCAATTGTTCAATTTCGTGGATCGTGTTGAAAACATCGAGGTGGATGAAAAGCAGATTGAACAATATCTTGCCCCTATTTACAAAAAACTTGACTGGCTTTCCCGTGAAGATTTGATCAAGCATTTTGTTTCTGTTGAGTTTAACCGTTTTCTTGATTATTATAAAAATGCTTCCGATCTCAATGCAAATGTGGATACTGCCAGAGACGGAAAATTCGATAAATCTTCGAAGGGAGAGCGTGATGAGCGTGGTAAACGCGATCGCAAAATGCAATACAGCCGTTTCTACATCAATGCCGGTGAAAAAAACGGTCTCACAGTTCCAAAAATGATTGGTTTAATCAACGATTATTGTCGTCGCAGAGATATTGCCATTGGCAAAATTGATATCCTCAGAAAATTCTCGTTTTTCGAAGTCGATGCAAGTTTCGAAACCCATGTCATGCAGTCATTTTCTGACGCTTCGTTCAATAATGTGATGCTCGAAGTTAAGGTTTCCAAACCTGACAGTTTTGGTGATAAGGCGCGAAGCGCTGACAGCTTTGCCGGAAAGCGGAAGAGCAGGGGAGAATCACGTCCACAGAAGCAAAGCTCAGGGGGCGATTGGAGAAAGGAAATAAGCTCCGATGCGGGCTGGCGCAAGGAAAGCAAAAACAAAGGAAAAAAACAGGATAAGCGACGCAGTTAATCCTGAATGATTTCAACCCATTCAATCAGTATAGCATCAGCATCATAATGATTGAGCCGGATGAGTGCATCGTTTGAATCATAGATGCATTCATACCATGACTGATTGTGATCATCGGTTATGCGATCAATGAGCCAAATATTATCAGTGCGATATGTAAAAGCATATGCGAAAGGTATTCTGCCTGAAACCAAGCTTCCTTCGTAAAAGTAGGTTGAAATCCTGCCAAGCGAATCATACAGCTGGTAAATATCGCGTACAAGTTGGAATGCTCCGTGCGAGCTGCTGTCTGGTTCACTTCGAAGTGTAAGATTTTCTTTAATTTGTTTTGGGAAACCAAAACCCAGCGCGAAGCATTCAAATCCCGGTTTTTCAGCACAAACGGCCTTGATGGTTTTATTGTCGGCTGGATCGGATACAACCGTGTGTTTTGCAGTAATTTCCTGTGCCATAAGATATTGACTAGTCAACAATATGAAAGCGAAGGCGGTTTTGAGTAACATAATGATGTTTTTTGATCGCGCTTCTGCTCAATGATTATGCCGCAATAATCTGATTTACTTGTTGAAAAAATTTTCCTGATTCAAACTGGAAAAGCGAAAGTTAAAATGTTCATGCAACAGCTGTGCAGGCTTGACCTGCTGTCCTTCGAGTAGCACAACGGCTGCTTTTCCCATTACAAGCCGCAGTATGAAGCCCGGAATGATCATGAAGGCAGGTCGTCTGCAGGCTTTGGCAAGTGCGCTGGTGAACATGCGGTTATTGATTTGCTGTGGTGAAACCAAATTATACAGCGGCGCCGGATTTTCCTGTTCAAGAATATGGGTGATGGCAGCACACACATCAGCAATATGAATGTAAGGAAAGGCCTGCAAGCCATGTCCAAGTCGTCCGCCAAATCCAGAACGGAACAGCGGCCAGAGTTTTTTCAGCGATCCGCCTCCGCGGCCAAGCACCACGCCCAGCCTAATGATGCTCAGTTTTGTCAGGGCATGAACATGCGAGGCTTCATTTTCCCATTGACGGCAGACATCTGCAAGAAAACCATTTGCCAGCGCTGAGCTGCTTTCGTCATGATCATGCACGCTGTCGTAAATACCCGTGGCTGATGCACTGATGAATCTTTCCGGAGCTTGTTTGCAAAGGCGAAACGCATTGGAAATGGTTTGGGTAGAAACAGTGCGGCTTGAAAGAATTTCGCGTTTATAGCTGGTGCTCCAGCGTTTGGCAATGCTGGCACCGGCAAGATTAATCACCGCTTTGCATCCTTCGATGATGAGGGATAATTGATCCGGATTACCTTGATATACAGGTCGTTGAATAATTTCAACATCATAGCCTTTAGCTAAAAGATGCGATCTGATGGCTTTTCCGATAAATCCGCTGCCGCCTGCAATGCAGATGGTATTAGCTTTCGATGATGCCATCGCGGATATGAATTTGACGATCCGAAAGTCTAGCCAGATCGGCATTATGCGTGATGATAACAAATGTCTGATTCATCTCTTCACGAAGTCTGAGAAACAGCTCGTGTAAATCGCGCGCATTGTCTGAGTCCAGATTTCCGCTGGGTTCGTCGGCAAGAATCACATCGGGCTGATTGATCAGCGCTCTTGCTACGGCAACACGTTGCTGTTCACCACCTGAAAGTGCGGATGGTTTATGATCCAAACGATCTTTCAACCCGAGGGTTTCGAGCAACATTGTGGCTTTTTCGATGCTTTCCTTTTTGCCCAAACCACCGATGTAAGCCGGAATACAAACGTTTTCGAGTGCACTGAATTCAGGAAGCAGGTGGTGAAACTGAAACACAAAACCGATGTGTTTGTTTCGGAAAACGTTCAGTTTTCGATCACCAAGGGAAAACACGTCGGTATCATCGTAAAATACCTGACCAGAATCGGGCTTGTCCAAAGTGCCCATGATGTGCAGAAGGGTGGTTTTTCCGGCTCCTGAAGCTCCGAGAATGCTGATAATTTCATTTCGTTCGATACGTAAGCTCAGGCTTTTTAAAACCTGAAGCGATCCGAATGATTTCTTTATGTCTTTGAGAATAATAGCCATGCAAGGGGTGCTTACTGAATCTTTTTCATGCTGTACTTGTCCTGAGATATTTTATGATCGACAATGTCACGAACTTCCAGAACAAGTTTTCCTTTTTGAACCCTGTAGTAGATATAGACTGAATTCAGGTGGTTTCTATAGCCAAAAGTGGCTGTTTTTTTTGTGACCCTTGTTAATGGCAGTGTCTTCAAATCCTCTTTAATGTATTTACCGGTGGTCGATTTGTACTGAAGGACTCCATCGATTACTTTAACCGAAATGTTTTCAATAAATAAAGTGTCGCGGTTCACACTCAATACATTACTGGCTGTAAGTGAGTCTTTGTGATATTTCCAAGTTTCACAAACCACCACACCCTGATCTTCGTATTGCCAGGTTCCTTCAAGGAAGGCCATTTTCTGAAGTGCTCTCTCAGGATGTTTTATGGTGTTGCATGAAGCGGCAAAAAGGGTAAGAAGAAATAGCCCGAAAATGAGTTTCATGTTTTTTTTTTCAAAAATACAATATTCCTGCAATCTGAATACTGTTTCAAAAACAGCTGTTTGTCAGGTTTTTATTATGAGGCACAAACCCGTCGGCAGGCGACCCATAGGTGACTTTCCACAGAAAAAGCCCATGGGCTGGAACTGAAGCACCTGCCGTGGATCGGTTTCCCGCATTTAAAATTGACAAAATATGATGCGGCTCCATTTTTTCGCTTCCGATATCCAGCAGAGTTCCAGTAAGTGCGCGAACCATATTTCTGAGAAAGCGATCTGCACTGATTTCAATGACAACACTTTCGTCTTCCTGCCAGACTTGAAATGAGCTGACTTCACAAAACCCGGTTTTTTGACCTCCATGGAGTTTAGCAAAGGACGTGAAATCATGTTTCCCAAGCAAAAAATCTGCAGCTTCCTGCATGAGCCTCAGGTTAAGGTTTCGGTTGTAGTTCCAGCTTGTTTGCTGCCTGAAAGGATTTTTATTCAGATGAATAAAATACCTGTATGTTCTGCTGGTGGCGGAAAACCGGGCATTCCAATCATCGCTGGCAGGAAATATTTCAAAAATTCTTATTCCGGATGGTAAAATTGCATTCAGTTGGTAAAGCATCACATTGATGTCAGCAATAGAAGACTCAACATCAAAGTGCGCAAAAAAGTTCAACGCGTGTACTCCCGAATCTGTTCTGCCGCATCCGGTTAATTGAGCCGGAGTCTTCAACAGGACTGCA
>CAZLHV010000196.1:5165-6112 GCA_964559205.1 uncultured Bacteroidaceae bacterium
GTGCGTCTTCAATGCTTTGCTGAATGCTTGGAGCGTTTTTTTGTCGCTGCCAGCCGGCAAAACTACTACCATGAAAACACAAATGCAGACCGTATCGCATGTTTTTTATTTGATCAGAGGCTGACGCCAAAGACCCATTTCTCCGTAAATTTCGATCAAATACAAACCATCGTTGAAGGAGGAAATGTTTAGCATCATCTGGTTTTGACCCGCATCGACGCTTCGTTGCTCAGTGAGCAGTAATCGACCGTCTGAAGCAAAAAGCCTGATGATAATTGTGCCCTGAGCCGATGAAGGATATTGTATATGAATGAAACCTTCTGGAGCAGGATTTGGAAATATACTAACCACATCGCCTTTTTCATTCAGGGCTGAAGCCAAAA
Organism: uncultured Bacteroidaceae bacterium; assembly: GCA_964559205.1. Lineage (GTDB taxonomy): Bacteria > Bacteroidota > Bacteroidia > Bacteroidales > DTU049 > GWF2-43-63. Next base: position 5,549 of record CAZLHV010000196.1, read on the forward strand.
TATTGACGGTCTGGTTTGATGTATCACTTCCGCATGCATTCGACGCGATCAGAATCACCCCAAAGTTGCCTTCCGAATTGTATATATGTTCAGGATGCTGCAGTGTCGACTGGGTAGCATCACCAAAGCTCCATTGCCAGCCTGTCAGAGGAATCACATAAGACTGAGATAAGTCACTGAAATAGGTTGGCTCACCCACAAAGCCGCTTAGGTACGAAAATGCCGAAAGTGGTCTTGTTGTCACATAGACGGGAGCTGTAGTAGTATCGAATAAACCGAGGTCATTTTGCACAATGAGAGTCACGGCATACATTCCCGTATCAGCAAATATATGTGATGGATTTTGCAGGGTCGAATTTCCGGTGCCATCACCAAAATTCCAATTCCAGTTGGTCAATACACCAAATGCCGGATCTGACTCATCGGTAAAATGAGTGGTGCCACCCACACAAATGGTATCGGCATAAAAAGCAGCCACAGGAGGTTGTCCAAGAGACAATACCACGTTTTGACTGATTGTATCAGCACAGCCACCAGTTCCGGTGATAATCAGGGTCACAAGAT
>CAZLHV010000197.1:0-6105 GCA_964559205.1 uncultured Bacteroidaceae bacterium
AAAGTGCTCGAATATGCAAAACAACGCGATTTTAAGGGATACAACAAATACGATGCACTCGACAGCAAATTATTGTGGTTTTTGTCGTTCGGATCAAAACATTTGCGTTTGCTGTACAGTCAGGTGATCATGCGCAGTCCTGTCAATCTGCGGCCTTTGTTTTTTGTGCCAAAAACCCGCAATCCGAAAGGCATCGCTTTGTTTGCCATGGCTTACATGAATCGTTATCAGGCTTTGAAAAACGAAGAAGACCTTGTGCAGGCGCGCGAATTGCTCGATTGGCTGATTGCAAACCCGGCTCAGTCAGAATATGGCATGTGCTGGGGTTATCAACATCCATGGCAGGATGTGGGATTTTTTGCGCGTGCGCATTTGCCCAACCGCGTGGTAACCTATTTTGTGTGCACCGCCATGATGAATTGCTACGATCTTACGGGCGATCAGAAATACTTAGAAGCTGCAAAAGGAGCCTTGCATTTTCTGCTCGAAGCGCCGAAAGTATTGTATGAAGACGACAGCATGAAGTGTCTCAGCTACGTGCCTTCCGAAAAAATCAACTGGATTGTGATGGACGTGAGCATTCTGACAGGCAGCATTGTGGCGCGCATCAACAGCGTGCTTAAAGATGAGAAACTGGCTGTGGAAGCCCGTAAACTGGTGAATTTCGTGGTCGACAAACAAACCGATTACGGCGCGTGGTATTACACGCATCCGCCTAAAGACCATCCGCGCAAACACGACAACTATCACACAGGCTACATTGTCGATGCCATTTTCGATTACATGAAATATTCGGGCGATACATCGTTCGAAAAACAATATCTCGAAGGCGTACAATATTACCGTGAAATTTTATTTACCAAAGAAGGAGCGCCTCGCTGGGCAAACGATAAAACCTATCCGCTCGATGTACATGGTTCCGCACAGGGCATCCTGTCTTTTTTACGTGCAGCACAATACGACGAAAGTTATGTGGCGGATGCTGAACGTGTGGCAGAATGGGCCATCGATCATATGCAGAATACAAAGAAAGGTTTTTTCTATTATCAGAAAACTTCCTGGTTTCGTAAACCATTCACACTGATGCGCTGGTCAAATGGTTGGATGAGCCGCGGATTGTCGGAACTGCTGAAATTTGCATCGCAAAACAAATAGGATGAAAAAAGTCCTTTTTATTTCATATTACTGGCCACCTGCCGGAGGAGCTCCGGTACAGCGGATTCTGAAGTTTTATCAGTATCTGCCCGAGTTTGGATGGGAACCCTATATTCTCACTACGCTCGATGGTGATTTTCCTTTTGTGGATGAAAGCCTCAACAAACTTGTGCGACCCAACACCACCATTGTTCGTTCGAAAGGGTTCAGCCTTCATAAGATTTTCAGCCGTCTGTCGCCAAAGTCGAAAAAGAATTTTGTTCCCTATGGCTTTACCGATAATTCGAAAAACGGGTTTATGGATAACTTGTCGCGTTGGGTAAAATACAATTTCATCCCCGATACGCGCTATCCATGGCGTTTTGGTACAGTTCGCAAGGCCGTGAAATTGATCCGTCGCGAAAAAATCGACCTCATTTTCAGCTCTTCGCCACCGCAAACAAACCACATCATAGCGCGAAAAGCTGCGCGAAGAACCGGCATTCCATGGGTGGCCGATTTTCGTGATCCATGGACCGATGTGTTTTGGGTCATCGATGAAAAAACCAAGCGCTGGAAATGGATTCATCGTATCGATCAGCGGATTGAACGGAAAACCATTGCGAAGATGGACGAAATCATCACCGTAGGACCTTCACTCGTTGAAATGCTGCAGCGAAAAACCTCAAAGCAGATACATGAAATAAACAATGGTTTCGATGAGGCCTATTTCCCTTCTGATGCGTGGCAGCCTTCTGACCATTTCAGAATGGTTTATGCAGGAAGCATCAGCAAGGAGCAAGACCCGAAATGCTTTTTCGATGCAGTGAACGAACTGATGAGTGTTCCCTCTTTCGCATCCAAAGCGCGAATTGAGTTTCTGGGCAACTTCCCCACATATCTGCACGATCTTGTGCAGCATTATCCTTTTGCAGATCGCGTAACATTCTCTCTATACACACATTACGAAGCATCATTGAGCTTCATTGCAAAAGCTGATCTGTTGCTGATGATGGTTCCGCGTACTGCAGACAATAAATGCATCATCACATCGAAACTGTTCGACTACATGGGTTCAAGGCGCCCGATTCTGGCATTTGGTCCCGAAGACGGTGATGCAGCGGTGATTCTTGACCGGACCTCGGCCGGAAAAATGTTTGATTACAGCCATGTTTCGGAGGCCGCCCAATGGATTCTTGATCATTTTAATCGTTGGGAGAACAACGAAACCGCCACCTCCACCTCAAACGAAATCGCCTCCTACACACGCCGCAACCTGACCCAACAACTGGCGCGTTTGTTTGATCAGGTGGCCATAAAATAAGGATATTCTTCTTTATTATTATCTTTGTCGACCTGATATATTCGTATGTGCGGAATCTGTGGCATCATTGAAAAAAATCGCGACAACACAGCGCTGATGACCGAAATGCTCTCCATTATTGAGCATCGCGGACCCGATTCGTTTTCTGTTTTTTCGCATGGCGATTTTTGCCTCGGCCACCGACGTTTGTCCATCATTGACCTGAGTACCGGAAATCAGCCCATTTTCAACGAAGACAAAACGGTTTGTGTGGTCTTCAATGGCGAAATATATAATTACAAAGAACATAAAGAATCGCTGCAGGCCAAAGGACATCAGTTTTATACCACCAGCGACACCGAAATACTGGTGCACCTGTACGAAGAATACGGCACTGATTTTTTTTCGCAGTTGAACGGCATTTTTGCTTTTGCATTGCTCGACATGGGTCGAAACAGACTGATGCTGGTGCGTGATCACTTTGGCGTAAAACCACTTCATTACTATCAAAAGGATGGTGCTCTTATTTTTGGTTCTGAGCAAAAAAGCATTTTACTGCATCCGCTGGTAGAACGAAAAATTAATTACAAAGCGCTGCACTCTACACTGAATCTGCGATACACGCAGATGAACGAAACGCTGTTCGATGGAATTAAACGTTTACCACCGGCGCATTATCTGGTGTACGAAAACGGTAATGTGGTTGTGAAGCGCTACTGGAGCCTGACTCCGGAGCCCGATCATCTGATGAACGAAACCGATGCAATGGAGAAAATGCACTTCTACCTGAAGCAGGCCATCGATCGTCAGCTGATGAGCGATGTTCCGCTCGGCGTCTATCTTTCAGGCGGCATGGATTCTTCCACCATCGTGCAGAAAATGCATGAACTGGGTGTGCCGGAAATCAATACGTTTACCATGGGCTTTAACGAGCCGACCGATGAATTTCCGGATGCCGACATGATTGCAAAACATTTCGGCACCAACCATCATACGCTGAGTCTGAGCATGAATCCCATGCAACAGTTTCCGCAGGTGATCTGGCATGCCGAAGAACCGAAAATCAATCTGCTTCAGGGTTTCAATATGTCGGCCTTTGTGCGCAAAGATATTACTGTTGTGCTGAGCGGACTTGGCGGCGATGAGTTGTTTGCCGGTTACGATATTCACAAATTTATTTATCCCACCAACTGGTATCATCGTAATACACCGCGCTGGATGCAGTCGTTGCTGAATCTGAAATCTTCGCTGTTGTTCAGTATACAGAATGCCTCCCGCACCATGAGTATGGATGAGTACCGGCGCGGTCTTCAGATGTATCTGTCCATTGGCAATATTGAAAAATTTTATCTCATTCTGCGCAACGTGTGGGATTACGACAATGGCTTCTACAAAAATGTTTATCACGCTTCGATGCGCGAAAAAATGAAGCGCGAAATTCCGAAAGTAAAACAGGAATTCGATGCCTTTTTTAATGCTTCAGCAAACATGAAAGCGCTCGATCAGGTCTTGTTTACCGAGTTTCAGACAAAGATGGTGAATGATTATCTGCTTACGGAAGATCGCATGTCGATGGCCAATTCAATCGAACAGCGGGTTCCTTTTTTGGATCTCGACCTGGTCAAATTCGGCTTCTCCATTCCGATGCATCTGAAGATTCAGAACAATCAGACGAAATATCTTTTCCGCAAAGCGATGGCGCAAAAACTGCCGCAGTCGATTGTTGACAAAAAGAAATGGGGCTTTACGGTGAATCCGTATCTGCAATTCAAGAAGGATCTGAAGACCACTGCTGAAGCCATTTTGACAAAAGAATTTATTGAGCAGCAAGGCATTTTTAATTACGATTACATCAAGCGGATTCTGAATCATGCGCCTGCCAAAAAAATGCGCTGGCATTACAATTTCATCTGGATGCTGACCGGGCTTGCCATCTGGCAGAAGATGTATATTGACTCCGATAAATTCAAATCGCGCTCGTTCGATATTAATGATTATCTGTCCTGATACCTATGAAATATTCCATCATCGTTGCCACCTACAACCGGCTCGAAGAGCTGAAAGAGCTGTTTGCCTCTGTCGAAAAACTCAGCTTCGATTCTAAAGAATTTGAATTTGTTATTTCGGATGATGGCTCAACAGATGGAACGGCCGGTTATATCAAATCGCTGATGCAGACTGTGCCGTACAGTATTCAGTATTTGTTTCAGCAGAACAAAGGCCCGGGTGCAGCACGCAATGCGGCTATGGAAAAAGCGCTCGGCGATTATTTTATTTTCATCGATTCCGATGTAATGCTGCCTGCAGAGTGGCTTTCGCTGATTGACGAACATTTGCAGAAAAATCCGCTGGATGCTTTTGGTGGCCCCGACACCTGTCATGAAAGTTTTTCTCCGTTGCTGAAAGCAATCAATTATTCAATGACTTCGTTTATCGGAACCGGTGGCACGCGTGGCAGCAAGAAGTCGGTGCAGAAAAAGTTTTATCCGCGCAGTTTCAACATGGGCATCTCGCGCAAAGTGTACGAAACAATTGGTGGAATGGGCTCGCTGCGCCATGGTCAGGACATGGAGTTTTCGGCGCGGATTTACGATCATGGATTTAAAGTCGGTTTGATTGCCGATGCCTTTGTGTATCACAAACGCCGCACAAGTCTGAAACGTTTTTACAAACAGATTTTCAACTGGGGTGTGGCGCGCATCAATCTGGGACGCATGTTCAGCAGTATGCTGAAACCCATTCACCTGATTCCGGCGGCCATAGTTGCAGCATTTGTGGTATTGATTGCTGCAACACCGTTGTTTTATTTTGTATTCAGCAATTTGTTTTCTATCATTGTATATCTCTGGATTGCAGCTGCCGTCTGCCTTTTCATGCTGGCAGCCATTGCTTTTCTGCAATCGTTCGGGCAATATCGCAGCTTAAAAATCAGCCGTCTTTCCATGATAACTTTATACATTCAGATTTTTGCATACGGATTTGGTCTGTGGAAAGGAATGTTTCAGGTACTGGGCGGAAAAAAAGTCGCACAAGGCTATACAAAGAATTATTACAAGTGATTGATTAAGGCCTATCTTCGGGATAACTCATCTTTCCTTTCAGTGTTGCATCTGTACAATCAGTAATGATGGTATATACCAGCGTGCCCGGGAGAATATTTTCGGCATCATACAGGATTTATGTGTTTTCTTTACATCGAAAAAGATGATTTTTTGATAAATATTTTGTATATTTGTAAGTTAGATATTAAAAACTGCAACATGAAGCCTGTTTGTATTTTTTTATTACTAAGCGCACTGCTAATTGTTGGCTGCAAGAAGGATGATAACATTAATTGCACCAAAGATAAGATTTCCGGTTACAGTCAGAAAGGGCCCTTTGTAAACGGTTCAACATTAACGCTGATGGAACTTGATGAGAATTTTTATCAGACCGGAAATACTTTTGAGACTTTTATTTCGAATAATTCAGGAGTATTTCAGTTGAGTGAAATTGAACTCAGGACTCAATATGCAAAATTGAAAGCATATGGGTACTATTTCAACGAAGTTCAAGGCAGCAATTCAATCGGACCGATTTCACTGTATGCAATTTCTGACTTGTCTGATAAATCTATTGTAAATGTGAATATTTTAACGACACTTGAAACACCAAGAGTTGAGTTTCTT
>CAZLHV010000198.1:0-6046 GCA_964559205.1 uncultured Bacteroidaceae bacterium
ACGCACATGATGATTCTGCAGAAAATATTGCAAACCTCAATCAACCTCAGCCATGATTTCATTCATCATCATAGGACGCAACGAAGGCTGGAAGCTGACAAAATGTTTGGACAGCGTGTTTAAAATTGTCGAAAACAATCAACATCTTGCTTTCGAGGTCATTTATGTCGATTCCCGTTCGAGCGACAACAGTATTGAAGTTGTAAAAAAATATCCCTTGGCAAGAACGCTTCTGATCAAAGGCGAATGCAGTGCTGCCATTGCCCGAAACATTGGAGCCAACGAATCGCATGGCGACATACTTTTCTTTCTTGATGGTGATGTTGAACTGAACGCTGAATTTCTACAAGCTGCACTGGATCGAAATGGCCAATTGCGACATCGATACCAAGCTGGACATTTAATCAATTACTACTACAATTCTGAATGGGAATTCATTGCTCAACAGCAAGTCCGAAATCGAAGCAAAGATGTTTATGTTTTGAGTTTGGGAGGAATATTTCTCATTGAAAAATCGCTTTGGAATCGTGTAAAAGGTATTCGAACAAAGTTCAGCAAAGCCTACGAAGACATCGATTTGAGCTTGCGACTCATCGCAAAGGGTGTGAAACCTATGCTTTTGAAAGAAACCATGGGCACACATCATACCATCAGCTACCGAAGCAAAGACAGGCTATGGAAAATGCTTTTCTCGGGTCATCAATCGTTTCGGGGAGTGCTGTACCGCGATCACTTTTTTCAGCGAAGCTGTTTGAAAATGGCACTGAGAAACGATTATACGATTTTCATTTTGATCACGTGCGTTGTTCTATCGTTTCTTTTGAACCCTTTTATTGCACTGGCCTATCCCGCAGCGCTGATTGCAAGAATTCTCCTTCAAAAAGAAAAGAAATCGTTGACAGATGTTTTCACAAGAATGGCCTACTTTCTCCTCCGCGATGGCCTTACGATGATTTCGCTTGTTGGTTATTTTCCCAAAAACAAAAAGTTGCTCTATGAAGAAGTTTGATGTTCCGAAATGCGATGAAATGATAATAAACAATTAGCCATGAAAATCTTGGTGGTTTGCCGAAGCAACAATAATGTTATAAGCCCTTTTGTCGAAGAGCAAATGGACGCTTTGCGTGCTATGGGCCACCAAATGCATTTGTTTGCCATCAATCGAAATGGCATTATGGGCTACTTGTCGCATTTGCGACCACTTCGAAAAGCCATTCGAAAAATTCAACCCGACATCGTTCATGCGCACTATGGACTTTCGGGACTTTTAGCCGGAATGCAGCGCATGGTGCCCGTTGTAGTTACTTTTCATGGTTCAGACATCAATGAGAAAAAAGTGCTGAAGTTTTCAAAAATCGCACATCGTTTGGCCGCTGCGTCCATTTTTGTTTCCGATGATACTCGCCGAAAAGTGCGCATAAAACCCAACATGTTTACCATTCCTTGCGGCGTTGACACCCATGTTTTTGCTCCTGACCCATCGAAAAACGAAATCTCATTTCCTGTGCTTCGCGCCGACAGCGTGAATATTCTTTTCTCTTCGCGCTTCTCGAATCCGGTAAAAAATTATAAGCTTGCGAAAGAGGCCTGTTTGCTAGCAGAAACAATGCTTCAACAAAAAATCAACCTCATCGAATTGAGTGGCTATCAGCGCAGCGAAGTATGCCAGCTTATGAATGCCGCAGATTGTTTATTGCTTACTTCGTTTACCGAAGGCTCTCCGCAATTCATAAAAGAAGGCATGGCCTGCAACCGGCCTATTGTATCAACGAACGTTGGCGATGTTGAACAATTGTTTGGAACCTGTGCCGGGCATTTTTTGTGCAGGCACGATGCGACCGATGTAGCTGAAAACATTGTGTCAGCAGTGCAGTTTTCGCAACAGCACCAAAGCACCGAAGGCAGAACACAAATTCATTCGCTGCAGCTCGATGCTGAAAGTATTGCCCTAAAAATTTCGCAAGTTTATTCCCAATTGACAACCCGATGATGCAAATTGTAACCGATATTAAACTCATTGACCGTAATGCCTGGAGCAGCTTTGTAAGCCAGCATCCTGACGGAAATATTTTTCAAACGCCGGAGATGTACGATGTGTATTGCGATGCAATGAATTATTCTCCCATCATTGTCGTTTGCCAAAACGAGGAAATGAGCATTGGTGGCGTTATGCTGGGCGTTGTGCAGAAGGAATATAAAGGTTTGGCAGGCAAACTCACAGCTCGTTGCATTGTGTTTGGCGGTCCATTAATTTTAAAAAATGACCCGGCCGTTTTGAAAATCATTCTCGCAGCTTTCAACAAAATATCGGCACGACATTCCATTTACACCGAAATAAGAAATTTCAGCAATACGGCCGATTTAAGCGCGGTGTTCGCAGCGCAAAATTTCAAATACGAAGAGCATTTGAACATTGTGTTGGACCTGACAGGAGGCAAGGAACAATTGTGGAAACAGTTGAAAAAATCGCGAAAGGATGGCATTCATAAAGCGCAGAAATCGGATTTCAAATTTGATGTCACCCAATCTGCCGCAACGATCGACGAATTCTATTCCTTGCTTGAAATCTCGTATCGGCATATCAAACTGCCTTATCCACGCATCGATTTTTTCGCGGCACTGCAAAAGCATTTGCCAATAGACTCCTGTTTGTTTTTTGCGTTAAAAAAGGACGATATCAATCAGATCATTTTGTGTGCATTGGCGCACAAAGGCCGCCTGTATGCTTTTTACATTGGCATCACCCGCGACGAAACCATTCTGCGTCAACGTCCGGTCGATTTGTTTTATTGGGAAGTGATACAATGGTGTGTCGAAAATGGCTTCAATTCATTCGATTGGATGGGCGCCGGAAAACCCGACAAAGAGTATGGTGTGCGCAAATTCAAATTGGAATATGGTGGCGATTTGTTGCAACCGGGCCGATACAAAATCATTCACAAGCCATGGTTGTATAAAATGGCAACACTAGGGCTGAAAATCAAACAAAAAATGAGTAAATCATGAATATTCTCATCGACATAGGGCACCCAGGGCATGTTCATTTGTTCAGAAATTTCTACCATCTGGCCAGGGAAAAGCATCGTATTACCGTCACTTGTCGCGACGTGGAAATCATCACGCACTTGCTTCGGTTCTACCAGATTCCGTTTATCAGCTTAGGCAAGAAGAAAGATTCGCTGATTGGAAAAGCCACCACCATACTTCGCGAAGACTTCAAAATGCTTCGTCTGGTTCGAAAAAACAAAATTGATATTGGGGTCAGCTCGGGAATTGTTTTATCGCATGTCTCGCTTTTCTCGAAAATGAAATCGTTGATTTTCGACGACGACGACGATGCGGTAGAACCTTTGCTGGTGAAATATGGGCATCCCTGTTCCGATGCGGTTGTTTCGCCCGATTCCATTGTTCGAAAAACTCAGAAGCTGGCTTCGTATGCTGGCATTCACGAATTGGCCTATTTGCATCCCCATCGTTTCGAACCCGACAAATCTGTTTTAACTGAATTTGGCATCAAGCCCAATGAAAAGTATTTCATCATGCGCTTTGTTGCTTTCAAAGGACATCACGATGTAGGTCAATCGGGCATCAACACAGCGCAAAAAACCAAGCTCATTGAATTGTTGAGTCGGTTTGGAAAAGTTTTCATCACCTCAGAACGCGCCATTGAACCTGAATTTGAACAATACCGTGTGCCAGTTCCAGCCGAAAAAATGCATTCCTTCATGGCGTTTGCCAATATGTTTTTGGGCGACAGCCAAACCATGACCACCGAAGCCGCCATTCTTGGAGTGCCTGCGTTGAAATGCAACACTTTTGCCGGAAAATTAGCAGTACCCAATGAATTGGAAAGCCGATATGGCCTGTGTTTTTCGTATCTGCCCGAAGACTTTGGTCGCTTCTACAATCATGTACATGAGCTACTGATGCAAGAAAAACTTCGTGAAGAATGGCTTCAAAAAAGAGACAAAATGCTTTCAGAGAAAATTGATGTCACTGCTTTTATGCTGTGGTTTATCGAAAACTTTCCTGAAAGCAAGCGAATCATGAAAGAGAACCCCGACTTTCAAAACCAATTCAAATGAGAGACTTCACCATAAAATCATACGTGTTGTTGTTGAACACCTTCAAAGCGCAAGGCTATGCCTTTCAGACTTTTGCTGAGTTCATGACCGCGCCAGCCCACAAAGTTATCATTCTTCGGCACGATGTCGATAAGCTCCCGGGACACAGTCTGGTGATGGCCAAAACCGAACACGAGTTGGGAATTCATGGTTCCTACTATTTCCGCTCGGTGAGCGAAAGCTGGGACGAGAAAATCATCAGCGAAATTGCGTCGCTTGGCCACGAAATAGGCTATCACTACGAAAACATGAGCACCTTCCATGGCGGACACGAAATGGCTTTTACCGATTTCAAAATGGTGTTGGCGCGCCTCCGGCAATTGGCTCCCGTAAAGACCATCTGCATGCATGGCAGTCCAACGTCGAAATGGGATAGCCGCGATTTGTGGGAAAAATTCGACTATCATACTTTAGGAATAATCGGAGAACCCTATTTCGACATCGATTTCAACCAGGTTTTCTATCTCACCGACACTGGCCGGCGCTGGGATGGCTATAAAGTGAGTGTGCGCGACAAAATCCCACAGCATCAGCAGCGATGGGAAACCGAAGGATGGGTGTTTCGCTCCACTCGCCATATTTTGAATTCATTTCAATCAGCAAAAAGCAACAATCCGCTTCCCGGGCAAATCATGCTTACGTTGCATCCGCAACGCTGGAACAGCAGCTTCGTTCCCTGGCTAAAGGAACTGATCATGCAAAAATCGAAAAACATCATCAAACGACTCATCGTAAAGAAAAATGCAAACTGTAAGCTCCCCTAAAAATCCCACAGGTTAAAAATGGGCAAAAAGTCTAACTTTACAACCTGTAACTATGAAAAAGTCAAAATTCACCGAAAGTCAAATCACAACTGCGCTCAAAGAGTATGAAGCAGGAAAGAATGTGTTGGATATATGCCGGGAGCTAGGCATAAACCGCAACACATTTTACAATTGGAAGAAGAAGTACACCGGCATGGATGCAGAATTACTTCGCAAATTCAAAGAACTTGAAAGAGAGAATGCGGAATTGAAGCGCATGTATGCAGATCTGAGCCTGGATCATCGGATACTGAAAAATGTGATTGAAAAAAAGCTCTGAAGCCCTGCCAAAAGAAGGAAATTGCTTTTGAGATATTAGCAGAAGAAAGCGTTTCGATTGTCAGGGCTTGTAAGCTTGTAGAACTTGACAGATCAATGTTCTACTACCAGACGATAAAAGATGACAGCATTGTAGAAGATAAGCTGCGACAATATGCAGAGAAGCTTCCGGCCAGAGGCTTCAGGGAGTATTATAAACGCATTCGGAAGGAAGGTTTGAAATGGAATCACAAAAGAGTTCATCGGGTATATAAAAAACTAGGCTTAGCACATCGCAGGAAAATGAAAAGAAGAATACCCAATCCTGACAAAAAGCCGCTGACACAGCCCTTGGCACCCAATCTGACATGGAGCATCGACTTCATGGAAGATAGACTTGAAAACGGCAGAAAATTCAGAACTTTGAACGTTTTAGACGATTTCAATCGAGAAGCTCTTACTATTGAGGTTGCATTTTCTTTTCCCTCTGATCGAGTAGTTGAATTAATACGAAGAGTTATAGAATGGCGCGGAAAACCAAGCGAAATCAGAACCGACAACGGGACTGAGTTTCTTGCAAAAGCTTTTAAGGGCTTTTGCCAAAACTCAGCCATTGAACATACTCGCACGCAAAAGGGGAAACCAACTCAAAACTCATTAATTGAGCGTTTAAACGGGTCGTATCGCACCGACATCCTTGATGCGTATTTGTTTTTCGATTTAGAAGAAGTGAGATTGCTTACTGATGAGTGGATCGAGGAATATAATGAGCACCGTCCGCATCAATCGCTACAAAATAAAACCCCAAAAGAATGGGCTGAAGCCGGCTCCCAAGCTTTTTTCCCGGGGCGCGCCCCGGGA
>CAZLHV010000199.1:0-6015 GCA_964559205.1 uncultured Bacteroidaceae bacterium
CGTCGATGATCACACTTCGCACTACGTCTTCTGCCTGACGCATTTTTTCTTTTTTCAACGTTACTTCTCTGATCTGTCCGTCGGCTTTTCTAATGCTGAATGTGATGGCTTTATCAATGCTTCTGGCCAGATAAGCAGCAACTTCCTGCTCGTTCATGCTACTGAACTCGTACAGTTCCGATCCCTGCCATTTTCCGCTGAGCAGCACATCGCCCTGATTGATGACGCCGCTTCGCCAGGCCGGCCCGCCGGGGACAAGACGACTCACTTTTACTTCACCTTCAACACTGCTTTCAATTTCCATCCCAAAGGTGTAGCCCGATGCGCTAACCTCTGCTTCAAACCATTTGTTCATTTCGGGATTAAAAAATGCAGAATGGGGGTCATAACAACTGGTTATGAGATTCAGGAAAACCAGCTTCATCACCTCCAAATATCCCATCGGATGAGAAAGATAGTAATGCAATTCTCGTCGTTCTGCCGAAACGATGTCTTGTTTTGAGCTTTCGGCCAGTGAAATCAACTCGTCTTCACTCATGCTGAAAACACTGTCGCTTGCCGAATCCTTGTCAAAAACATCCATGAATGTATTGTACTTAATGTATCGACGCCATTTTCTCAGCAGTGCTGCTGTATCAGAGCTGAATATGGTTTTTTCCACATCAATAAAAAACATGGTGTCGGAATCCTGCAAGGCCAATGGCTGAACCGAAGCTTGCTCAAGAAACCACTCACTTCTTTTCACAGACTCTGCATAAAGATTGCAAAAGAAATTGAAGAAATGATCCGAACCCTTTAGGATGTTTTCATCCAGCTTCAGGCCTTGTGTGTGGATGGCTTCTATATCCTTTTCCATGAAAATCAGACCATATGGGTCAAATAAGTCAATCATTTCATTGGTCACATCCGATGCCAGACTGTCGTCGAGAATCCGCGGTGAAATATGATGCTTTTGCATCATGACCGCTACTTGTTGCAACGAAGCTCCAATTCCTGTCTCCAGTTGCGCTTGCAGACATGTGGTTTGAACTATGATCGTTATGAAAAGAAACAGGCGCATGGCTGGGATACGGTTCGAATTTTGCAAATATATTAAACAAATATTTATTTCAATTTTGTTTTTTTGTTATGTCGTTTTTGATCACAAGCAGTTGTTTTTGTTGTTGTAATTGTTTTTAGGATTGTAATGTTACCTTCGATGTTCTTTTTTTATACTGTAACGAGAACGACACCCATGATTTTTTTCAAAGAATAATGCTATTTTTGTACAAACAAATTCATATGTCAAGAGTATTGATCATCGGCGCAGGCGGCGTCGGAACGGTTGTAGCCCACAAATGCGCTGCTTTACCTGAAGTTTTCAGCGAAATCATGCTGGCAAGTCGTACCAAATCGAAATGCGATGCCATTGCCGCAAAAATTGGCGGGAACCGTATTCAGACTGCTGCGGTTGATGCCGACAATGTGCCTGAACTGACCAAATTATTGCTTGAATACAAGCCAAAACTGGTGATTAATGTTGCGTTGCCTTATCAGGATTTACATATCATGGATGCCTGTCTGGCTGCCGGCGTGAACTATCTCGATACCGCCAATTATGAACCGATCGATGAAGCGAAGTTTGAATATTCATGGCAATGGGCATATCAGGATCGTTTCAAAGCAGCCGGGTTGACAGCTATTCTTGGTTGCGGCTTCGATCCGGGCGTTACCAGCATTTATACGGCGTATGCCAAAAAGCACTACTTCGACGAAATGCATTACCTCGACATTGTCGATTGCAATGCGGGTGATCACGGAAAATATTTTGCCACCAACTTTAACCCGGAAATCAATATCAGGGAAATCACTCAGCATGGCCTTTACTGGGAAAATGGACAATGGGTTGAGACCAAGCCTCTCGAAATTCATAAACCGATAGAATACCCCAATATTGGCCCGCGTGAGTCATATGTTCTGCATCACGAAGAGCTTGAATCGTTGGTGAAGAATTTCCCTCATTTCAAACGTGCACGCTTCTGGATGACTTTCGGGCAGCGGTATATCACTGCGCTGGAAGTATTGCAGGAGGTAGGCCTCACATCAATTAAACCCATCAATTATCAGGGAATGGATATCGTTCCGCTGCAATTCCTCAAAGCCCTGCTGCCTGATCCGGGTAGTCTCGGCGAGAATTATGTTGGCGAAACCAGCATCGGTTGCCAGATCCGTGGAATTAAAGATGGAAAAGAACGGACGTATTATGTGTGGAATAATTGCAGCCACGAACAGGCATTTCGTGAAACCGGCGCACAGGGTGTCAGTTATACCACTGGCGTACCTGCAATGATTGGTGCAAAAATGTTTCTCGAAGGCAAATGGAGCGGAGCTGGCGTGTTTAATGTCGAAGAGTTTGATCCAGATCCTTTCATGGCCGATCTGAATGTATATGGGCTTCCGTGGCAGGAAGAGATTGATAAGCCGCTTCCTGTTGACAAAGTTTAAAGTTCACAAGTGCATAAAGTTCATAAAGGAAGAATGGGGTAAATTTCAGTTCATTAAACTTTTTTGAATTAACCTTGTGAAAGTTTCTATGGATTAAATACGCGGCAATGAAAATAGAGCGCTTTGAAGATATCTTGGCTTGGCAAAAAGCTCGTGTCATAACCAAGACGATTTACATTACATTTGGCGATTTGAAGGATTATGCCTTTCGAAACCAGATTTGTAACGCAGCCGTTTCCGTTATGAATAACATTGCTGAAGGTTTTGAGCGAAAATCAAATAAAGAGTTTAAACAGTTTTTATTTTCCTCAAAAGGCTCTTGCGGCGAAGTTCGATCAATGCTCAATGTTGCTCTCGACTGTGATTACATAGACACTAATCTTTTTAATAAATTGCTAGATAGTGTATTGGAAGTGTCAAAAATGTTGTCAGGTCTCATTAAAACACTTGATTAGTCATTCTTTCATTTGATTCCAACTTTACAAACTTTACAAACTTTACAAACTTTACAAACTACGATAACCAAACCATATTATGTTGCCAAATCAAATTCCCTCTCCGTGTTTTGTTATTGAAGAAAAGAAACTTCTTGCAAACCTGCAGCTGATGCAGAAAGTAAGAGAAGAGGCTGGTGTAGAGATTCTGGTTGCCCTGAAAGGAATGGCATTCTGGCATTATTTCCCCTTAATGAAGCAATACTTAAGCGGTGCTTGCGCCAGTTCGGTCAATGAGGCTCGATTGATTTTTGAAGAAATGGGTGTGAAAGCGCACACCTATGCTCCGGCATATTCTGAAGAGGATTTCGATGAATTACTTCCCATGAGCCAATCGCTTACCTTCAATTCGCTTTATCAGTGGAACAGTTTCCGCGAAAGAATGCTGCAGTTTCCCGACATTCATGCTGGTTTACGCATCAATCCTGGGTATTCGGAAATTGAAACCGATATTTATAATCCTGCAGTCCCCGGATCACGTTTGGGAATTCCCGCTGATCAAATGCCTGAAACACTGCCTGATGGAATCAGCGGGCTTCATTTTCATGTGATGTGCGAGCAGGATTCCTATGTGCTCGAACGTGTTCTGAACGTTGTGGAAGAGAAATTTGGTCACTTGCTTCAGCAATCGAAGTGGATCAATATGGGCGGAGGACATCATATCACACGTGCTGATTATCAGGTTGAGCATCTGATTGCATTGTTGAAGGGTTTCAAGCTGCGCTATCCCCATCTGAAGGTGATTCTTGAGCCAGGCGAGGCAGTTGGATGGCAGACCGGGTTCCTTTTGGCGACCGTTCTTGATGTGGTTGAAAATGGGGGAATCAGGACAGCGATTCTTGATGTTTCGTTTAGCGCTCATATGCCCGATACACTCGAGATGCCCTACAAACCAGCCATTCGTGGAGCAGGGGAGCCGGGAGCATTTGCGTTCAATTATCGCATGGGCGGTTCGAGCTGTCTTGCCGGCGATTTCATGGGCGACTATTCATTCCAGAAGGAGCTTAAACCAGGCGATAAACTTGTTTTCGAAGACATGATTCATTATACCATGGTGAAAACCACCCTTTTTAATGGAGTCAGGCATCCTCACATTGGTAAGCTCGATACCAACGGTCATTTTACCCTTTTGCGATCGGTAGGATATCAAGAATACAAATTCCGCCTTTCGTGATCAAACCGATGCGCTGTGTGTCTCAGATGATTTGCGGGCCCACGAAAGCCAGATTCCCAGCAGCGAAAGCACGAAGAAAATTCCGAAAACATAGTGCATGACTTCGGTCAGGAGAAATGCGTTTTGCGGCGTTACTCTGCTGGCACCAATCAGCCAGTGAATAAAAAGTGTGGCAAGCCCCATGCTGATCATTTGTCCGGATATTCGCATCGTACTGATGGATGCCGATGCCATACCAAACTGACGGGGTTCAACCGAACTCATCACAGCATGCGTATTGGGTGTGCTGAAAAGACCAAAGCCTAGACCCAGCACGAAGAGCGCTATATAGAAAAAGGTGTTTGGGGTTTGGTCGTTAATAAAGAAGAGCAGGCCAACACCGATGGCTGAAAGTAACATACCTGCAGATGCAAGCAGGCGCGGATCGGTCTTGTCGCTCAGGCGGCCGCTAATGGTTGCAGCAATGGCCATAAAAACGGGTTGAATCATGAGGATCTTACCTGTATCAGCAGGAGACAGCCCCCGGTTATACTGAAAATAGAGGCTCAGCAGAAAACCTACCGCAAATGTTGCGGCATAATTAATCAATGCGGCAAGGTTCGAGAAGGCAAATATGCGGCTTCCGGCAAAAAAGCGTACATCGAAAACCGGATCCTTCTGTCGCCATTCATATGCAATGAAAAAAATCAGTCCTGCAAGACCTGCGGTAGCCATGATTTGGGCCAGCCAGTCGGTTGCATGTGCAAATCCGTACATGAGCAATGTCATTGAAACCACAAAGAGAACTGAACCAGTCAAATCAAATGGGGTTTTAGAGGCGCCAGATAATTTTTCCTCGCGGTAAAAAAGCATAAGGATGATTACCGCCAGATTATTAATAACAGAGGTGTAGAACAATGATTCCCAGGAAAATGCTTCGACCAGCAGCCCTCCGAGAACCGGAGCCGCGGAAAGACCCAGGTATACGGCCATGACATTGTATCCGATATAGCGTCCACGTTTCTCTTTCGGGAAAGCCGCAGTGACCATGGCGGTTGCGGTTACAAACATCATGGAGCTACCAATTCCCTGAATGAAGCGTAGCACAAGGAAAGTCAGACTGTCGCTTACCACAATGCAAAATACCGAGGTGAATAGCACAATGATATTTCCTGCCAGAAAAATCTGTTTTCGTCCCACACGGTCTGCCAGTTTCCCAAGTGGAATGAGAAAAGCAGCTGAGGCTAGCAGAAATGACATATTGACCCAGCTCATGCCCGATGCACTGAGGCCCAGATCATTGCTTATTTGGGGTAGTGCAACATTAATGGCAGCAGAAAGAAAAGGGCTGAGAATGCTGCTGATAATGATGGCAGCCAGCAGTGGAGCGAGCGATTTCATGAATCAAAGGTAAAAAAAAAAGCTGCCAGCGAAAGCTGACAGCTCTAATTCGTCGTGTGCCTGATTACTTCACGCTGGTAGCGAGAGCAGCACCTGCTTTGAATTTAACGACTTTCTTAGCAGCAATTTTAATTTTCTTGCCGGTACGTGGGTTGACACCTTCGCGGGCGCTTCTTTTGGCAACGCCAAAAGTTCCAAAACCAACGAGAGAAATTTTGTCACCTTTTTTCAGCGCTTTGCCTGTAACGGTCATGAAAGCGTCGAGAGCTTTTTTTGCATCAGCTTTGGTGAGTTTGCTGGCAGCTGCCATAGCGTCGATTAATTCTGCTTTGTTCATCTTTTTGGGTTTTTAAAGTTTGATGTTGCAAATGTAGCACTATAATTTGATTTGACAATGTTAAATGTTGTGAAAAGTGCGCTATTGTTGAAAAAAATGGCACTTATTAACAAAAAAGCCTGAAAAATGAAGGTTTTTCACCGGTT
>CAZLHV010000200.1:0-6005 GCA_964559205.1 uncultured Bacteroidaceae bacterium
AACATATTCCTACATGAATTTCTGAAAAGTCTGCCACCAGCGATCGGGCAAATGATTTTGAAGAGCTTCCTCGTAATCGCGGTAACTGCAAGGGACCATATAATGGCGCTCGAATTTACTGAACAGGTTTTTGGGACAAGGAACCTCCATCCACCACCTGTCGCTGAGCGGACTCCTGTAGAATCCAATGTCAGAGCTCGTCTCATGCATCGATACGATGTATTTAATCAGAGTAGATTTGTTGAGGTGTGGATCATCGCCTTTTCTTGCTGCAAATCCATCCAGGAAATACCAGATCATTTGTGCTGCCAGATGGGCAGACTGGCCATGTTGGTCATTTGCAGGACAAAGCTCGTAAAGACCCAGTGAGCTGAGCTTTTCGCTCATTCCCGCGTAACGCATTAATTGACAGGCATCTTCTCCATTAAAGCCGTTTGGAGATGGATTTGATGCAGCTGGGCAATCACTCATTCTCACCGACGACATATCGAACGAAATCATGTCAGCATTGCGGATCAGAGGTTCTGTTTCAAACATATCGGCTTTCGCCATTCCAAGTCGTGTGGCGTCAAAAAACAGCTTTTTCATCAAAGCAATTGCCTCCATATCAACCATATACGATTGATATCCAAGGTTGGAGTAGTTGAAAAGGAAGTTTGGATCGCGAAAAATGATTTTGTTCACCCAGCTGTCGTTGCTAAAAGCCTCTTCGGCTTTTCCTACATCGAAGCGTGAATCGACCGAAAGGATGTTGATAATGCGTTTACATTTTTCATAGGCCAGATAATTGGCAAAAGTGATATCCTGACTTCCTCCGATGATGAATGGAAAAACATTCATTTTCAGAAGAGATGCCACAACTTCACTTACAGCTTCATGGGTGTCAGCCGGGGTGAGACCTGTTTTAAGATTTCCGAGATCGACCAGTCGCAGGGATGGAAAATGATTCCGGAGTTGATAAAAATAGGGCCGAATGGCATCGGCTGCAAAAGAAGCGTCGGATGATGAAACAGACAATCGTCCCTCAGGAACCCCCAGAAAGGCAATGTGATAGCCTTCGGGGTCAATGAATTGGTCATGGCGATGAAAGCTGACCGAAGCGCCAAGGCTGCCCTGACCGAAATCAGCCGGAAGCAAATCTTCGGAAAGGGGTTCTAGAAAAAGATGCAGATCGTCCATTATTTTTTCTTCTTGGCGGCCGCAGATTTCTTAGTTGAGGCCTTGGTGGTTGAACTCTTTTTCTTGGTGGTCTTTACCTCTTTGGCTGATTTTGAAGGAGCTTTTGCCTTTTCGCTGCCTGACTTTGCACTGGCTTTTGCTGACGATGAACGCGCACGCGAGGACGTTTTTTTGTCCCCTGAGCCGTTTTTGGCCTTGTGCTCTTCAATCAATTCGATAATTTCAGCATGAGTGAGTGAGTCGTATTTTTTTCCCTTGCCCAAAGGGAAGTTTGCCCCATGGAATTTAATGTAGGGGCCATAACGACCTTTAACAATCTGCAAATCTGCGTCTTCGCGGAAAGTTTTCAGAATGCTGTTTTTGTCTTTTTCCTGCTTGCTTTGCACAATTTCAAGGGCTTTGACCAAATCAACACTGCAAGGGTCAATCGACGATGGGATTGAATAAAACTTTCCATCGTATCGCACATAAGGGCCGAAACGTCCGATTGAGACCACTACCTCTTTATTTTCGCTATGACCCACCGTTTTCGGAAAGCGAAACAAAGCCAGGGCTTGTTCAAGTGAAACGCCTTCGATGGTTTGCCCTTTTAAAAGGCCGGCAAAGCGCGGTTTTTCTTCATCGGTCGATTCGCCAATCTGAACCATTGGACCAAAAGGGCCAAGTTTCGAATAGACATTTTTGCCGCTCTCGGGATCTTTCCCAAGCAAGCGTTCGCCATGATATTTACCTGTATTTTTCTCAGTAGCCGATACCTGTGGGTCAAACTCTTTATAGAATTTATCAATGAGGGTGTTCCACTTCCGCTTGCCTTCAGCAATTTCATCGAAGTCTTTCTCAATATTTGCCGTAAAATTATAATCGATGATATTCTCAAAATGCTCGACAAGGAATTTGGTTACGATAATCCCAAGATCGGTTGGAAACAGTTTGTTCTTTTCGCTACCAAACTTTTCGGTCTTCACTTCGCGCGTAATGGCACTTTTTGCCAGCACCAGATGGATGGCTTTCCGCTCGGCCGCCAGGCGACTTTCACGGATGACATATTCGCGCTTCTGAATAGTCGAGATGGTAGGAGCATAGGTGCTCGGACGACCGATACCTAAGTCTTCGAGCTTTTTCACAAGCGAGGCCTCGCTGTATCTTGCAGGTTGCTGTGAGTATTTCTGCTCGGCGCTGATGCTTTTCTGAATTAGTTTCTCACCACTTTTCAGTTTAGGAAGCTGCATTTTTTCCTCATCATTTCCCGATTCATCATCGCCCGATTCTTCATACACTTTCAAAAATCCATCGAACACAATGACTTCTCCCCGTGCAACAAAGTACTGCTGCATACCTGAAATATCAATCTGAACAGTGGTGCGCTCAACTTTTGCTTCAGCCATTTGCGATGCTATGGTTCTCTTCCATATCAATTCATACAGCTTTTTCTGAGCAGCAGAACCATCGATCTCACGATTGTTGATGTAGGTTGGTCTGATGGCTTCGTGTGCTTCCTGGGCTCCTTTGGTTTTAGTAGCAAACTGTCTGGGTTTTGAATAAGGCTTGCCGAAAAGTGATTCCACCTCTTTTTTCACAGCCCCAATTGCCAACTGCGAAAGATTAACACTGTCAGTACGCATATAGGTAATCAAACCAGACTCATACAATTGCTGGGCAATGGTCATGGTTTGAGATACGGAGAATCCTAATTTTCGTGCAGCTTCCTGTTGAAGAGTCGAGGTCGTAAAAGGAGGGGCTGGGTTTCGGGATCCTGGTTTTACTTCTACTTTTCCAACGGTAAAAGTTGATGTTTTCACATCGCCAAGAAACATCATGGCATCGCGCTCACTATCAAACCTCACATTCAGTTCGGCGACAACGGAATCGCTGCCCGAGGCCTGAAAATTTCCGGTAACCCTGAAATCGGAAGTGCTTTTAAACTGATTGATTTCATCTTCGCGTTCAACAATCAGTCGAACGGCAACCGACTGTACACGACCTGCGGAAAGGGCTGGTTTCACTTTTTTCCACAACAGGGGTGAAAGTCGGTACCCAACCAATCGGTCAAGCACCCGGCGAGCCTGTTGCGCATCGACCAGTTGGTTGTCAAGCGCCCTTGGGTGCTCAATAGCCTCTAGGATAGCGGGTTTTGTGATTTCGTGAAAAACAATGCGTCGGGTCTTTTTCATGTCAAGCGACAAGGCCTCGGCCAAGTGCCACGCAATCGCTTCTCCTTCACGGTCTTCGTCAGTAGCAAGCCAAACGGTTTCGGCAAGCTTGCTCAACTTCTTAAGTTCAGCAATCACTTTCTGCTTGTCGGGCAAAATCTGGTACACTGGCAGATATCCATTCTTCACATCAATGCTCAGGTCTTCCTTGTGCAGGTCGCGCACATGTCCATAACTGGAAAGTACCTGATAATCCTTTCCAAGGAATTTCTCTATTGTTTTTGCTTTTGCCGGCGACTCAACGATAACCAGATTCTTCCCCATGCTGAAAAATTTTCCGCAAATTAAAACAAATAAAATGTCATATCACCTATAATAATGAGAAGTATTTTTTCAACACACTGACATTGTTATTGTTAACAACCGAAATCAACGGGTCACGAATTTGGGAGGCCCACCAAAGGCAAAAAATCCTCTAAAGCGCTTCCAGACAAGCATGCAAAAGCATTGCGAGCTGAATACCATCAAAATTCGTATTTTTGCGGTGATTGAACCAACATGAAAAAATTGTACATAGAAACATACGGATGCCAAATGAATGTGGCAGATAGTGAAGTTGTGGCATCTATTCTGAAAAACGACGGATACGAGTTATGTAGCAGTGCCGATTTGGCAGACTTAATTCTGGTTAACACCTGCAGTATTCGCGACAATGCAGAAAAAAAGGTACTTGCTCGCGGACGTGAGCTTCAGACATTGAAGAAAAAAAATCCTGAACTGCGGATAGGCATTATTGGCTGCATGGCCGAACGCTTGCATGAAACCATTTTTGAACAATTGGTCGGCGTTGATCTGCTTGCTGGACCTGACAGTTATAAAAAACTGCCTGAACTGCTGAAAGATGTAGAAACACATAAGAAAGCATCGGATGTACTGTTAAGCACTACCGAAACCTACGAAGACATCGATCCAGAGCATTATCAAACCGGCAATATCACTGCGTTTGTGTCCATTATGCGAGGCTGCAATAATTTCTGCAGCTATTGTGTGGTGCCATATACCCGAGGCCGGGAACGAAGTCGTCCGCTGCAATCGATTCTTCAGGAAATTGAATTGCTTGATCAAAAAAGCTTTAAGGAAATTACGCTGCTCGGACAAAATGTAAACTCGTATCATTTTTCTGAAGACAATACCGAATACCGCTTCCCTGCCCTGTTGGAGAAAGTAACACAAACATTACCAACCATACGCATTCGCTTTGCCACCAGCCATCCAAAAGATTTGTCGGAAGCATTGGTTCAGGTGATGGCCCGCAATAAAAACATCTGCAAATCCATTCACCTGCCCGTACAATCGGGTTCTGATGCGGTTCTTCAGCGTATGAACCGGAAATACACATCGGCTGATTATTTAAAAAAAATTGAACTGTTGCGAAAATATATGCCCGACATTGCCATCAGCACCGATGTGATTGCAGGCTTCTGTGGCGAGACTGACGAAGATCACCAGGCAACACTTGAGCTGATGAAACAGGCAGGTTACTACTATGCGTTCATGTTCAAATACAGCCGCCGCGAAGGCACTGCTGCTGCGAAAATGCAGGACGATGTGCCGGAAAAAATCAAATCACAGCGACTGACTGAAATCATTAATCTGCAGCAGGAATTGTCGCTGCAAAGCAATCGTCGCGATATTGGAAAAACATTCGAAGTGTTGGTTGAAGGACATTCAAAACGATCGAAAAAGCAGATGTTTGGCCGCACTGAGCAAAACAAAGTCGTTGTGTTCGATGCCGAAAATATTCTTCCGGGCACGCTTGTAAATACCGTCATTACTGAATGTACAGCTGCTACGCTGAAAGGAAAGATGGTAGAATAGACCCGATTCTTTAGGGAAACAAAGCGCTTATAAAACTACTGAACAGCAATTGTTTTTGTTCTGGTCGGAGTAATAGCATTATTCTCAAATATTTCAATGGTGATCGTTCCCTGATCAGCAACGGTTATCTGAGCATCAACAAGCCCATGATCATCCGATTGCCACTCGCATACCGGATAACCACCCAAAGAAATCCAGCCGTCTAAAGTTCCCGGACTATAACCCAAAACCGCATTACCTGATGAATTGTAATATTTTATTTTCAAATGAGCACCATTCGGGATATTTGCACACATGCTCAGATTTGAACCCGATGTAAAAACACTATCTGTCGTATTCAGAATGTTCATTCCATATACCCCACTTGCAGGATAGGGGATATGAGCAGTAAAAGGAAAGGCGGCAGTGTTTATGAAATGAGAAATATAATTCTCAAAAGGAGGAATTGTAGCACTAACGCCAAGCTGGGAATACAAATCCTCCAGGTTTTGCCTGATTTGAGTTGTATCAACCAACATGGCAGCGTTCATCAACTCGGAACCAATAGAGAAATCGGACAGAACACCATCAGTGCGCAAGTCTGCAGATAATTCAGCCATCAATTGAGTCAGTTCTGCATCGGTTCTGAATCCCTGAACAATAACTGACATCGCCAACAACATAGCATTATCGCTTCCGGCAGAAGAAATATTCAGCACCTCCGATTCAACATTATTTGACATAGTGTAGCCAAATACGGCAAGCACTTCCTGTTGTGCCTGCTGTTTAGCTGTATTAAAATCAACACCTTGAGATACA
>CAZLHV010000201.1:0-5963 GCA_964559205.1 uncultured Bacteroidaceae bacterium
ATCTGTAATGAAGCTGATCTTTCTGTGTGGCTCTATGTTCACCCTAAAACTCATGAAAGTGTTGATTTATCTCCGTTTATGCATGTATCACGTAATCCAATAAAAATTGTTGAGTTTTTGGGAGAGGAATAGATTATCCATTTTAAACAAGCAAACATGAAAAGAAGTTCAATTTTAATATTTGTTGCATTTAGTGTTTTACTCTTTAGTTGTGGTGGCGATAAGGTCAAGAATATTGAAGAACCGGATAATATAGAATTAGTAAAAATTGAATATGAATTTACGGAGATTCCAATATTTGAACCAAACCGAATTTTATTTCCTGTTTTTGATACAATTATTCAATCTGTGCGAGAATGTCCTGAGATCAAAGAAGACTTATGTGTGTATTGTCTTTCCGTTACCAAAACAAATGAAAATAGTACAATTCTTTCAATTGAGCTTAGAGAGAGGGAAACGATTTATTGTAGTAAAATTGATGGCGTTTTTCTTTATAAAAATGCAGTATTCAAACTTAATCTTAATGAGCAGGACTCTATGTATTTTAGACCATGTGAGAGAGTAGGTAGAGTTAAGTGCCAAAAGGACAATATTTTTACGCACGATATTAACGACAATATGTTTGGTGCATGGGAATACGCCATTGAAGATGGTGAGTCAAAATGCATTAGTTTTAGTATATGCGCTAAACACGGGCGTGATGAAACGTTTTATCCCATTGCCTATCCCTAAAACCCCAGTGCACCACTGTTACCATCCAACCCAAATCCATTACAATCATCCCAATATTTCAAAAGCCGCTGAGAGAGCCATTTTTTTGTTCGATCACTTTGTTTTCTCGCTGATTTTTCGTACTTTCGTGCTTGCAAATTTGATTAGAATTTAACCCAGATGAAGCATTAGGAATGAAATGAACTAATGCTTAGTGGGTTGGCCATTAGTCAGGCATCTGGGTTTAACCCCGACAAATCATTGATTTTGTCGGCCTTTAGGCAAATTACGCATTTGCCAATGCGTAATTTGGGTATAGGCGGCGGGGCGGGCGTTGATCGAAATGCACCGTGCTATTACAACCAAATTACAACTATTCATTTCCTGCTCCCTCATCCAGCTATCAAATGCATCCCCAAGATAACACCAGTACACAAGACAATAATGTCCCAATGTTTTAATAAAATCAAGAGTTATGTGGGTGAAAAAAAATGAAGAAGAAAAAAAAATTATTTCAGGAAAAGAGTCGTTTGTTCCATTTGCAGCGGTGCTTGCCGTCTTAGTCATGATAGGTCAGGTCATGATTGATATAACTGGCTTTAGTAAATTCGGAGCCATAGACAAACTAACATGGACAGAAGTCTTTTACAAAATTCCTACATATCTTTTAATTTCCATAGGCATATTTGTTCTTTTATATCTATTACAGTTAGGAAATATTATCACCTTGAGCCCTAAGGAAAATACATATATTTGCGACAAGTGTAACAAAAAGAAAACAGACGATAAAAATTTTAAATGTGAATGTGGTGGTGAGTTTATCCATATTAATGAAATGAAATGGATTGAAGATGATGATACTCAAAAGGAGTAGAAACTCTTTCATCCCATGCACCATCCAACCCAAATCCATTACAATCATCCCAATATTTCAAAAGCCGCTGAGAGAGCCATTTTTTTGTTCGATCACTTTGTTTTCTCGCTGATTTTTCGTACTTTCGTGCTTGCAAATTTGATTAGAATTTAACCCAGATGAAGCATTAGGAATGAAATGAACTAATGCTTAGTGGGTTGGCCATTAGTCAGGCATCTGGGTTTAACCCCGACAAATCATTGATTTTGTCGGCCTTTAGGCAAATTACGCATTTGCCAATGCGTAATTCGGGTATAGGCGGCGGGGCGGGCGCATATCATAAGGTTTTTGGCGCGCAAATTTGCCTGCGAGGCACGAGCTGCAAATTTCGTGACAAAAACCCAGGTGAGACAGATGTTTGTCTTCGATGCACTGCGTGCCTGATCCTCTGCGAGCTTTGCGGTTAAGATATAGTTTCAGTGAAATGATAATTGGCTTACGTCCTGTTCTTCTGCAAGTCCTGACCGACAGCGTCGGGATGTGAAACAGTAAAAATAAATGGATGCATCATTCCTGCTCACTAATGCTATCGATTGTTGATGTCGGACTTTTCAATTTGCAGTCAACATACCATCGCACTAATTCCGGCATTCACGCATGAAATTTCAAGCCTGTGCCATATAAAATGCTATCGCATAGCCCACGCCATACACCACCGATGCAACGCCGTTCATGGTTCCGAAAGCAAGGTTGATTTTGCGAAGCCCCTGCCTGTGTACAACAATGTGCTGATACACCAGCATCAGTGCAAAAAGCACCACACCGATCAACGATACCATGCTGCCATAAACCAGCTCGTGAAACAGCACAATGAGTATTACGGAAACAACATGAAATATCGCCGAAAGCAACAACGATGCTTTGTAGCCAATGGCTGCCGGAATGGAATGCAGCTTCTCGCTGCGGTCGAAATCAATATCCTGCAGGGCATAAATAATATCGAAGCCCGCTGTCCACAACATCACCCCAAAACAAAGCAGCAATAGCCCCGCATCGAAGGTGCCACTGACGGCAATAAACGTGGCTGCAGGAGCGATGCCCAGGCCCACACCAAGCACCAGGTGCGCGAGCGCCGTAAACCTTTTGGTGTAGCTGTAACCGAGAATCACCAGCAATGCCACGGGACTCAGCCACAAACACAAGCTGTTGATCAGCGCTGCAAACAACACAAAAGCGGCAGCAGAAGCCAATGCAAGCATGAGCGCCTGCGCTGGTCGTATCACACCTGCCGGAATCTCCCGGTTCTTTGTACGCGGATTTTTTCCGTCAAGCCGGTAATCGGTCCAGCGATTAAAAGCCATGGCTGCCGTTCGCGCTGCAACCAGCGCCAAAACAATCCACAAAACCGTGATCAGTTCAGGCACATCGTAGCCAAGCACGAAGGCATACAGAAAACCCACCAATGCAAAAGGAAGGCTGAAGATGCTGTGCGAAAACTTGACCAGACGCAGGTATTTCATCCGTTGAGGCTGGTTTTACGACGATGAATCCGCCAAACAAAATACTGAAGTAATGCAATCAGCAGCAACAGCGCCGATGCAAATGTGAAACCGCGCCCAAGGTAATCGCCATGCTGCACATAAAAGGTCATCACCGTATTGGCATTCATCTGGCCACGAATCACATCTCGCGTCCAATATTCGGTTTGCTGCACCACATCGCCGCGTTGATTCACAAAGCACGAAATACCGGTGTTGGCGGCCCGCGCAATGGGTCTGCGTGTTTCAATAGCCCGAAGCGTTGAATAAATAAAATGCTGCCTGTGACCGGGTGTTTCGTTCCACCAGCCATCGTTGGTGAGAATCAGCATGATTTCAGCACCGTTTTTCACAAAATCGCCGACAAACTCGCCATACACGCTTTCGTAGCAAATCACCGCCGACACTGGCTTGCGGGCTCCCGAATACACCGTGCGGTCATCGCTTTTTCCCAAGGTGCCAACCGTACCGCCCAAATCGATGGCCAGTTTTTCGATGGGTTTGATGAGCGCCACAAACGGCATTTGCTCCACCCCCGGAACCAGCTTCGATTTGTGATAGGCCAGTGGCTTGCAGGCTGAATCGAGAAACAAGGCGGTGTTGAAAGCCTCATAATACGATTTGCTGTTGTATCGTCGTGCCGAGGGTCCCAATGGCTCGCCCGGAGGAATCATTCTGAAGGTGCTGGCACCCACCACAAACGAGGCCTGTGGCGAATTTTCCTTCAAAAACTGCTTGATCCCAGCCAGCGACAGCGAATACTGAAACTCGTCTTCATACATGCCTTCCTGCAACACACTTTCGGGAGCTACAATGATATCGGCACGCTCATCGGCCACCCCCTTCAGCGGGGTTAGAATCCGGTCGAGTACCTGTGGTACCGTCAATCGGTATTCTTCGGTGTATGGATCGAGGTTGGGCTGAACAATAATCACATCAACCGGATCGCTTTTTTCAACATAGCTGTAATAGCGGTGAAACGACCATGCCGAAGGCAACAACAACAGCAGCAACAGCGAAACAATGGTGATTCTTCTGGCTTTGACCTGCACGTTTGCCTGATTCATAAAAGAAAGCATAATGCGAAACAAGGCAAGGTTGATGAGCCAGACCCACAGCGTACCGCCGGCAACGCCTGTAAATTCATACCACTGAACCCATGCCGGCCGCGTGGCAAACACATTGCCGATGTTGAGCCATGGCCACGATAAATCCCAGTGCTGATGCAGAAACTCGAAACTCACCCACAACAGGGGCAGCGAAAACAAACTCCACGGGTTGCCCTTGAGGGCATTGTCGCGGATGAATACCGCCAGCTGAATGGTGAGCGCCATCACGGCACTGTTTACAAAAAAGGCAAAGAGCGCCCCCACCTCACTCGCATTCCATACCCAGAACGTGGTGAAAAGGTTCCAAAAGAAAAAGGCAAGATAGGTATAGCGAAACGAAGCCATCTTGCGAAAGCGATCGGGATACAACCTGATTTGCTCAAGAATCATCAGCAAGGGAATCAGGGCAATGAAAATCAGAAACGGAAAGCCCCTCAAAGGCCAGGCAAGACTAAGCAGAATGGCCGAGAGAAAAGAAAGGAGCAACAAATGCTTTTTCTTTATAAAGTTCATGCGAAAGATTTTTGCGAAGGTAAAAAGAAATCAGCAGTTGAGTGTATGACAATCCAAGTACGTTGAATCGTTCTATGAATCATAGGGGCGGACAACAACGAGTTTTTCGTAAACTATCTTGTGAAAATACTTCTTTGAAAATAAAATTCTGAAAATAATAATTATCATTTGCGCCTATTTAATTGCCCTAAAATAATTAATACAAGGGAAGGAACAATAAATGCAAAAAGAGCCCAGATTGTAGAGTTTCTATTTTTCTTTCGAGCAGTACTCTCAACCCAAACAGTAACTAAAACGCGTATTATAAAATAAATGAAAATATACAAATATAATGCGTTCTCCAAATAGATCATTTCTTGAATTTCGGATGAAAAATTTACAAAAATCAGAATTGCAAACAATAATATACCTGCTAAAGTCATTGATGAGTCTTTTCCTTTACTTAAATCTTGTTTTTCATTATTTTCTATTTTATTCTCGAATTCAATTGAAATAGTAGGGCTCATCTCGCAATTAATAAAGAAATCATACACCTTTTTTAAAGACTTCTTTTGAAGCTCAAACGTTATAATCTTTTCAGGTATATGAATTTTGCATAAAATATTGCTTACTGATTGAGAAAAAACAATTTCCTTAATATTTATAAAAGGTAGTGGATATAACTCATTTCGAAAACCAAAACTGTCTAGATTCAGAGTTATTAAAAGACCCTTTTGATATTCCTCAATTTGAATACTTGATTTACGTCTTTCTGTCGAAAAAAATTCAATTCCATCAACATATGATAAGCAATTCGAAAGCGGCCTCTTAGATAAATCGAGATTGTTTTCACCAATAAGATTATAAATCTCATTTTTTTTTGGCTTCATAACCCGTGTATTTTGATTTCATACAAAATTAAGGATTATTTCCCCATATAAGAAAAAAAGCAGAATTGAAACCCCATATTTTGGTTCATCGCACATTCACGAATGCGAAATATGAGTTACACGACTGGGTCTTTACCCGATGGTTCCCAGTGGTAATTTTCTTACATTAAAACAACAAAGAAAATCCAGATTTACTGCTGTTGAGTTTGTTCAACTCTGATTCATAGAATTTTATTTGCTGACGACAAATGAAATCTCTGAAAATACTTATATCTTCTTTTTCCTCAGTGACATTTAATGCATCGATGTATTCAGCCCGATCCTCTGTGAATATTTTAATCAGTGGCTCGCCATGATATAGCTGTATATA
>CAZLHV010000202.1:0-5963 GCA_964559205.1 uncultured Bacteroidaceae bacterium
GGCGCGCAAATTTGCCGGCGAGGCACGAGCTGCAAATTTCGTGACAAAAACCCGGTTGAGGCAGGTCGCGTTTAACATTTGTTTATATGGTCTAGGTTAAAAAGCACCAGACTGCCAGCGCCCCGGCGGAGCCCCAAATCCCTCAGAGGATAAAAAAAGACCTTTAAGAGAAATGGAGTCATGTGTAAGGTAAGACGTATTTACCCGCTGATTATTTCTAACAGATAAATACAAGGTTTTCATTAACAATTTGAATTACAATTGCTCAATATTTTAAAACGACGAAAAAGAAAATCAAGCAATGATTTGGAGTCATTCATAAAAAATAATTCATGACAAGGGTAGCGAAACTCATTCTCTGATAAAACCAGAAAACTTCGTTCCGTTTTTATATTCGATTTCAATCAGATAAAATCCCGGAGATAATTGATTGACGTCGATTGAAACCATTCTTTTATTGGGTTGTGAAATTAGAATTGAGCGACCTGCTTGATCACGGATGCAAACAGAGAAAATTTCAGAATCAAAAGAAATGTTGATAAAATCAGAAGCCGGATTAGGATAGATAAATAAGTTGCTTTCTGCATAATTCTCTAAGCCAGTTTCAACACTGATATTCATTGAATCAGTATGAGAGCATGGACCATTAAAGATCATTGCTTGAATAAGTCCAGAAGCATTATTATTCCAACAAACAAAAACACTGTCGGTTCCCTGCCCCTGCAAAATTGATCCATTCACAGCATTCCAATTGATAGAGGAAAATGAGCAAGAGACAGAGTACCAATAACATTGACCATACGTTGTAGTGGAATTTCCCTGAATGCTACAATTTACCGGATATTCAAAAATCTGCACCCAAGTACAACTGGTATCGGGGCACAGAGCGCCAGCCGAAAAAGCACAATAGAAGCCAGAATCTGCCGGAATAAGGCCAGAAAGCAGCAGAGTATCACCAACGAAGATTTGGTTGTTGGGGGTAAACCAGCAAATGCTATCATACCCTTCTGACATTAAAATCAAACGGTCTCCGACACAAATTGGTGAATTAGATGCAGCGGTAACGATACTTTGCTCGATGAAAGTATTTATTGAGATAGTGTCGGAAAAACAACTGTTTTGCTCCGATGAAAAAACGTGATAAAAACCTGAATCAGCAAAGCTTGCTGTTGGAATAATCAGTACTTGTTGCTCAATGACTTGACCATCTGGAGTTGTCCAATAAAAATGATCACCCCCAAAGGCACTCAGAACCAAACTGTCTCCCAAGCAAACAGGACTATTACTGGTTGCTGAAATCATTGGAATCTCGATAATCACCGGATTTATTACTGAGTCTGCGTAACAACCATTAGTATCAACAACTACAATCACATATGATCCACTATCGCTCAATGAGGTGACTGGGATGATTAATAAAGGAGAGAAATTCTGCAAGTTCTGTGGCCCAGTCCAGTGATATGCACCTCCGCCAGTAGCCTGAATAATAAGAGAATCTCCAACACAAACAGGATCGTTGGAATTAATCTGGATGCTTGGATGATCAAACACGTGTAGATGTACTGTATCGGAATACCGGCAGTTATTGCTATCACGACCGTTGACAAAATACAAACCATCCCAGTTTGCATTGGATACATGGAAAAGCGTATCCTGAAAACTAACATTATTCATCAATGGGCCGTTCCAGATGTATGAATTTAACCCGCTTGCCCAAAAATGAGCAGTATCTGATTGACAAATATTAATATCTGGACAAACATTCATTATGGATAACGGAAACAGACTCAATGTGTCTAGTAATTTAATGATGCAACCATTGCTATCAGTAGCACTAAGATAGTATATGCCGGAATCTTCAGGCAAAATAGGCGAAATGGATTGATACACACCTTGATGACTTGATCCATCGGGATATAACCAATCACAACTTAATGCGTTGATGGCTTGAAAGGTCAGAGAGTCGTTTATACACACTAATTCCGGTAATGAAAAGCCTATTATTGCTGGTTGATGAACCTGCAAATAAAAAGATGTGTCATTTTTGCATCCGTTGTTCCCTGTTCCTTCAATAGAATAATAGCCATTATCAGAGAGAGAAGCCATGAAAAATGTGGTGTCATTATACTGAATCACTGAATCAGGGCCAAACCATTCATAATAATCTGCTCCTGAGAAAATTAATTGACAAGAATCTCCGGTACAGATTGGTGTTTCAACATTTACATCTATGATCGGAGCAGGCAAAACCTCTGCATAAATGTTTGTTACACTTGTGCATGAATTGGAACCTGTAGCCGTTAATGAATAGTTACCACTATTTGCCAAAGCAACATTTGGAATAGTAGGCGATTGATTTGAAGAAACAAAACCATCAGGTCCATTCCATTGATAAGACACAGCACCACTAGAAAAAATACGTAGTGTATCATCCATGCACACAGGAGCATTGGAACTGACAGAAATCGCAGGTCCGGTATTGACATTTAGGTTAAATCTATAATCTCCCAAATAACAACTTCCAATAGAACCGCCTGTTGGATTACAGTTCCCATAATTCGAAAAATACATATGCAATTTATACTGTCCTTGATTCGATGCAGTCACCGCTGGAATTGAAAAACCAGATGTGTTTGCAATAAAACCATTGGGACCAGTCCATTGATATGTTATTGGCCCATAGGAGTATGAAGGCATTGTGATACTTACATTTAGTGACTGACCAACACAAAGCGATTTTGTTGTACCCACTGTTTGAGTGGCGCCATTTACAGTGACTGAGCTTGGGAAGGGGATTGGAATTACATTGACTAAACATGAAATAGGGTCGCTGAAACAACCCATTGCAGAAACGCCAACAACACTAAAACCGCCACTTTGGCAGTATGCAGGATTTATCATTGATGAATTAGGAAAAACGATGGTACCGCTTGGTAACCCATTCCAATTATACGTATTGGCACCTCCGGCTGTAAACGACAAAACACCTGCGCAAACAGGAGACATACTGCAACCAGTCAAAGAGATGATAGGCCGAGTCATCACAACAACATTAACAGTAGAACTTGCCATGCATCCATTGGCATCGACTGCAAAAACACTAAAAGGGCCATTGTATTGCATTCCTGCCATCATTGAATTTGAAGCCGCATTGCTCGCAAATCCGCCCGGGCCAGACCAATAATAGGTTGCTGCCGAAGAGGATGAAGCAAACACATTTAATTGCGTTCCGGCACAAACTGGCGAGTTTGAACCTGTCGTAATAGAAAATGTACAATCACTGTCTGTGCCTTGAGCAGTTCCGGCAGACGATGATCCACCGCTGTTGCCAATGCCTGAAAAACCAATAAATCCTAAAGAATCAATATAATAAGTTCCGCCAGGAGAACTTGAAGAATTTGGGAGAATTACAGCTTCGAAATAGCCCGTCATGAAAAACCTGCTGGTCTCAGTGTCAAATGAAGTAGATGTGCCGAAATCATTGGCGCCACCACCTACATATGTACTCCATAAATTTGCACCTGTGACTTGATGAAAACATGCCCAAAAGGCATCAGATCCACCATCAAAAGTCTGATCGGCTGCAGAATTACTTGCAATACCAGTAGCAGAAGTTGTGTATCCTGCAATAAAAGTTTTTGTATTACTAACACACACTCCATTTCCCAAATCATCGCCTGCTCCACCAACATAAGTACCATAACTTCTGACACCAAGCGAATTAAATTTCACAAGAAAAGCGTCAATACCTCCTCCAAAAGAAGGCTGATAAGACACAGATGTAGAAATGCCATTGCTCGACTTCGTGAAACCAGTAATGTATACATTCCCGCTGAAATCAAAGACCACATCTTCTACCCCGTCGTCAGAAGATCCTCCATAATAGGACGCCCATTGTTTAATCCCTGAAAGATTGTATTTTGCCACAAAACCATCAAGCATCCCGCCATGAGCAGACTGGTGAGAACCACCAGTTGAAATTCCGCTTGTTGAACTTGTTTCACCTCCCACAATCACAAAGGCGTTATTCACTGACAAGCCATTCAACCTGTCAGATTCTGGACCACCACAATAGCCTGACCATAAAAGCTGTCCCGTAAGCGTGTCAAAAGAGGCAATAAATCCATCTTCAATACCCGAAAACACCGGCTGAGAAGTGCTGCCAAAAGCAACACCAGATGAGGACTTGGTTGAACCACAAACAAACAACCCCACATTTGATCTATAGCCGATTTCCGCTCCTGTTTCAGTAGCATCACCGCCCATATATGTGCTCCATGTCAGGTTCCCATTTGCATCGAATTTTGCTATAAAAGCATCTGATACTCCGCTCAACGTGTCCTTATGAGTTCCCGCCGTACCAAAAACACTGTTGCTTGCCGTTGTACCGGTGATAAATACCGAATGATTGTCTCCAATAGATATACCCTCACCCATATCATTACCACTTCCACCAAAATATGTTGCGAAAATGATATTATTCGTGTAGTCTGCTCTATATAAAAAGGCATCGAAATTTCCTGCCAAAACACCCTGATGAGCTCCGCTTGTTGCAATTCCTGAAATCGAATTTGTGTAGCCAACTATGTAATATGAAGAGTCTGTTGCAATAATATCCTGACCCGATTCAAATCCGGATCCGCCAAATGATGAAGTTGAAAATGAAGCTGGCAAAGGGTCGATATACACTGTTTTGCCTGAAACAACAGAATGTAAGAACTGGAACCCGATCGAATTGCCGTTTTTTTTCGTATAAACACATGGAAAGTATTCTCTTTTGGATGCATCATCACTAGCGTCTGATGTATAAGTTCCAGGTAAGCTATCCTTAAAAAGACCATCCTGCATTTTAAATGAAATACAATCTTGCTGTACATCTATGCTGTTGAACCCTTCGATTAATATTTCAATATCATTTACATCTGCCCCGGGATGCAAAACATAGTAATATTTAATAGGGTATTCTTTACTTTCAGTCGCTTCAAAAACCAAATCAATGTTTTCGTATATGTTATGATACACAATCTGATGATATGACTCCGTAACTGTTGCTCCATATTTTGATTGTATTCTGTTTGTTTTGTAATTTGGCTTTGAATCCCCAACAAGTATTTCAAGTCGATTGGAAGTATTCTTAAAGGAATAATCCAATCTGTAATAGTTGAAGTTGTTATTCTCATCCATTTGAGAAAAAAACTGAAAGGAAAAGCCTGAATTTCTTAAAATAACATCGAATTTCAATCCTGAATAGACAAAAACAGCTTCCTTATTCAGATGACCCAATTGATCAAAAACGCCACTTGAATTTCTCTCAAAACCCTTTTCGGGCATCTGGAGATTAAGTAAATTCTGGCTCTGTGCATAAATGACAAAGCATCCAAATATGAATCCTATAAATGCTGCTTTCATATCGATACAACAATTAAAAAAATACTCGAGCCAATTTTCTATCTCTTCAGTCAAACAAATATAACACGATTTTCCTTGTATGACCAAATTAATTCTTTCAACGGTCAACCAAATGTTGAAAGCTTTTCTATTTTTGCAAAAAAACTTACATGCGCATTGTTTTTCTGCTTTTTTGCATGGCATTCAGCTTGCTCGTTTCTGGACAGGATACACTTAGGGTTTTGTTTCTTGGCAACAGCTACACCGCAGCCAACAATCTACCCCAGCTGGTTCACGATGTGGCACGTTCGGCAGGCGATTCGTTGGCCTTTTCGTCGAACACGCCCGGTGGATATACTTTTGAAGCTCACAGCACCAATACCACAACGCTCTCGCTCATTGCTCAGGGAGCCTGGACCCATGTGGTTCTTCAGGAACAAAGCCAGCGACCATCGTTTACCGACGCTGAAGTTGAGAGCGATGTGTTTCCATATGCCCGCATGCTTGACAGCCTGATTTTGAAAGCAGACAGTTGTACCGAGACGGTGTTTTACATGACCTGGGGCAGAAAAAAC
>CAZLHV010000203.1:0-5962 GCA_964559205.1 uncultured Bacteroidaceae bacterium
GATGCGCTGGCCGACACATTGGGCATTGTAGCGGGACTGCTTATATACCAGCGTTTTTCAGCAAAATGGGACTCCCTGCTGGTGAAATTGGGAGCATAAAACCAACAAGAATTTCTTCTACGGTATTCATAAAATGAAGCAAATGATATTCCCGGTACCAATATTTCGAAATGGTATCTTCAGAGAATCATACATGGTCAAAAAAAAAGCCTGTCCGTTGGTATTGGACAGGCTTGATCAATATGCTTGAGCTTAGTCGAGCAAATGCACCACCAAACCACTGCGGAGTTTAGGTTCAAACCAAGTGGTTTTAGGCGGCATGATGTTGTTGGTATCGGCAATGTCGATCAATTGTTTCATGGTGACAGGATACAGGGCAAATGCTGCTTTCATTTCGCCACTATCAACCCGTTTTACCAGTTCACCAAGACCACGGATGCCACCCACAAAATCAACGCGTTTGTCGGTACGCAGATCCTTAATGTCGAGCAGTTTATCAAGAACCAGTTGCGATAAAATGGTTACATCGAGCACGCCGATGGGATCATTGTCGTTGAATGTGCCGTGCTTTGCAGTCAGTGAATACCATTTGCCTTCAAGATACATGCTGAAATTGTGCAGGCGGTCAGGTTTATAAATTTCTGCTCCTTTTAGCTCAACTTCGAAGTTTTCGTTGAGTTTTTCAAGCATTTCGGCGGCACTCATACCATTGAGGTCTTTCACCACGCGATTGTAGTCGATGATGGTGAGCTGATTATCAGGGAAATGCACCGCGAGAAAATAATTAAACTCTTCTTTTCCGCTATACCCAGGGTTCATCGAACGTTTTTCCTTGCCAACAAGCGCTGCAGCAGCGGTTCGGTGATGTCCGTCGGCTACGTAGGTGTTTGGAATGGTGCTGAACAGCGAAATAACTTTGTTAATGACTTCATCTTCGCGGATGACCCAAAAATGATGTCCAACGCCATCGTCGGCAGTGAAATCGTATTCAGCTTCGTGACTTTTTGCATAATCGAGAATCAGGTTGTCGAGTTCTGGCAGAGCCGGATAGCTGAAAAACACAGGCTCCATATTGGCATTGGTCACACGCACATGCTTCATGCGATCCTCTTCTTTGTCTTTACGGGTGAGCTCGTGCTTGCGGATCACGTTGTTCAGATAATCATCCACACTGGCTCCGCCCACAATGCCATACTGGGTTTTACCATTCATGGTCTGTGCGTAAATATAAAGGTATTCGCGATCGTCCTGCACGAGCCAGCCTTTTTCGCGGAACATGCTGAAGTTGCTGCTGGCTTTTTCATACACCTCGGGTAAATGCTCATCGATGCCGGGAGCAAGATCAATTTCGGGTTTAATGATGTGCAACAGCGAGTATTCGTTTCCATCTGCCTCGATGCGTGCTTCGGCAGAGTTGAGCACGTCGTAGGGACGTGACGCCAGTTGTTTTGCAATCTGTTTCGGAGGTCTCAGGCCTCTGAAAGCTTTCAATGTAGCCATTCTTTAAGAGATTTATCGGTTAAAATTCATTTTCTTCGTCAAAAGTCGGATGGTCGTGATGACCGGCATGATCGTCAAAATCATCGTGGTCTCCGTCTTCTTTCCTTCCTTTTTGCAGCGAGGTGATGAGAGCGCCCACCATTTTCGAAATTTCGATCAGGGTATTGCGCGAATCATCGTGTTGCTGCTGGTTCAGATAACCTTCGGTAAGACCTGCGGTTGTAAATACAACGCATTCGCGAACTGCACTGCGAGCCATTTTTAGATAATACACAAACTGGCTCTTGTTGCGTCCGCTGCCTTCAGCTATATTGATGGCAATGTGAATGGCTGATTTCGAAAAGCTCATGCGATACTGATCCGAAAGGAGATCGGAATGCATCAGCCGCAATTGTTCATTGACCCAATGGGCATAGTCGAGTGCCTTGTGGTATATCCGCAAATCTTCGAACCGGAAAAAACTGAACGATTTGTTTTCCATATCAGGGAATTTGCATCGTCAGTTTACGCGGAAAGTTGCGTCGCCCTCTTTAATGAAACGAACAATTTGTTCGGCCGCAGCCACACCTGCATTGTTGTTGGCTTCTGAGGTCTGTGCTCCAAGCTTTTTGGGTGTAAAAAATACGCGTGATTTGTATTTTTCGACAAAGGCAGCTGCATTGTCAGGAGCGATGTCGCTTACATAACGAAAATCGGGACGCTCTTCGAACAATTGAAGCAACCCTTCTTCGTCAATGACCTCTTTACGGGCGGTATTAACCAGCACGGCGTTTTTGGGCATGCGTGACAGCAATTCGCGGTTGATCGATTTTTTTGTTTTATCGTTGGCCGGAATATGTAATGACACATACTGGCATTTTTCGTACAGTTCTTCAACCGATGCAGCTACAGTGATGCCGTCGTTTTCCATCACACTTTTATCAATGAATGGATCATAGGCCATGATGTTCATGTTGAAGCCTTTTGCAATGCGGGCCAGATTCTTTCCCACATATCCGTAGGCATGAATGCCAAGGGTTTTGTCTTTGATTTCGGTTCCGCTGCTGCCGTCGTAATTGTTACGGGCAATCATAATCATCATGCCAACGGCCAGCTCGGCAACAGCATTGCTGTTTTGTCCGGGTGTATTCATCGCTACTACACCTTTTGCGGTGCAGGCTTTCAGATCGAGGTTGTCGTAACCGGCACCGGCACGCACAACAATTTT
Organism: uncultured Bacteroidaceae bacterium; assembly: GCA_964559205.1. Classification (GTDB taxonomy): domain Bacteria; phylum Bacteroidota; class Bacteroidia; order Bacteroidales; family DTU049; genus GWF2-43-63. Next base: position 2,708 of record CAZLHV010000203.1, read on the forward strand.
CAGATTTTTAGCTGCCTCGACCACTTCGGCATCAACAATGTCGCTGCGAACAATCATGGCGTCAACATCGGCAACAGCATCGAGCAATTGTTTCTTTTCAGTGTGTTTTTCAAGCAAAACGAGTTCAAAACCAGCCGATTCAACAACCTTGCGGATGCCGTTCACCGCCGATGCGGCAAATGGTTTGTCGGTGGCTATCAGTACTTTTGTCATGACTTTTTTGTTTTTTGGTTCGTTGAGCCAAAGGTATAAAATTTTGAATTGCTGCCGATTTTTTTTCAATGTTTGAAACATGCAAATGCATATTTCAACCCAGACCTTTACTCACAGCATAACTGATTGATATTCATGTGTTTTACATTTCGTTTTCAAAATCGCTGAGGACAGGGAGAAAGCGTACGTTTCAAATATCATTCAATTGAAACACTTTCTATGAGGCAGACCATGCATATCTGGCTTTTGTTACTGAACATTTTCATGAAAAGCCGGAGCTATTCCGAAAAAAAAAGGCCTCACAATGGAGGCCTCTTTCATAGTCTGGAAATAAATTACAGATTTGCCTTTTCAAATTCGGCCATGCAATCAACCAGATACTGAACGCTTTCTTTTGGAAGAGCGTTGTAGGTCGAAGCACGGAAACCACCCACCGAGCGGTGACCTTTAAGACCAATAAGACCTTTGGTTTTGGCAAATTCGAGGAAAGCTTCTTCTTTGTCTTTATATTGTTCCTGCATCACAAAGCAGATGTTCATCAACGAGCGGCTGTCTTTGTCGGCAGTTCCAACAAACATTTTGCTGTTGTCGATGGCATTGTAAAGCACATCAGCTTTCTCAATATTCATTTTTTCCATCACCCCAAGGCCACCAATTTCCTTGAGCCATTTCATCACTTCCATGATGGTATAAATGGGCAGCACCGGCGGAGTGTTGAACATGCTTCCTTCGGCTACATGTGTGTTGTAGTTGAGCATGGTAGGAATATGACGGCTGTCGGTGATTTTTTTCAGAAACTCATCCTTGATGATGACGAACGTTGCACCGGCAGGTCCGATGTTCTTTTGAGCTCCGCCATAAATCATGGCATATTTACTTACGTCAACCGGGCGGCTGCACATATCGGACGACATGTCGGCAATAAGCGGAATGTTGCAACTGTAATCTTCGCGGATTTCGGTTCCGTAAATGGTGTTGTTGGTGGTGATATGGAAATAGTCGGCATCGGCAGGCACGTTCCAGCCTTTGGGAATGTAGCAGAAATTGCGGTCAGCAGAGCTGGCTACAGTAACCACTTCGCCAAAACCTTTAGCTTCTTTCAGCGCTTTCTTTGCCCACACACCGGTTTCGAGATAAGCGGCCTTGGTTTTGAGAAAGTTGAATGGAACCATGCAAAACTGGGTGCTTGCACCACCGCCGAGAAACAACACGTGGTAGCCTTCGGGAATACCCATCACTTCTTTCATCAGAGCCACTGCATTGTCAATCACAGCCTGAAAGTCCTTGCTGCGGTGACTGATTTCGAGCAGCGACATGCCAATTCCGTTCAGGTCGAGAACGGCTTTTGCGGTGTTTTCGATAGCAATCCGGGGCAGAATGGCCGGGCCGGCGTTGAAATTATGCTTTTTCATATCCGTTTGAATTTAGTTTATTCGCAGCAAAGATATAGAATACATTTTACCTGCGACGAGTATGATCTAAAATTTAATGCTTCTAAATAGTGTTGTATGTTTGTGAAAATCAAATTTTTGCATGGTAAAGATTTCATTCAATTTAAATTTCTATGTGTGTTCATGTAACTGTCTTATGACCAATTCCGACAAGCGAGATCAGCTTGTTTCACAAATATTCAGTGTTCTCGCAAAAAGACTTTTCATGTTTAGCATTTTGATTACCTAAACCAGCGCAGTTTCGTTAATTTACAATTGATTTGTCAAAATGATGTTTTTGTTTGGTTTAAACAATGTTGGGCTGTTTTTGTGACATTAGCATGGGGCAGGTAGAAAGTTGGTGAAATGATCAATGCAATGCTGTCATTTTTTAATCACAGAAGGTTGGTTTTTATCAGGTTGATCATGACTGTAAGTTATCGTTTTACACCAATCATTCATGAAATATGTATCCATTCACTGCTAACGTCTCACCCACTAATTTCCGTCGGACATGCTGATACCCACCAGTCCCTGCAACTTGTTGTAAAAGATCGTGTCGCAATGCAGGCTGTCGGGCGTATTGCAGTCCTGATTTTTACCGGCCAGAATAAATACAAAACCCCAGACGTCTTTCGAAATTTCAAACGGTCCGCAACCGGACTGAATTTTACATAGTCTTTGATCGTTCAACCACAGATCCTCACATCCTGCTGCATGTGGATGAATTTCGCCAATGGCATCAAACAAATCAACACCAAAAGAGTTGTCACCTGCTCCATTGAAAACTTCAATCAGCAATTCCGCTGAGCCATATCCGGGGCGGCAATGGTACTTGTATTTTTGAGTATTTTCCATTTATTCAATCCAGGTCAATCCTGCTTGTTCCATTTCCCATTTTCCATCTTTTTTAATGTATGTGGCCGAACCACCCTGATATCCCAACCTGAAATTCACCGATGCAATTGTTCTATCTTTGTTGAAATCAATGCTGTACACATACGGATGTGTTTCAATATGCCAGTAACCTCCCCAATGACCATGAATAACCTTTAGTTTTTCATTCAGAAACTCGAGCCTTTCTGCGCTTTCGCCCTTGGCTCTGGAGGGATTCATGATTCCACCAAAACCCAATGGATAACTCTTGCTCCCCAGAAATTTGTTAATCATTTTTGCGTACTGCGGAAACAAATACAAGGTTTTGGCCTGCTCAAATGTAATATCCGGTCTGAAGTTGCTGACCATCTCTTTTGACAAAATTAGCGAATCGGTATCTTCAAAAAACCAAAAATTCAAAGTGTCTATTTTGTACCAATTGATCAGTAACTGGTTTTGTATGATGACATAATCAATCCCTGCATACAGACTAGCGCCCCATTCTCCGGATCCGACTCTGCTCAAATTGAACGGATTATAAAAGTCCTCATAAATCTGATACACGTCTTTTTGCAGATCGCTTAATGAATCGGGCGATGCAATTGGCTTTGATTCGCTTTGCCATTGCTGCAGGAAAGATTCCAACTGGCTTTGCGATTTGGCCTTATAGGCTTTTTTAAGTTTTTTAAGCTCTTTTTGGCCAAAACATGTTGACACAATCAGAACAAGAATTACA
>CAZLHV010000204.1:0-5939 GCA_964559205.1 uncultured Bacteroidaceae bacterium
GTACTTCATTGACAGGAGGAGTCACCGGGGGCACCGGGGGCACGAATTCATCGGCCGGTGGTGCGGCAGGTGCTACAGGTTCGCTTACAGGAGGCGGGGCCACGGGGGGCTGCTCGGCCAGCTTAAAACCGCAAGAGGGGCACAAATACTCGTCCCCCTCCAGCTTATGCCCGCACTCCGGACAAAATGAATAATCGTGTGCTTTCATTATTTCATTTTGATAACGCCGTGGGAAACCAGAATCGCAGCAGCCGCAGAAACAATTGTTAAGTAAAATCCGATTCCTAAAAATTGCAAGGGAATAGAATTAGATGTAAGCTGTAGAATAATGATCAAAGCAGAAGCTGCCGCAGTATATGACATATATTTAGGCATACCAGCTAATAACTTTTGATCCATTTTCATGTTTGCACCAAATAAAGAAAATACAATTAAGCCTGCAAAAGCCAGTAAGCAAATTACCCCTTGCCATGCATTAATCATACTAAAGCTAACGGAGCCAAAATAGCCTGCATTAATTTTGTACAATGGCAAGAATGAAGCAATAATTCCAACGAGGCCAATTACAGCCAGAACTTTTCCAGTAGTTGGAATCTTTGAAAAATCAAATCCCTGACTATTTTGTTGTTCAGGTGCGGGTTGGTTTGTGTTTTGTTCCATAGTATTTGTTGTTTGAATTGGGTTTACGGTTTGTTGTTGAACTGACTGTGTGTCAAAGCCACACACGTGGCAAAATCGTGCGCCGGGTTTCATTTCGGCTTTACATTTCGGACAAATCATTGCCGTTTTTTTTGATCAAGGGGCTAAATTAAGCAATTATTTTTGTTCCGGCAGCAGAATTTTTCAACTCGGTTGCTTCGGTAATAATGGCTTCTTTACCTCCGTTTTTAACAAACATGACACAAGCTCTGACTTTCGGGGCCATGCTGCCTTCAGTAAACTGACCATCGGCCAGATGCTTTTCGATTTCTGAAATGGTCACCGTTTCAAGCTTCTTCTGCTCGGGTTTGTTGAAATTGATAAACACATTGGGCACGTCGGTGAGAATGAAGAAATCGTTGGCTTTGATTTTAATGGCCAGGGTGGCCGAAGCCAGATCCTTGTCAATCACTGCATCGATGCCTTCCATCATGCCTTCGGCATTTTCAATCACCGGTATGCCGCCGCCACCAACAGTAATCACAATGTTTCCTTCACGGGCAAGACGTTCAACCGTCTGCCAGTTCACAATATCAACCGGCTTGGGCGATGCCACCACACGGCGCCAGCCACGTCCACGGGGATCTTCCTTAAATACCCAGCCCTGAAGCTTCTCGAGTTGATCGGCCTGATCCTTTGTATAATATGGTCCAACAGGTTTGGTCGGATTCTGAAAGGCCGGATCATTCTTGTCGACCACCACACGCGTGACTAACGACAAAATATTCTTATGAATGTCGTGCTTTTTCAGCACATTCTGCAACTGCTGTTCAATGAGATAAGCAATTGATCCCTGAGTTTCGCTCACACAAAAATGCATGGGCTGGGCCAGAACATTATGTTTTTCTTCTCCGGCATCGTGTTGAAGCATCACATTACCGACCTGAGGGCCGTTGCCATGACCAATCACAATGTCGAAACCCTGCTTAATGAGATCGACGAGGTTTTCACAAGTGGCACGCACGTTCTCAACCTGCTCGGCATAAGTGCCTTTCTGATCGCCACGGAGCAATGCGTTTCCGCCAAAAGCTACAACTGCGAGTTTATTCATACAAAAACTATATTGGTTAATTTTGCAAAACTAATCAAAGTTTTCAAATCTGATTTTATTTCCATGTCTGGCATCATACACCCCGCGTTTTTTATTACGACCCTTGGCTGCAAGCTCAATTTTGCCGAATCGGCCGCTCTTGTTCGCCAACTCGCTGGTATGGGCTGGACCGAAACCAAACAGGCCTCTCTGGCCGATTTTATTATTGTGCACAGCTGTGCGGTAACACATGTGGCTGAAAAAAAAACACGACAAAGCATCTCAAAACTTATAAAAACGGCTCCTTTGGCCGAAATCGTTGTTACGGGCTGCATGGTCGATGTGCATGGCCATAGTTTGTCCGATCTCCTGCAACCTGTCAAACACCGTTTGATTGTCAACGCATTAAAAATGCAGATTCCGGCGCTGCTCAGTGCATCATCGAAAAGCAACACTTTGTTGATTCATCCAGACACAAAAGGTGATCTTCCCTTCTCTTCGGCGTACAGTATCGAGCAGCGTACCCGAAGTTTTCTGAAAATCCAGGACGGCTGCAATCATTACTGCACCTACTGTACCGTTCCCTATGCTCGTGGAAACAGCCGCAGTCATACCATCGAAGGGGTGCTGCAAAATATTCAGGAAATTCAGGCAGGTGGCATTCGCGAAATTGTGCTGACAGGGGTCAACATTGGCACCTTCGGGATTGAAAGAGGAGAATCATTCGCGCAACTGCTCAACGCCATCGACAATAAAATCAGTCATGTAAGAATCCGCCTCGGAAGTACAGAGCCGGAACTGTTAAGCACAGAAATCATTGAAAGGGTTGCAGGTTCTTCTGTTCTGATGCCACATTTTCACCTGCCGTTACAAAGCGGCTGCGATGCAACGCTGAAACGAATGCACCGTCGTTACGACACCAGCCTTTTCAGAGAAAAAACCGAACTCATCAGGCAAATGCTACCCGATGCTTGCATTGCAGCCGATGTGATTACGGGATTTCCAGGAGAAACTGACGATGAGTTTGAGCAAACATTTCATTTTATCGAATCACTGGATATCAGCTATTTACATGTTTTTCCATACAGCGATCGGCCCTTGGCAAAAGCAAGCCAATACGATCACAAAGTGAAACCTCACGAAATTCGTATCAGGGTTGGCAAACTGCTTGAATTAGGACAAAAAAAACAGCTGGTATTTTTCGAAACACAGCAAGGGAAAAGCAGAATGGTTCTGTTTGAAAGCAGCCAGAAGGACGGGTACAGGTATGGATTTACGGATAATTACATCAGAGTTCGTGCTGCGGCCGATCAAGTGAAAGAAAATGAGCTGAGGCTTGCGAGACTTGACAAATGCGGGTTGGATTGGATGGAGTGCTCCTTCACTTGATTTTTTTTCTAAACTTTGTGATTATTCTGTAAATATTTATTTTATATTTGCGGGATAACAAAATACACATGAAAATTCTATACACCTTAGTGTTGTTGATCAGCACTTTGATCTTGGCCAATGGGCAAACCATAAGTGAAGCCGATAAATTGCTTGCACAGGAACAAAAGAAAAAACACCCTGATTCGGACGTCTATTTTACGAAATCTGACATCGATGTGAGTTTTGAAAAAAGCACTGCGAATCAGATAAAAAACCGCGATTATTCAGAGGCCACCGTGCTCGAGAAAAAAAGCTATCGATTTGTGAGCCTTTCCTCGGGAACCTATTACAATCATTTGGTTTTTCATAATGATTTTATCAAAATATCGGGATTCAACAATTTATCGGCCATGATGGTGAATACGCTTAAAATGAATCATTACGGAGAGGGGATATTTTATAATGACTCAAAGTTTACGGCCTATAGTTTTTTGCTAAGCCGTATCGGCGAGGATGCCAAATACAACTATAATGTGAATTACCACGATATCAAGTATTTCAATTCATTGTACTTCACCGAGTCGCAGCCAATAGATCAGCGCGTTGTGACCCTTTCAGTGCCATCGTGGCTCGAGGTCGAGATTATTGAAATGAATTTCAACGGATACGATATCACAAAAACTCAGAAGACTCTGGCAAACGGCACAACAGTTCACACCTATACTGCCCGTAACATGCCTGCAATGAAAAATGAAGACCACAGCCCTCACGTTGCTTCGGTTTATCCTCATTTGTATTTTTGTTTCAAATCGATTGGTGCCGGCACCTCGAAGCAAGTGACCATGCTGGGAAACCTCGATGGCTTATATGCCTGGTATCATCAGCTGGTGATCGATGCCGGCAACGAAAGGGCAACGATCACCCCACTGGTGCAGGATTTGACCAAAGATCTGAGCGACGACTATGCAAAAATCGATGCCATGTTTCATTGGGTACAGGAGCACATACGCTATATTGCGTTTGAAAATGGCATTATGGGTTTCAAGCCCGAATCGACTCAATCGGTTTTGAAAAATGGCTATGGTGACTGTAAGGGTCAGGCCAACCTCTTGTGTGAAATGCTGAAAGAGGCCGGATACGATGCCCGTTTGGTATGGCTTGGCACCAAAGGCATCCCTTATAATTATGACAAGCCAAGTATTGCCGTTGATAATCATGTGATTTGTGTTGTTTTTATTAACGATCAACGCATCTTTCTCGATCCCACAGAAGTAAAAATTGCCATGTTCGATTATGCCGATCGCATTCAGGGCCGTCCCTGCCTGATTGAAGATGGTGACAAATATATCGTTGACACCATTCCTACCTTCTCTCACGAGAGGAATCTGATTACAACCACCGCAGATCTAAGCATTAATCTCAACAATAACCGATTGTTCGGAACGCAAAAAATTCAAATCAACGGCGAGTCGAAAGTGCGCTTCTTAAATGCATATGAACTGATTGGAACCCCTGATCAACAAGAAGCACTGAACAACTACCTTCGGAACGGAGATAAAAACATTTCTGTTCGGGACGTCAAAATCAGCGACCTGAGTAAAAGAGCCAATCCTATCGACATCAGCGACAGCATTTTTGTCGACAATCAGATCACCGCACTCGGCAATGAACTGTATGTGAATCTTGAAACCGACTTTCACTTATATGGTTATGAAATGGAATCGGATCGCAAAACCGACTTTATCTTCTCACATAAATATAATGATGTTTCACAAATTTTCTTCAGGATTCCCGAAGGCTATCAGATCGATTACTTACCTGAATCGTTCAGCACCGATGTGGGCGATTTTCACTTCAGGCTTACCTACGAGCAAAAAGGAAATGTGATTGAATACAACAAACATCTTTGGACCACCTCGACTCAATTGTCAAAATCACAGTTCCCTGCCTGGAACGATGCGATTAAAAAACTTGTACGATTCTACAAGGAACAAATTGTCTTAAAAAAATAATGCACCATGAAAGTTTTTCTGTCCCTTATTCTGCTCACAGGCTTGATGATATCAGCCTCGGCACAAAGCAACAAGCTCAAGGAAGAATCTGTTAAAATTAAAAATCTGATTCTGAATGATGAAGATGCCGGATTTGACGCAACCGCCGTTCCTGATAAATGGAAAAATGAGTCAGCTGTGATTCTGTATCAAAAGTATGTCTATACAGCGCAGAAAAGCGGAAGAAACGATTTTATCTGGCATGGATGGATTCATCGCCGCATTAAGCTCAACGACAAGGCTGCCATTGACAAATTCTCTCAACTGGGCTTTGTTTGCAGCCTAAATGATAAAGACTTCTACGGAATCAAAATTACCAAAGCCGATGGACGGGTGATTGAAGTTGATACCAAGGACGCCATCGTGTCTCAGGTCGCTGAGATCGACGAAAATGTGCTTATTGAATCTGCCCTGATGTACGATGAAGACAATGCGTCTGCAGCCAAAATAGCAGTGCCTGCACTTGAACTGGGCGATATTCTCGACATTTATTGTTACAACGTGAATAAAGTCAGCGCCGCTTATTTCATGTCATCAGATATCCCAGGACTCTGGCTCAACGCCGATTATCCTATTTGCAGTCAAAATATTGTTTATAATATTTGTAAGGAAGCATCCCACAACTTCAAATCAGTCAATGGTGCTCCTGATTTGGAAAAAACCAACCCGGGAACCGATGCATTTAATGTGACCGACATAAACTATATCACATACAGTTTGAATGATACCATGCGAGAACCTTTTAACGAAGATCCTTTCCAGATCTATAACAGGATTTACCCGCAAAT
>CAZLHV010000205.1:0-5892 GCA_964559205.1 uncultured Bacteroidaceae bacterium
ATCTTTGGTCAGACCCCGGGTTATCAATTCGGCATAAACCGGATTGCTGGCATTGATGGTTGGCAACACCACATCCTTTGCCACAGCAATTTTCCATGCACCCTGCTGCTCTTCTTCGGCAGAAACACTACGCGAAAACATGGCCATATCGACCATCCCGTTCAGCACATCGGTCATGCCCTTCCCTGCTCCACCTGCTGAAATATCGATACGCACCGATGAATTTTCCTTCATAAATTCCTCGGCCCACTTTTGTGTCATCGGATACAGGGCAAAAGCGCCTGAAATGCTCAGGTGGCCCGATAGTTCTTTATCTGATCCTGATTCATTTGTGGATGTACCACAACCGCTCAACTGCAGCATTGCAACAAGAGCAAAAGCATAAACAATGGTTTTCATAAAATAATTTTGATGCAAATATATACTTTTTCTACCGAAATAGTAGACTTAGGAAAAATTAGCTTTCAATTAACATATACAATTTGGTAAAACGAATAAAAATTCTTCATGAAATCGGCATGAAATCAATTACATTTGCAGCGTGAAGCAGTTAAAAATACTGGTGATAAGTAATTATTCCGGCCTCAATTCATCCCGGCCAGAGGCCGAGGTCATGCTAGGAATGCACCGTGAAGGGCATCACATCACCATTATGACACCAGAAGGATCGGAATACATACCAGTGTTTGAAAATGCGGGGATACGGGTTATTCGTTTCAGGACACAAAAGAAATTCGGGCGCAAGGAGATCTCATTCATCAGGCGCGAGTTGATTGATGGCAAATTCGATGTGCTTCATCTTTTCAATGGCAAGGCCATTATTAATGGAATCAGGGCAGCCCGTCGTCTTCCGGTGAAAGTGGTTTTGTACCGGGGATACTGTGGTAACATACACTGGTGGGATCCAATGGCATATTTCAAGTATCTGCACCCCAGGGTGGACGGCATATGGTGTATTGCGCCAGCTGTTGCCGATCTGATTAACAGAAATACTCTTTTTACAAGAAAGAAGGCATTTTGTGTTGCCAAAGGGCACGATCCGGCATGGTACAGTCAAATTAAAAAAGGTGATCTGCCATCTCTTGGGGTCGGACATTCGGCATTTTGTGTTACCATGGTGGCCAATGCCCGTCGGATGAAAGGATTGAAATATTTATTGAAAGCCACTTATTTAAAAGAGCTTCAAATACCTATATATATTATTCTCATTGGTCGGGGTTTGAATTCGGGCAAAGCAGGTAAACTTGCTGCCCGCAGCCCCATGAGCGAAAGGATCATTTTCACTGGATACCGGAGCGATTCGCTTGAATTGGTTAAAGCCAGTCAGCTTTTTGTACTCAGTTCGATTTATGGCGAGGCCATATGCAAATCGGTCATCGAAGCCATGAGTTGTGGCATTCCGTCTGTGATCACCGACATTCCGGGAAACAGGGGGCTGGTAGTAGACAGGCAAAACGGGCTTGTGGTTCCCCGTAAGAACCCTCAGGAATTGGCAAGTGCTATTGCAGAATTATATCATCACCCCGATATGCTGGAGCTTTATGCACAAAATGCACCTCAACACATTGCGCAGCATTATCACATCAGGCAAACCATCGTCCACTTGCTTGAACAGTACAGAAAACTTTGTGCGGCAGATTGAAATGAAATTATTTGCTTTTGCGGCTGTTGAGCGAAAAAAGTGATCGTTTTTTATGCGAGCGAAATACTCCTTCGGTCACTGCTCTGACATCTTCGACCGTGTAAAAAGCATTCGGATGAAAAGTGTTCACTGTGTCGACAAATGCGGCCAGATCTTTCCGTTTGATGATGGAAAAAATGATTTTCACAGGTCCTCTTGACCCTTCAGCATCCATAATGGTGAGTCCGAAGTTCTGTGAAGACAAATGGGCGATCAGCTCAGATGAATCCTGCTTGGGAATGACCCTGACAATCACGGTTCCAATCGAGAGTTTGTCGTCGATAAGCATTCCGATATAATTGCCGGTGGCAAAACCAGCTCCATAGGCCACAATGGCCACCACGTTGGTCAAGTCGCTGATGATTTGACCCACGGCAAGAATCCAGATAATCACCTCGAAAAAGCCAAGAATAGGTGCCCAGAGTTTCATTCCGCGTGAAAGGAAGATAAGTCTGAGCGTTCCCACACTTTGATCGGCTATACGGGCGAAAAAAATCAAAAGGGGCAGCAACACATATTCGTACCAGGAGAAATCCATAGCTGAAATTTTTTGCAAAGGTAAATTTTGTAAGCCACAAAAAAAAACCGGCCTGTTTTCACAGGCCGGACCCCTTATGAACAAAGCTGTTTTACAGCTTTATTTTCTTTTCAATCTCTTCGACATACACCCTGAAATGCTTGTCGGTATCGATCAGGTTGCGCACCGTTCTCACTGCATGCAAGACGGTAGCATGATCTTTCCCTCCAATGTCAACGCCGATGCTTGCCAATGAGTTTTTGGTAAGTGTTTTTGCAAAATACATGGCCAGCTGACGGGCCTGAACAATTTCCCTCTTTCGTGAAGCACTATGCATCTGATCGACCGAAATGTTGAAATAGTCACACACCATTTTTTGAATGTAATCGATCGAGATTTCGCGTTTCGAATTTCGCACATATTGATCGATCATGGTCTTTGCCAGCTCGATGGTGATAGGCTTCCTGTTAAACGACGAATGGGCAACAAGCGAAATCAAGGCACCTTCGAGCTCGCGGATATTGGTCGAAATACTATAGGCAAGATATTCAACCACATCTTCGGGCATGGTGAGGCCATCCTTGTGCAGCTTTTTATGGATAATGGCCATACGTGTTTCAATATCAGGCACTTGCAAATCGGCCGCCAGCCCCCATTTGAAGCGAGACAGGAGCCTTGGTTCAATTTCCTCGAGTTCAACCGGTGGCTTGTCTGACGTCAGGATAATCTGATTGCCTTTCTGGTGCAAGGTATTGAACAATTGAAAAAACACATCCTGCGTCTTAAGTTTCTTTGCCAGATGATGGATGTCATCCATGATCAAAACATCAATCATCTGATAGAAATGAACAAAATCGTTGGTGGTACCATCCTTCACCGAATCAATGAACTGATTCAGGAATTCAGGAGTCTGAACATACAAAACAGTTTTATCGGGAAAGTTCTTTTTCACTTCAATGCCAATGGCATGAGCGAGATGAGTTTTTCCCAAACCGGTGTCGCTGTATATAAATAAAGGATTGAAAGAGGTTTTGCCGGGATTTTTGGCAATAGCCAAACCAGCAGAGCGAGCTAAACGGTTGCAGTCGCCCTCGACAAAGTTGTCGAAATTGAGGCTTTCAACCAGTTGTGAGTTCACCTTGATCTTTTTCAGACCAGGGATGATGAATGGATTCGGGATTTCTTTTGATGTTCCCCTGTTGATGTCTAGTGGAATATCAACCGGTGGATTCTTAAGCATCTCGCGGTCTGAAGAAGGATAATTAACTGTAATGTTATTGCCATTCTGCGACGAATCAACAAGTATGTTGTACTCAAGCTTGCCGTCTTGTCCCAGTTCCTTGCGGATGGTTTTTTTCAGCAAGTCGATGTAGTGTTCTTCTATCCACTCATAGAAGAAGCTACTGGGAACCTGAATGGTAAGAACATTTCCATCAAGCTTCAGAGGTTTAATCGGTGCGAACCACGTGGAATAGCTGTGGTCGTCGATGTTGTCTCTAATCACTTTCAGACAATTGTTCCAAATATTTTTAATGTCTCGGGCCATCAATTGTTAAAGTTGTATAGGTTGCTGGCTTACATAATTTTTCATAATCAAGTAATTAACAACAACGTCAGGTTCAATCAGTTTTCTTTAGGTTTTTCAAGTAGTTTGAGAGGACAAAGATGAATCAAAAAAAGTTTGAAAAAAAATTTTTTTATACTTGGTTTTTAAAAATTTTCTTCGTATAGGCGTCGACGAAAATAAGGCGTCCGCCACCAGAAAACCACGTATCAATCCGGCTTAATCGTACACCCGCATAAGCATTTTGTGTAATCGTGACCGGCTGCCCGTCGGAATTGTACACGGTCACTGGATTTGACAAAAGAGTGTGGCTATGGCCGCCAAGAATGATATCGATGTTTTTGCTCTGTTTTGCCAGTTCATAATCGGCTGGTCCTCCTTCGTCGTCTTTATAGCCGAGGTGTGACAAACAGATCACCATCGAGCATTTGTCGGTTTTCTTCAGCTTATAAGCCATTTCGGCGGCGGTGATTACCGGATCGCGGTATTCGGTATCGCCAAAAGTGGTGGCATTAATCAAGCCATCGGGATTGACTCCAAGCGCAAATACTCCGATTTTGATTTTGCCAAATTCGAAAATCTTTTCACGATGTATTAATTTGCTCAGTTTAGGGTGCTTAAAGATGTAATTCGATGAGAGCATGGGAAACGACGCCAGTTCAAGGGCACTTGCCAGCCCATCGAGGCCTTTGTCGAATTCATGATTTCCCACACATGCAGCCGAATAATTCATTTCTGACATCAGCTTCATTTCCACCTCACCTCCAAACATATTATAATAAGGTGTTCCCTGAAAAATATCGCCTGAATCGAAAAGCAAAACCGGACTGCCTTCGCCTCTGATATCTTTTATCACTGCTGAACGTGCCGCATAGCCCCCCATACCGGGAAAGCGATGATGGGTTTCAGGCAAAGGGTCAATCTGACTGTGAGTGTCGTTGCTATGTAATATGATGATGTGCTTCTGTTTCTTCTCTCCCCGGGGAAAGATCATGCGAGGCATCGCCACAACAGCACCTGCGGTGAGCAAAGTTTTTAAAAAATCACGACGACTATTCATAGCTAATCCTCCCGTCGAGCACCGGGGAAATTTCTTTCCCGAGTTCGGTTTGCGTTGAAATATACCGAATGAACAGATCTCGCACCAACAATCCGGTACGTACATATCTGATGTGATTCTTCAGCGAATTCAGTCCATCGCCACCATTGGCCAGATAATCGCTGGTGGCCAGAATATATGTTTGTTCGGGCGAAAACAACTCTCCCCCAATCTCCGCTTTTGACCATGAGGCTGCATGCAATATCAGCCTGAGCCCTCCCACCGGCATGCCTCCCTTTGTGGCAATAAGATCGAACAATGGAATGAGTTCGCTTCCTTTTATTTCCAACAGAATCAACTCATTATCGAAAGGCATCACCATGAACAAATGTTCGACAGTGATTTCGCCTTTTGGCAAACTTGATCTGATACCGCCATTATTCAATAGCACCATCACCGGCCATCCGCCCGTTGAATCGATGAGCTGGTTAGTCACCACACTGTAAAGGGCGTCACACAAAAAATTTCCAAGCAAACTCTCAGGGGTGCCCTTCTCGAGAGTCCTGCCGCTGTAACCAATCACCTTTTTCATGGTTGAATCGAGCTGCCTGCGGTATGGTTCAGTCATTCTTATCATCGAAGAATCAACCCGAAGCGAATCATCAACAACCAGACTCGTGGCCTGCATCCTGTCGATAGATGCCGTTTGACAAGCTGTAAAAAGAAGCAGTGCCGGAAAGACGGCCAACCATAGTAGTATCGATCTGATCATTCTCATGCTTTGAAAGAATTCCAAAAATACATAAATTCATGCTCATATGGCATGAAAAAAATATTCATTTCGCTCTCATTTCGGAGCTAAACTAGGTTCATTATGGATACACTTAAATAATTAACATGAAAAGATAAGAAATTTAACACAATTAGATCCGATGCATTTGTTGGTAGTTTTCAATGATTCATCTTAGAAATTCCAAAGGATTACCGAAAAATCACCTCTGAATTGATTATACATCACTTTTACCACCTTAAATGCAAATTCTGTATGACCAAACAGTATTTTTTTTTCATCAATGAAATTTTCATGCATT
>CAZLHV010000206.1:0-5873 GCA_964559205.1 uncultured Bacteroidaceae bacterium
CGCTTGAGAACAATCTTGCCTACATCAGTTTTGACAAATGCAAGTTGTGCCGTAAATGTGTTACGGAATGTCCTACCGGAGCGATCGTGGAAATCAACTTCCCGGCACGTAAGACAGAGACCGCTAAAACCAGCGAAGATCAAATAACCCAATAATATAGAGGAGGCCTTACATGTTGAAGACATTCAAAATGGGTGGTGTTCATCCCGAGGAATGCAAAATTGCCGAGCATAGCCCCATTGAAGCCATCGATGCACCAGAAACGGTGTATGTGATGCTGAATCAAAATCTCGGTGCCCCTTCGGTTCCGGTGGTTGCCAAGGGCGATAAAGTAAAAACCGGACAACTCATTGCCAAAGGCGAAGCTTTTATTTCGGCCATGGTTCATTCACCGGTTTCGGGTACAGTCGATAAAATTGATCAGTGGATCGATACTTCGGGATACCGTAAAGCTGCCATCATCATCAAACGTGAAGGCGATGACTGGAATGAAGGCATTGACCTAAGCCCCGAACTCAGGAAAGAAATTACGGCCTCACGCGAGGAGATTATTGAAGCCATCAAAGCTGCAGGCATTGTGGGTTTGGGCGGCGCTACTTTCCCAACCCATGTAAAATTGATGGTTCCGCAGGGAAAAACAGCCGAGAATCTCATCATCAATGCTGTGGAATGTGAACCATATCTTACCGCTGACCACCGTGTTATGCTTGAAAAGGCCGATCAGATTATGGTTGGCATTCAAATACTGATGAAAGCGCTTGGTGTAAACAAGGCTTATGTTGGTATTGAAAACAACAAGCCCGAAGCCATTGAACATATGGGCAAAGTGGCTGCATCGTATCCCGGAATCGTTGTTCAGGGTCTGAAGGTGAAATATCCGCAGGGTGCTGAGAAGCAGTTAATCAAGGCGCTGGTCAATCGCGAAGTGCCTTCAGGTAAGTTGCCCATTGAAGTTGGTTGTGTAGTTCAAAATGTGGGTACCGCTCTGGCCGTGTATGAAGCCGTTCAGAAAAATAAACCGCTCATCGAACGCGTGGTGACTGTCACCGGTAAAAAGGTGAGTAAGCCTTCGAATTTTTTGGTAAGAATTGGTACGCCTGTTTCTGTGTTGATTGAAAAGGCAGGTGGTATTCCTGAAGGAACAGGAAAAATTATTAATGGTGGACCGATGATGGGGAAAGCCATCACATCGACCGATATCGCCGTAACCAAAGGCACAAGCGGCATTGTCATGTTCGATCACAAAGAAAGCAGCCGTGTGAAAGTTCACAATTGTGTTCGTTGTGCCCGCTGTACACAGGTATGCCCGATGGGTCTTGAGCCTTATTTACTGGCCATGGCAACCGACAGTGGCAATTGGGAAGTGACCGAAAAAGCACGTGTGATGGATTGCATCGAATGTGGTTCTTGTCATTATACCTGCCCGTCAGGTCGTCAGTTGCTCGATAGTCTGCGTTTGGGCAAAAGCAAAGTTGGTGCGATACTCCGCAGTCGCAAAAATTAACAAGTCATTGAAAAAGAAAACAAAAAGAATATGAGTCTTTTCACTGTTTCAGGTTCACCTCATTTGCACGATCGCGATAATACACCGCGTATCATGAAATTTGTGGTGATAGCCATGTTGCCGGCCCTCATTGGTTCCTTCTACCTTTTTGGAATAGGTGCCGTGAAAGTGATGGCGGTTTCTATCATCTCGTGTATTCTGTTTGAATACCTCATTCAGCGGTTTCTGCTGAAGGGTAGTTCAACCATTGGCGACTGGTCAGCCATTGTCACCGGGATTCTTCTGGCATTCAATGTGCCCAGCAATATCCCTGTCTGGATGCTGGTTGTTGGAGCATTAATTGCCATCGGTATCGGAAAAATGTCGTTTGGCGGTTTAGGAAAAAACCCGTTTAATCCTGCATTGGTGGGTCGTGTTTTCATGCTGATTTCCTTCCCGGTTCAGATGACCTCATGGCCAAAGCCGATCGAGTCGGCTTCGCAACTTACCGATGTGGTTACAGGTCCCACACCACTGGGATTGATGAAAGAAAGCCTCATGCGCGGCGAAACAGTTCAGCAAGTGATGGACAAAGGTCAGATTCCTGACTATGTGAATATGCTTCTCGGCAACATGGGAGGATCACTTGGCGAAGTATCTGCTCTGTTGTTATTGCTGGGTGGCTTGTTCCTGCTTGTAACCCGTGTGATCACATGGCATATTCCTGTATCTTATCTGCTTTCTGTTGTACTTTTCTCCGGAATTCTCTGGATGGTAGATCCAACGCAATATGTTGATCCATTATTTCATCTTGTTACAGGCGGTATGATGCTTGGGGTGTTTTTTATGGCAACCGACATGGTTACTTCACCTATGACCAAGGGCGGCATGCTCATATTTGGGGTTGGCTGCGGTGTTCTGACCATTCTGATCAGGGTTTTTGCAGCATATCCCGAAGGAGTATCATTCGCCATTCTTATCATGAATGCTTTTGTTCCGCTTATCGATAAAATTCAGCCAAAACGTTTTGGGGAGGTAGCAAAATCATGAGTTCGAAAAAGAAAAACACACTGTTCAACATGACCTCTACCTTGCTGATCATTGCGGGTGTAGCTGCATTTGTTCTGGCAGAGGTTTATAATGTTACGCTGGAGCCCATCAATCAGGCCAAGCTTCAGAAAAAAGAAGCAGCTCTTAAAGAGGTTCTTCCTGCTTTCGATAAAACATCTGAAATCAAAATGAAGTCTCCCGACGGATCCGATACCATGTCGATGTACGTTGCTACGCAGGGAGCCGACACGGTTGGTTTTGCGTTTGAGACATACACCGATCAGGGATTTTCAGGTCGCTTCACGTTTATGATTGGCTTTACACCCACTGGAGATATCGTAAATACAAAGGTACTTGACCACAAAGAGACCCCGGGACTTGGAAGTAAAATGTCAGACGACAAATTTAAAAATCAGTTTAACGGAAAAAATCCGGAGACCTATAAGCTTGCTGTTAAAAAAGACATGGGAGATGTTGATGCCATTACAGCTTCAACAATCACTTCCAGAGCATTTTGCGATGGTGTAACACGGGCATATACATTA
Organism: uncultured Bacteroidaceae bacterium; assembly: GCA_964559205.1. Classification (GTDB taxonomy): domain Bacteria; phylum Bacteroidota; class Bacteroidia; order Bacteroidales; family DTU049; genus GWF2-43-63. The sequence goes on from CAZLHV010000206.1 coordinate 3,079, forward strand.
TTAAAACCTTATTTGAAAGGAGGTCAGCAATGAACCAGATGAAAAACTTCACCAAAGGATTTCTGAAAGAGAACCCCATTTTGGTGCTGGTACTCGGAACCTGCCCAACACTTGCGGTTACTTCATCAGCCATTAATGGCCTTGGCATGGGTATGGCTACCACTTTCGTGTTGCTCATGTCGAATGTGATTATTGCCAGCATTAAGAATTTTATTCCGTCATCGGTGCGTATTCCTGCATTCATTGTGGTTATCGCTTCGTTTGTTACCATTGTTGATTTAGTGATGCAGGCCTATACACCTGACCTTTACAACTCACTTGGAATCTTTATCCCTCTCATTGTTGTGAACTGCATCGTGTTGGGACGTGCTGAAGCATTTGCATCAAAACAATCGGTATTCAGCTCTGCTGTCGATGGTGTGGGCATGGGTCTTGGCTTTGCGTTTGCACTAACCATTCTGGGTGGCGTCAGAGAGATGCTGGGCGCCGGAAGCATTTTTAATTACAAGTTCATTAATCCCGAAGCAGACGGCATTCTTGTTTTCGTTCTTGCTCCCGGAGCATTTTTCGGACTTGGATTCATGATTGCCATCGTGAATATGATCAACTCTAAAAAGTAAGCACCATGGAATATTTGATCATCATTATATCTGCCGTTTTCGTGTCAAACATTGTGTTGGCACAGTTTCTTGGCATTTGCCCATTTTTGGGAGTATCGAAAAAAATCAGCACTGCCGTTGGAATGACAGCCGCTGTCATTTTCGTCATGATACTGGCCACCCTGGTGACCTATCTCATGTACTTCTATTTGCTGAAACCACAGGGTCTCGACTATCTGACAACCATTACGTTTATTCTTGTCATCGCTTCGCTGGTGCAGATGGTTGAAATTATGCTTAAGAAGATTTCGCCTCCCCTGTATCAGGCACTTGGAATATTCCTTCCTCTTATCACAACTAACTGCGCTGTGCTTGGTGTTGCGCTGATGGTGATCAACCCAACCCGAGATTATGATCTTGCCGAAGCTCTTGTATTCACCGTTGCCAGTGCTGTAGGTTTTGGCCTTGCGCTGATCATTTTTGCAGGAATCCGCGAACGCCTCGATCTGCAGGGTGTACCGAAAGGTTTGCAGGGTGTTCCCATTGCACTCATTGTTGCCGGTATTCTCTCGCTGGCTTTTATGGGCTTTGCCGGCATGGTTTAGAAAATATTTCTTCCGCAAGCCTGCACGATTCAGTGCGGGCTTTTTTTTTCAAAGAAGCGTAGGTACATCTCATTGTTTGCGTTTGTGCAGAATTCTTTTGCACATCGGGTTTATTCCATATACCAATTTGAAATTTATGATTTTGCAAAGCAATGTAATACCGACGAGAATTGTTTTTGTCGGTATTTAAAAAATGAAATACATGATATTCTTTTTGCCTTCATGGTTTTAAAATTGGTATAATGAGCTAATGCTTAGTGTGTTGGGTATTCAATGGGCGTCAAGGGTTCAATGCGTTTTCATCGCATCAACATGCACCATCACAGCCACTGTTTTCAATAAAAAGTAATTCCTGTTCATCAGTATGTAACCCTTCTTTTTGCCGTATTCGCCCCAGGAATTTTTTATCACATAATATTTCTCGCCGTTGAATTTTTTCAAAATTCCAATCACATGCATTACATGATCAACTGTGGTTTGATGATCATCAAACATGCGCTGCCGTTCTGCTTCAATCGATATGCTGTCAGCAGCATTGATGATGGCGGTGCCCGATTCTGCGTTGAAGGTTTTTTCGCTCACATCGCCGTCCCAAACCACGCTGTATCCTTTGATAAGCGCCGAATCAACCACTTGTTCAAAAACATCGGGCGGCAGATTGTAATACAAGCCTGATGCCCAGTTGAAGCGGTCTTCAAGCACAAAAAATGATTGATATGGATGATGGCTGTATGATGTGATTGTGATGTACTGATCGGGATTGAATCCCAGTTTGTCGCGGAATGCCAGGGGTGTATAGAGCTGATTGTTATACGGAAAAGTAAGCGGTGGCGAACCAAGATCCTTTGCAATGATTGAATCACAAACACTTTTCCAGTCCGAAGGCAGGACAGGATGGCGCAAATGACCAATCCTGCGCATATACACTGCAAGAGCTGTGTCGAGTTTTGCATGGTTGTGTGAATAATCTCGTGTGGTGTAGCCGCCCCAGCCACTTTCAGTCATCAGACCATGTAACCTGATTACATTCATCACATCGTGCATTTGGCCGCCGGGGGTGAAATAGTTGTTCCCCTGCATGCGTACATGCGTTTCGGTTTTTGCATGCAACGAATGAAAAACAAAAAACATTTCCGACAGATCGAACTTTCCATAGCCTTTGCGCATCAACTCGCTTTCGATAAATGATGTGGTGGCAAAACTCCAGCAGGTGCCACTCATATGCTGATCTTTTACCGAAGTGTGCGGAACAAAAGCTATGGTATCGTAAATGGGTTGAGCCTGCAACAATCCAATACTCCACAAAAAGAAAGCAAAAGGCAAAAACGATAATTTGAAGGACATTTTATTCATGTTAGTTTTCTGTGGATTAAATTTTGATTTAACATGTCATTGTGTTTCGACGAAAATTCGACACATTGACATTTCCAAAACAGCACAACTCATGATCAGTAGTCTTGAAAAGTAAAATTACGAAAATACACGAAACAATACAATAAAACAACCAACAACGGCTAGCCTTTGCAACCTAAAATTAGTGACTGTCTAAAAATCATTCTACTTTTTTGCACAAAGAGCTCCAAGAATCGCA
>CAZLHV010000207.1:0-5839 GCA_964559205.1 uncultured Bacteroidaceae bacterium
GTTTTTGGTCTGAAAAATTTCCGCACCTATGCCGCAGCCTTATATATGTATGAATATGAAGAAGTTGAATCTCCCCTGCTCTTTCATCACGACCATCGATTAAGTACCTATATTTCAATTACATGGAAGCATAAATCAGGAACATTGCTCACCAATACGCTGTACTTTCAGCCATTATTCAAAGATTTTAGTGATCATCGGGTATTTAATCAATTCGATTTGAGTGTAAAAATTAGTAAGAATCTTGCTTTTACATCATCTTGGAAATACTTTTTTGACACAAACCCGGCTCAGGATGTTGTGCATCTCACACATTTCTGGGGTAATGGACTTACCTTTAAATTTTAAACCAATCGCTGACGTTTGTAAAATTGCTTTTCCCGCTTTTGTGGATAAAATCGTTGCGATGTGCATCATAATGATAGTCTTTAAGCCATTTTTTATGATTTTTAACCACTTCTCCAATGGCATTACATATGTAATCAACATTTTCCATTGTCATGGTTTGATGCAACGATAGCCTCACCCAGCCCGGTTTCTGCGACAAATCGCCCTGATTGATCATTTCAGTAATATGCTTCGATTTTTCATAGCTTACATCCAGTAAATAGTGCCCATAAGTTCCCGCGCATGCACATCCGCCACGAACCTGAATCCCAAAACGATCGTTAAGCAGCTTCACCATTAGATTATAATGGATGGACGGGTGATAAAATGAAATAACGCCAATACGGTTTCGGTGTTCGTTGGCCAATATATGAATGCCTTCGATTCTGTCGAAAAGTCCAAATGCTTTATCAAGAAGGACATTTTCGGCTTCATGAATAGCCTTTGTGGTCATTTTCTCCTTTAGTTTAATGGCCAGAGCAGTTCGCATTGCCTGCAGAAAACCAGGAGTTCCTCCATCTTCGCGCACCTCAATGTCGTCAATGTATCTGTACTCACCCCATGGATTGGTCCATTCAACGGTGCCACCGCCTGGATTGTCAGGTGCAGGGCTGTTGTACAGGTTTCCGTTGAAAATGAGCACTCCACTCGAACCGGGTCCTCCTAAAAATTTATGTGGACTGAAAAACACCCCGTCGAGTGCCTGACGTGGATCGTCGGGATGCATATTGATATCACAATATGGTGCAGTGGCGGCAAAATCGGCAAAACAAATTCCCCCGTACTGGTGCATCAGTGCTGCCATTTCGTGAATTGGGGTTTGAAGTCCGGTAACATTTGAACCAGCGGTAAAGGAGCCGATAATTTTCTTTCTCCCTTTATTTTTTTTCAGAATGGCTTCAAGTTGGTGTAAATCAATCAGCAAATCCTTTCCTGGAGGGACCACAATCACATCAGCGGCAGTTTCGTACCAGCTGGTATGATTGGAATGGTGTTCCATGTGGCTGATGAGCACCAAGGGGCGTTCTTCGGTTCCGATGCAATGATGATCGCTTCGAATCTTTCCGCAGTATTTCAATCCAAGTATACGTTGCAACTTGTTTATGCCGGCAGTCATCCCAAATCCAACAGGAAGAAACACATCGTATGGAGCTGCATTGACATGTTTTTTAATGATTTCGCGTGCATGATGATATGCATGGGTCATTAATGTGCCCGTTGCACTGGTTTCCGTATGGGTATTACCCACCCATGGACCAATAACCTCAGAAATCTGTTTTTCAATGGGCCGATACAACCGCCCCGAAGCGATCCAATCGGCATATATGAGCGGAAACTCCCCGTAAGGTGTTTTCAATATTTCATCATTGCCAATGGTATTTTTGCGGATGCCTGCAAACGATTTCATGCGATGTGGTTTTCGTGGCAAAAATATGAAAAATTGCATATGTTATTTCATAAGCAAGCGGGCTGTTTGTCCAAATCATGCAGTAAGTGGTATAAAAAAAGCACCGGGTTTGCCGGTGCTTTCCTAATTAACAAATGCTTATGCATTAAATACGCCAAATATCCAAAGCAGGCCGCCAATAAGTGCAAGAATTCCAAGCACAAAGAAGAAAATCTTCCAGAAACTGTATGGACGCTCGCCCTGAACTTCACCTGTACGGCCGTTCACAAGGAAACGATATACTTTGTTTTTGAATCGATAGGCACTGATCCAAATGGGAAGCAGCAAATGCTTAAAGGTGATATTGCTGTACTGCGTGTTGAGCGAAAAAATCTGTTGTTGGTCGCCACCGATGTCCCGGCGAACAAGTTGACGAATGGTAGAATCCATCACATTTTTTGCAAGTTCGAAGCCTCCCTTGAGATCAATTTGGTAGGTTTCTGTGCGGAAGCCACTCAGGTAACGTTCGTCGAACGAGGCAAGATTCTCAAAATCCCATGGCTCAAGCCGATCAACATACTTACGAGGCAGAGAATTCGAAGCCACAATCAGAATATCATCGAAAAAATGACTGACTGATCCGGAGACCGGTGTCCATCTAATCTTTCTAACCTGCCTGGTTTTGGTTTGACCACCTTCGACATAGGTTTCTGTCACATAATAATAGGTACCCCTTGCTCCGGTGTAACGAGAATAAGTGTCAGAATCATATGTCCAGAAAGGAATATACATTCCTTTTAGCTTGTCGGGCTGGGTAACAAACTTTTTTAGTGCTGATGGTGCAAACCATAGTTTTTTAATCCATTTCAAAAAGCCATCAAATGCCTCTTTCTGTGTAATTTTGAAAGGCAGCAGACTTTTTGGTTTGATGATTGAGGATGTTGAACCACTGCTCACAATGATGGGAGTGCCACAAAACGCACAATTATCGCTGGCAATATTGGGCTGAAATGTACTCGATGCACCACAAGTCGTACATTTAACTGTAGCCACCTGAATGGTATCTTCGGGTTTAACATGCTGTGAAATGTACTCATCGAAGTTCAGCTCTTCAACCGGAGCCGCATCTTTCGAGAAAATTTCATTTTCAGCACCACAATATTGACATTTAAGATTATTGGTTCCAGGAGCAAAATTCAGAATTGCCCCGCAGTTTGTACATTTCGTTTCCAGGGTATCGACATTCGCCCCGTCAAATTCCTGATTGCTCATATGTTCAATTAAAATTGGTTAAAGTGAATGAATAAAAAAAGAACGTCCCGGCTGGCGGGACGTTCCGGTTCAATGCATTAGGGTTGCGGCGGCATGGGAGGCGGAGCCACAGGGAAAATGCCTGCAAGCGCCTGAACCTGACCAGCGGCTGTCCAGTTGGCCATGCCATTGGTCCATACCATGGTTTCTTTTGTTAATGTGCCCTGAGCAACCATGTTTTGCAGCGTTGGAATGTTGTATGGTCCCATTTGCTGACCATTCATGGCCACAAAATACTGGATCACCGGTGGCGGTGGGGGTGTATTTTGCTGATTTTGTTGATTGAGGGTTTGTCCCATCTGATTGGCCATGGCAAAACCCATGCCCATACCCATGCCAGCTCCCGCATCACCACCAGGATTGTTTGCAGCTGCTTCGATAGCATTGGCTGTCTGGAACTTGGTAAATTGATTCAGATCGCCAACCACACCCATGCTGGTGCGCTTGTCAATCATGGCCTCAACTTCAGGTGGCAGCGAAATGTTCTCGATTAAAAATTTTGTGATATTGATGCCATATTCATCAATCTCGGGCTTGATGTGCTCATGAACGCCTTTCGAAAATTCGTTGTAATTCGAAGCAAGATCGAGGACAGGAATCTTAGCCTCGCCTACATAATCAGTAAAGCGGGTGATAATGATGTCGCGGATTTGTCCTTCAACTTCATCGGTGGTAAAAGTGCCATCGGTACCGGCAATTTCCTTAATGAATTTGGGCCCGTCTGTTACTCTGAAAGCATAGCTTCCGAAAGCACGGAGACGCACCATGCCAAACTCGGCATCACGCATCATGATCGGATTCTTGGTTCCCCACTTCTTATCAGTAAATTGCTTTGTGTTAATGAAATACACCTCGGCAACAAAAGGACTGTTGAAACCATACTTCCAACCTTTCAATGTCGAAAGAATGGGCACATTCTGAGTTTCGAGGGTGTACATTCCGGGCTGAAATACGTCAGCAATCTTCCCTTCATTCACAAATACGGCAATTTGCGACTCACGCACGGTGAGTTTTGCACCGTATTTTATTTGATTGTTGTACCGCTCATAGCGGTGAATAATGGTATCATTGGTTGGGTCAAGCCATTCAATGATATCAATAAATTCGCCTTTAATTTTTCCAAATAATCCCATAATGAGGTCTTTTTTTGACAAATGTATTGAATTTTTCATACGAAACAAGCATTTCACTTATTTTTTTTAAGACCATGAGCCCTTACCGATCAACTTCGTATTTTTGCAAAAACACTCCGACTTATGTTTTTTCAATTCAATCCGGACAACAACTTTCTGAAAAACAACGGGATATTTGGTTTGCCAGTGAGTCCCGACTCAGCCATGCTGCATATCATTCCTGTTCATTGGGATGTGACCACGAGTTATCGCGACGGCACAGCATATGGCCCTGACGCAATTCGAGAAGCATCATATCAGATTGATCTTTTCGATCCTGTTTTGCCTGGCGAGTGGAAAAAAGGTATTCATATGGGTCATTGCGATGATTGGTTAAGCGATATGAATTCGTTTGAGCGCAGGAAAGCAAAAACAGTGATTGACTTCATTGAAACTCATGATGAGGAATTGCCGGAAAGATTGCGCAGGGCACTCATTGAAATCAACGATTCCTGTGAGCAAATGAATGGATATGTTTCTGCTAAAGTCAGACAATGTCTGGCTGAAGGCAGAATACCAGCTGTGCTTGGAGGCGAACACAGTGTTTCATATGGTGCCGTAAGCGAGCTTCTGAAGGACTTTCCTCAGATGGGAATGCTGCAATTCGATGCTCATGCAGATCTGCGCAACGGTTATCTGGGGTTCGACTGGTCGCATGCTTCTGTGATGAGGAATATTGCATCCAAACTGCCCCAGAAAGTTAAAATTGTTCAGGTGGGAGTGCGAGACTTATGTCATGACGAGGTTGCATTTGCCGAGAATCCTGAAAACCAAATCAGCACTTTTTACATGCGCGATCTTCATGACCGGATGTTTAACGGATCAGGATGGAAGAAAATCTCCGAACATATCGTCAGCATGCTTCCCGAGCAGGTGTATATTTCTTTTGATATCGATGCGCTTTCGCCCGAGCTATGTCCGCATACCGGCACGCCAGTTCCTGCAGGCATGAGCTACGAACAGGCGATTTATCTGATTGCTGCTGTGGTGAAAAGCGGCCGAAAAATCATGGGCTTCGATCTGGTTGAAGTTGCCCCTGATCCTGATAATCAATGGGATGAGACAGTCGGAGCCCGCTTGCTTTATCAACTTTGTATCCATGCACTTGCCAGTCATCAATGAGAAATGCAATCCCCGATATCAGTGACCATGCAAATGAAATAGATCGTTTGCTTGATTTTCTCATCCCTTTCATTTCTGAAAAAAGGCTGGAGCGTCTCCGGTCAGTGGCAGCTCTCCGAACTCAGCATTTTGCAGTGGTACTTGAAAATCTTTTCCAGGGACATAATGCCAGTGCTGTGCTAAGGACATGTGATTGCTTCGGAATTCAAAAGGTTTTTGCGGTTGAAAATATTCATCAATTTCAGCCAAACGAAGAGATAGCCCTTGGCGCTGAAAAATGGCTTGATATTACCACTTTTGGTTCAGAAAACGCTATTTCCGATTGCTATTCGGCCCTTCGAAAGCAAGGTTACCGCATAGCTGCGACAACTCCACACGGAAATCCAGTTTCTGCCGATGACCTAAATGTCGATTCTCCTTTGGCATTGGTGTTTGGAACAGAAAAGGAGGGTCTGAGTAA
>CAZLHV010000208.1:0-1151 GCA_964559205.1 uncultured Bacteroidaceae bacterium
GGTTTTAAGCAGGTGTCGCTGATGAAGGTAATCCTCATCGAAGTCATCCACAACAGCTTTTTCGGTAGTTTCGATATCGATTTTCTCGTCCGAAAACAGTGCGAAGTGCTGAATGAGGATAGATGATGCATCTTTGAGCGCATCTTTAGGTAAGATAGATCCGTCGGTTTCTATTGAAAGGACAAGCTTCTCATAGTCGGTTTTTTGTTCGACGCGGAAGTTTTCAATTTCATACATCACATTACGGATGGGAGTAAAAATTGCGTCCATTCCGATGTAACCAATGTTTTCATTGGCAGGTCTCAGATCCTCGGCCGACACATATCCACGGCCTTTTTCAATGTTCATCTCGAAGCTAAGCTTCACCGTCGGATCCAGATGACAGATCACCAATTCGGGGTTTAGCACCTGAAAACCACTTAAGAACTTGTTCAGATCACCGGCAGTAACAACTTCCTGACCCTGGAAAACTGCGTTGACGTGTTCAGAATTAAGCTCTTCGATCTGGCGCTTCAGGCGTACCTGCTTGAAATTCAGGATAATGTCCACCACATCTTCGACAACCCCTGGGATGGTCGAAAACTCGTGCAGAACACCATCAAATTTCACCCCGGTAATGGCAAAGCCTTCAAGTGAAGACAGCAAAATACGACGCAGGGCATTTCCGATGGTGATGCCGTAGCCCGGCTCAAGAGGTCTGAACTCAAACACTCCCTTGCGGTCGTCGGATTCAAGCTGAATAACTTTATCCGGTTTTTGAAAATTTAGAATGGCCATAGTGTATCTTAAAGGTTATTATTTGCTGTACAATTCGACGATAAGCTGCTCCTTAATGGTTTCAGGAATAGCTTCGCGTTCAGGATAATTGAGAAACTTACCTTCCATTTTGTCGCCATCCCATTCCAGCCAGCTGAAACGGTTGCTATGACCGTTGAGCGATTCGGTGATGGTTTCGAGATTTTTTGATTTCTCGCGAACAGTCACCACATCACCCGGGCGAAGAAGATAAGAAGGGATATTCACCACTTTTCCGTTAACTTCGAGCGAATCGATCATCGCCATGATGACCGCATCCACCGGTGTGTCACGGGTGATGTTCGTCTGACGAGCGCTGGAACCGCTGGCGGTAAGAACCAGGTCTCCCACGCCGG
>CAZLHV010000208.1:1161-5797 GCA_964559205.1 uncultured Bacteroidaceae bacterium
TGTTTATGGCCTACAAGTTGACGTGCGCCACTACGGGTTTTCGACATTCCAAGACGGTAAACCACATTATCGAGACGTGATTCAATTAATTGGAGAAGAATTTCACCTGTAACACCCTTTTTTGTTGAAGCCAAATTGAAAAGCTTGCGGAATTGGCGTTCGAGAATACCATAGGTATATTTTGCCTTTTGTTTTTCCATAAGCTGCACGCCATATTCCGAGACTTTTCGTCTACGTTTCGATTGGCCATGCTGTCCGGGAGGGTATTTTTTCTTTTCGAGAAATTTATCGTGTCCGTAAATTGCTTCTTGAAATTTACGGGCGATTTTTGATTTGGGTCCGATATATCTTGCCATATCTGTCTTTTTTCTTCAGTTAATTATACCCTTCTGCGTTTGGGAGGACGACAGCCGTTATGAGGAATCGGAGTCACATCGACGATTTCCATCACTTCGATTCCGGCACCGTGGATGCTACGAATGGCGCTTTCACGTCCAGAACCAGGGCCTTTTACATACACTTTTACCTTACGCAGACCGGCGTCGTAGGCCACTTTGGCACAATCTTCAGCAGCAACTTGGGCTGCATAAGGGGTGTTTTTCTTGCTGCCCCTGAAACCCATTTTTCCGGCCGACGACCAGGAGATTACCTGACCATCTTCGTTGGTCAACGAAATGATGATGTTGTTGAATGAGGCTCTGACATAGGCATTGCCGAAAGGTTCAACCTTCACCTTACGCTTTCTGACCGTTTTTGTTTGTTTTGCCATATGATAATGTTCAATTTTTTTTTACCTTTAGGAGCCTTTTTCTTGTTGGCCACCGTCTTTTTCTTCCCTTTACGGGTGCGGGCATTGTTTTTTGTGCTCTGGCCGCGGAGCGGCAGTCCCAAACGATGCCGGATGCCACGATAGCATCCAATATCCATGAGACGTTTGATATTCATCTGAACCTCGGAACGCAATGCTCCTTCAGTTTTAACTTCGTCGTTAATGACCTGACGGATGGCCGCCAACTCATCATCATTCCATTCCTGAACTTTTTTATCAAAGTCAACCCTGGCTTTTGTCAGAATCATACGCGCTGTAGAGCGGCCAATCCCATAGATATAGGTGAGGCCAATCTCGCCGCGTTTGTTTTTTGGTAAATCAATTCCTGCAATACGTGCCATATATTGTTTTTTTCAAATTCTGTTTAACCCTGACGTTGCTTGAACTTGGGGTTCTTCTTGTTAATAATATACACCCTGCCCTTGCGGCGGACGATTTTGCAATCGGGTGTGCGTTTCTTGACTGAGGCTCTCACTTTCATGTTCTGTCCTGTTTTATTTGTATCTGAACGTTATTCTTCCTTTGGTGAGGTCATATGGCGAAATTTCAAGGCGAACACGATCTCCCGGCAGAATCTTGATGTAATGCATACGCATCTTTCCTGAAATATGAGCCAGTATCACGTGGCCATTTTCCAGTTCGACGCGGAACATTGCATTGCCCAGACTCTCGACAACCGTTCCATCCTGTTCTATTGATCCTTGTTTTGCCATATATTGTTTTACACTCGGTTTTCGATGAACTCATATGTTGAAATTACCTCCGGGGTTCCGCTTCTGACAACAACCATGTGCTCGAAATGAGCACTTGGACTATGGTCTCTCGTGCGGATCGTCCATCCGTCGCCTTCCTGAATCACGTGGTGTGTGCCTGCATTGATCATCGGTTCGATACAAAGAACCATATTTTCGACCAGTGGCATGCCGCGACCCCGCTTTCCGTAGTTAGGCACTTCCGGTTTTTCATGAAGTCTTTCTCCGATGCCATGTCCAACCAGATCCCGAACCACATGAAAACCATTGCGCTCAACATGAAGTTGAATCGCATAACCTATGTCGCCCACACAATGTCCTGGGATCGCTTCTGCAATTCCCTTATACAATGACTCTTGTGTCACTCTGACCAGGTCTTTGGTTTTTTGATCCGTTTCGCCCAGAATGAAAGTGTAAGCATAATCACCTACATATCCATTCAATACAGCGCCGCAGTCGACAGACACCACATCACCTTCTTTAAGGATACGGTTTCCCGGTATTCCATGCACCACCTGATCGTTGATCGAGATGCATAGCGTAGCAGGGAATCCGTTATAGCCCTTAAAGGCCGGTACACCACCGTGATCGCGAATAAACATTTCTGCAATCCGATCCAACTCACGTGTTTCTACACCCGGCTTCAGGTGACGGGATACTTCTCCCAAAGTTTTTCCAACAAGCAAAGAACTCTTTCTCAGTAACTCTATTTCCTCTTCACTCTTTCTCAACATATTTCGCTCATTACAAGCCGGTCATTCCAGTTGATGTACGGCCTTTAATGCGTCCGGTCTTTGTCAATCCGTCGTAATGACGCATCAGCAAGTGACTTTCAACTTGTTGGAGCGTATCAAGGACAACTCCGACAAGAATCAGCAGCGACGTTCCACCATAAAACTGCGCAAACTGACTGTTGACCCCAAAAATCCGAACGATGGCTGGCATCACTGCCACGAAAGCAAGGAACATCGAACCCGGCAACGTAATCCGGGACATGACGGTGTCGATGAACTCTGCTGTTTTTTTCCCGGGTTTAATACCGGGAATGAAACCGCCGTTCTTTTTCAGGTCCTCAGCCATCTGGTTGGGATTGATGGTGATTGCTGTATAGAAATATGTGAAAAGGATAATCAAAACTGCAAATACTGCATTATAAACAAAGCCATTCGGATTGGTCATTGCTGAAACAAATCCTGTAATGGTTTCGCTTTCGGTAAATCCGGCCAGCGTAATAGGAATGAACATGATGGCCTGAGCAAAAATAATGGGCATCACACCTGCCGCATTTACTTTCAGAGGCACATACTGTCGTACGCCGCCGTATTGTTTATTTCCAACCACTCGTTTGGCGAATTGTACCGGAATTTTTCTGGTTCCCTGAACCAGCAATATGGTAACAATAATGACCAGCACAAGCACCACGAGTTCGACCACAAAGACCATAAGGCCGCCTCCTGCGACTTCCATTCTAGAAGCGAATTCAGCCAAAAGGGCAAATGGCAATCGGGCAATGATACCAACCATAATGATCAGTGAAATACCATTTCCGAGGCCTTTATCGGTGATACGTTCACCAAGCCACATGACGAAAAGGGTACCAGCAGTGAGAATGATGGTTGAAGAAATTCGGAAAAGCACATCAACTTCGCCTGTAGGGCTAAATGGATAAATGCCTCCCGGAGGAATCTGATAAACGAGGTTCGCGATATAGCCCTGGGCCTGAGCAGCAGTGATGATCACGGTTAGATATCGGGTGATCTGATTCAGCTTTTTACGTCCGCTTTCACCTTCACGTTGCAAGCGCTGGAAATAAGGAACAGCGATTCCAAGAAGTTGCACGACAATTGAAGCCGAGATATAAGGCATAATACCCAGAGCAAACACCGATGCATTGGAGAATGCACCACCGGAGAACATGTTGATAAGACCCATCAGGCCTGACTGGCCCTGAGCCTGAAGTTCATCGAGCGAGCTGGGATCAATACCCGGCAATACCACATAAGAGCCGAACCGATACACTACCAGAATAAGAAGTGTATAGAGGATTCTCTTTTTCAGGTCCTCAATCTTATTGATATTTTTGATGGTATTTACTAAGCGGCTCATTCAGTTCAGATTTTGATTGCGTTACCACCTTGTTCTTCAATAGCTTTTGCTGCGGCCGATGAGAAAGCATGAGCTTTCACTTCGATTTTAAGACTAAGTTTTCCGCGAGCAAGCACCTTCACCTTATCGTTTTTTGCAATAAGTCCATGCTGCCGAAGGGTTTCCGGTTCAATGGTCTGAAGGTTGAATTTTTCAGCAAGCTCTTGCAACATATCAATGTTCAGAGCTCTGTACTCAACACGGCCATGATTTTTAAATCCAAATTTTGGAAGCCTTCTGTAGAGAGGCATCTGACCTCCTTCGAACCCGATTTTGCGGCTATAGCCACTACGTGACTGAGCACCTTTATGACCGCGAGTAGAAGTTCCCCCATGCCCGGAGCCCTGGCCGCGGCCAATGCGTTTCTCTTTCTTGGTTGAACCTTCTGCAGGTTTTAAATTACTTAAATCCATTGTCTTCAGTTTTTATGGTCAGATTTCTTCTACTTTAACCAGGTGGTTTACTTTCCGGATCATGCCCAGAATTTGTGGGGTGGCAACGTGTTCAACACTTCCATGAAGTTTGCGGAGGCCAAGTGCACTGATATTTTTCTTCTGGATAGAAGGCCGATCAATCAGGCTTTGAATTAATGTGATGCGAATTTTTTTCATAGGAGCATGGGTTTAGCCATTAAACACTTTTTCGATTGAGATGCCACGCAATTGTGCAATAGTGTAAGGATCTTTGAGATTCATAAGCGCATTCACTGTCGCTTTCACAACATTATGAGGATTGGATGAACCTTTGGATTTAGCAAGCACATTTTTCACGCCCACGCTTTCGAGCACTGCACGCATTGCACCACCTGCGATAACACCCGTTCCGGGAGCGGCTGGTTTCAGAAACACGTTTGCACCGCCAAATTTTCCAGCCTGTTCGTGAGGCAAGGTTCCATTGAGAATGGGCACTT
>CAZLHV010000209.1:0-5675 GCA_964559205.1 uncultured Bacteroidaceae bacterium
TGTTTCCGGAAATTCGCAAGCTCGCTTGAGAATTTTTAAAAACAGCAATGGATAACGGCTTTTGCAATATTATTTTCCTTTGTGCGCTTTGTGCTATCCTTGGTGAACTTTGTGATCCGAACAAAATCAAAATTTCAGACAGTCTCTAATAGAAACGACGTATGAGAAAATGCCTTTCAAAACCACAAACAAATGCTGCCTTTAACGACAATGAAAATGAGCAAATACCACCACTCGGGATAAATTCATATTTTTGCACCTTCAATCAAATGAGCAGCCATGAACGACGACCTTTTTAAGAAGATTATTTCTCACGCCAAGGAATACGGATTCATTTTTCCGTCGAGTGAAATTTATGACGGTTTGAGTGCCGTGTATGACTATGGACAGTATGGTTCGGAGCTAAAGAACAACATACGCAGTTATTGGTGGAAAAGCATGGTTCAGCATCACGATAACATTGTGGGCATTGATGCCGCCATTTTTATGCATCCGACCACATGGAAGGCGTCGGGACACGTGGATGCGTTTAATGATCCCTTGATTGACAACAAAGACAGCAAAAAACGGTACCGGGCCGACGTGTTGATTGAGGATTATGCTGAAAAGCAATTTGAGAAAGCGGAGAAGGAGGTTGAAAAAGCCAAAAAACGTTTTGCCGATAATTTCGACGAGGCGTTGTTTCGCAGTACCAATGCGCGTGTGCTGGAATACCGCAGCAAAGGCGAAGAAGCCACGGCCAAAATGGCCCGCTTGCTCGATGCCAACGACCTTGATGGTTTAAAGCAACATATTATTGACCTTGAAATTGTTTGTCCGGTGAGTGGCAGCCGCAACTGGACCGATGTGCGTCAGTTTAACCTGATGTTTGACACCAAAATGGGATCGGTAAGCGAAGGAGCTGAAACCATTTATCTGAGACCTGAAACGGCACAGGGAATTTTTGTCAATTTCCTGAATGTGTATAAAACCGGACGCATGAAGGTTCCGTTTGGCATTGCACAAACCGGAAAGGCTTTTCGTAACGAGATTGTGGCCCGGCAGTTTATTTTCAGGATGCGTGAGTTTGAACAAATGGAGATGCAGTTTTTTGTCAGACCAGGCGAAGAGATGGAATGGTATGAACGCTGGCGCGAAGAGCGCATGAAATGGCATCTTTCGATGGGAATTCCTTCAGAGAAATATCGCTGGCACAAGCACGAAAAGCTGGCTCACTATGCCAATGCCGCTGCAGATATTGAGTTTGAATTTCCGTTTGGGTTCAAGGAACTGGAAGGCATTCACAGCCGCACAGACTTTGACTTGTCGGCTCATCAGAAATATTCGGGGAAGAAATTGCAGTATTTTGATCCTGAAACCAACGAAAGCTATGTGCCTTATGTGATTGAGACATCGATTGGACTTGACCGTACTTTTCTTGCGGTGTTTAGTCATGCCTACGAAGATCAGACTTTGGCTGACGGTTCGGTGAGGACGGTGCTGCACTTGCCTTCGTTTCTGGCTCCCGTGAAAGCTGCGGTGCTGCCATTGGTAAAAAAGGACGGGCTGCCCGAGCGCGCCATGGAAATTGTGAAGGAGTTGCGCGAAGATTTCATGGTGCAGTATGACGAGAAAGATGCGATTGGACGACGCTACCGCAGACAGGATGCGATTGGAACACCGTTTTGTATCACGGTGGATAACGAAACGCTTGAGAACGGCACGGTGACAGTGCGCGAGCGCGATTCGATGAACCAGATCAGAATTGCTGCCTCAGAACTGCATGGACATCTTGCTGCTCAGCTGAAACCGAAAAAATAGTATTTTTGTATTTCACCAAACTTTTGCCGTTATGAATACACAGGAACAAATACTTGCCGCCATGAAAAAGGCAGCGAAGCCTTTGTCGGCAGGACAGCTGGCCGAAATGACCGGCATCGACCGCAAGGAAATTGATAAAGCCATGAAGGTGCTGAAAGCCGAAGAAAAAATTGTTTCGCCCAAGGTGTGCTACTGGCAACCTAAATAAGTCTGTTTTCACATGAACAAACCCTTTCAGCCGCTCGTTTACAGCTTGTTGCTGGCCATCGGAATAGCGGGTGGTTATTTGCTTGCACACCAATCGGCAAATTATGCCGGGCAGCAGCAAGCCGATGGTAAAATTTCAGAAGTCATTCAGTTTGCACTGGATAATTATGTCGACAGCATCAGCTATGAACAGCTTGTGGACGATGCCATCAGCGGTATGCTCGAAAAGCTTGATCCCCATTCGGTTTACATTTCAGGAACGGAATTCAGCAATGTGAACGACCAGCTCAATGGTTCATTCCAGGGCATTGGGGTTCAGTTTCGAATCGAGAATGACAGCATTGTGGTCATTAATCCTATTCCCAACGGACCCAGTGCGAAAAAAGGCATTCTTCCGGGCGATCGGATTGTGAAGGTGGATGGAAAAAATGTAGCAGGCATCGGCATCACCAACGATGATGTGATGAAATTGCTGAAAGGCGAGAGGGGGACCGAGGTGGTTCTCGGGATTTACCGGAAGGGGGTTCGTGAAATCAACGACTATACGATTGTGCGTGATGATATTCCGCTCAACAGTCTTGATGCAGCATTCATGCTCACCTATGGCACGGGTTACATCAGGCTGAATGCATTTACAGCCACCACCTATGAAGAATTTACCGAAGCCATGCAAAGCCTGCTCGAACAGAACATGAAGAATCTCATTCTTGACCTGCGCGACAATGGAGGAGGTTTTCTTGATGCAGCCGTTAGTATTGCCGACGATTTTCTTCCCAAAGGTCTTGATATTGTATATACGAAGGGGCGTCATCGCAAGGAACGTTTTTACAAATCGGACAACGGCGGCATTTTTGAGCAGGGGCGGGTTGTTGTGCTGATTGATGAGTTTTCGGCTTCGGCTTCCGAAATTGTGGCAGGTGCCATACAGGACAACGACCGGGGGCTTATTATCGGACGCAGATCGTTTGGCAAAGGTTTGGTGCAGGAACAGCATGAGCTGAGCGACGGATCGGCATTCAGGCTTACTGTTGCACGTTATTACACGCCTTCCGGCCGCTGCATTCAACGGCCGTATGATGGCGGAACCGAAGAATATTTTCTGGATTTCTATAAAAGCCTGCTCATGAATGATTCGGCTGCCATGGAATGGAACCTGCAGAAACATGACTCGCTGAAATTCACCACACGCGGAGGAAGACCTGTGTATGGCGGTGGAGGGATTATACCGGATTCGGTTGTACTTCATGACTACGGTTTTTCGCGCGAGTTTCAGGAAAAGTTCTTTTCATCGGGAAAAGTGTTTGACCATGTGTTCCGATTTGTTGATCAGCATCGAGCAGAGCTGAACAAGCAATATTCGGGTTTTGGTTATTTTTTCAGCGGTTTTGCTGTCCCGGCTTCATTATTCAGCAGCATTATGAAAGACAGCGGGATAAACGAGGCGGCGGTGTCGGAAAGTGACCGAAGTATGGCTGCAGTTTTTATCAAAGCGATGATTGCGCGCGAATTGTACGGGCTTGAGGCTTATTACAGAGTCATCATGCCACACGACAATCTGGTGCAAAAGGCACTGAAGACGCTGCGCTAGGTTTTTGATGGCCGGGCGGTGTAAGGACGGGCACCGATGCATTTCTTGTAAAAAATGCAAAATGCACTGCGAGTTGTGCAAAATGGTGTTGGAGTAATTCACAACACACTTCGAGTCGTGCAAAATGAAGTTAGAGTTGTGCAAAATGAAGTGACAGTTGTGCAAAATGATGTTGCAGTTGTGCAAAACTCACTGCGAGTCACGCAAAATGATGTTGGGGTAATTCAAAACGCACTGCGAGTTGTGCAAAACGTTGTTGCAGTTGTGCAAAATGAAGTTAGAGTTGTGCAAAACGAAGTGACAGTAGTGCAAAATGAAGTTGCAGTGATGCAAAACGCACTTCGAGTTGTTCAAAACACAGTTACAGTCGTGCAAAGCAAAGTTACAGTAATGCAAAATAGACTTCGAGTCGTGCAAAATTAAGTTGCAGTTGTTCAAAATAGACTTCGAGTGGTGCAAAACGAAGTTGCAGTAATGCAAAATGAAGTTACAGTAGTTCAAAGCACTGTTGAAGTGATTCAAAGCGCACTTAAAGTAATGCAAAAGGGAGTTGCAGTTGTGCAAAGCGCACTTCAAGCAATTCAAAGCGTTGTGCAAGTGATTCGAAGGGTGATTGAGATGAAACAAGGTGCATTTTGAGTATTGCATTACAAACCATGCGGGAACAAGCGTGATGTGGTGAGTTTTTTTTGAGAAAGAAGTGTTTGGATGGAAAAGGTTATTGGTTATCTTTGCGATGTAACTGTAAACATTCAAAATATGCCGTTTTATAAAACAATTGACACGACAAAGCCTGAGGGGCTACGCACTGCAAAAGGTTTGATCAGGCTGAGAGAAGAGTTGAACAAGGGCATTCCGGCCCGGCGAAGTGATGAGAATTTGCTGGTTTGCAGCTGGAATATCAGGGAATTTGGCGGGAATAAGCACGGCGGAAGAATGCCGGAGGATCTGTTTTATATTGCAGAAGTGATATCGCGATTTGATTTGGTTGCTGTGCAGGAGGTGAGAGATGACCTGGGGGCGCTTGACCGGCTGATGGGCATTTTGGGTGGCTGGTGGAAGTATTTGGTGACGGATGTGACTCTGGGAGATCAGGGCAATCAGGAGCGGCTTGCTTTTTTGTATGATTCGAGGAAGGTGAGTTTTGGCGGTTTGGTTGGTGAGATTCAGCCTGAAATGGTGAAAAAGGGGAAAACGCTGCAGGCTGATTTTGCTTTTGCGAGATCGCCATTTATGGCGGGTTTCAAGGCGGGATGGTATAAGTTTTCGATTTGCACGGATCATTTTTATTATGGTGAGTCGAAGCCGGATGATGAGCAGCGGGTTGAGGAGTCGAAGCGGATTGCTGCGCTGCTGAAGAAGCGGGCCAGAAGTAATGACAGCTGGGCAAACAATATTATTTTACTTGGGGATTTTAATGTGTTTACGCTGAACGACAAAACGTTTAAGGCTATTGAGGAAGCTGAATTCAGGATACCGGAAGGGCTGCGAGGGAAATATACGAATGCGAAGAAGGACAAACCTTTTGATCAGATTGCGTTTTGGGAGGAAGGGACGGTTGACAAGATTGTGGTGAAGAGTGCGGGTGTGTTTGATTACTTTGCCCATGTATACCGTGAGGAGGACATGGCGGAGTATGGTTTTACGGATGCTAAAAAATACAGGGAATACAGAACTTATAAGATGTCGGATCATTTGCCGATTTGGGTGGAGCTTGAGACGGATTTTGGAACGCGATATCTGGAGCGGAAGGTGAAAGGTATAAAGTAGGAATAGGGAGGTGTGATAATTTGATAATCACGTGAAGCCGCGGGAAATTCTTGACATGAGGCGGATGCGGCTAACGTGACAAGTTTGCAAGTGCGTTACGTTGTACTTTTCTTTTGGCCGTCAAAAGAAAAGCTACCAAAAGAAAACCTCGTCGCTGGATGCAGTCTGCTAAAATCAGGCTGCCCGCCACAGCCGGACGCTTCGACTCCGCTCAGCGTGACCGCCTGTTGCTTATGAATTACACAACCCTTCCACCCTGATTTCTTAACGCAGCCTGCATAGGCGACATCCCGAGAGGGCGGCTGCGGGG
>CAZLHV010000210.1:0-5628 GCA_964559205.1 uncultured Bacteroidaceae bacterium
GAGAGCCAAAACATTGAATAAGAGCTCTGTACCAAGCCTTCGGTACACCAGCAATAATGAACTTTGCGATGAAACCACGAATCGAACTGCGTAATAGATGGTGAAAATAACCAGGATATCTCCTGCATCTGCCCACTCGCTCCCGAAAACAAAGCCGAACACATTATCGCCCCAGATCATCACTGCAATGACTGGAAGGGCAATGATGGCTGTTAGACGTGAGGTGGTTTTTAGAAACAATGGCAGCACCGAACGACCAGCATTCTTCATTTCCACCGCCTTCTGGTAATACACCTGTCCTACCGAGCCTGCTACCAGAGACAATGGGGTATTAAACATCCTGATAATCAAAGAGTAAAACCCTACAATTAGTACATCAAAATACCAGCCCAGCATAAATATGGGAGCCTGTTCTTTCAAAATATTCAAAAAAATGCCCAATCCGCTTTTTACAGGATATTCGCGATATTCAACCAGCTGCTTTTTGATCTGAGCACATGTGATGAGCTTCATCAGGCGCCGGAGACGCATTTTCCCAGTATAGTAAATTCCGAGAAGCAACTGGCCAGCAAGTGAAGCCACAATCATGGCACCGGAAAAATAAGCGGCTGCACCAAACCCGAGGTTCAGCAGGGTCGCCGAACTGCTTTGTACAATTCGTCCGGTCGACAATACCGCAAAACGGCGATGTCGGTTATGCCAATAATTGCCTGCCTGAATCACTCCGTTCGACAACACTGCCAGAGGGATGAGCCATAGAAATGATTCAATTTCCGGCATGTCGAGACTTTTGCTGATCTGGGTTCCAAAGAGCAACACAGGTATGAAAAGCAGAACCGAAAAGCCTATTGCAATCACTATACAACCTGCAAAAAGATTCATGGCCTCCCTGTCGCTCTTTGGAAGAAGCAATGCCAGCTCATACCGGCCATTTGCCACCACTGAAAACACGCCGGCAATGGCAAAAAAAGTTCCCCATACACCAAAATCCTGAGGAGTAAACATGCGTGTCAATACGGGCATGATTAAAACCGGCAAAATCAAAGCAACTGATGAACCCGATAGTAGCACCACGACATTTTTCAAAAATTCATGTCGCCGTAGTCTTGCTGTCAATTGACGAATGCGATTCACCCTTTTGGCCACTATTAATATTAACCCGCAAATGTAAATAAAATCTACCACCTCTTCAGTTCATATAAAACAGTCGTTTATCGACTGTCAAGCCACCTTGAATTATTATGTAATTTTGCATTTGATATGCAGCGAGTCCTTTTACTTTCCGATATCAATTCAGCCCATACAAAAAAATGGGCCGGGGTGCTGGTTGATCAAGGTTTCATTGTTGGCATCTATTCATTATCGAAGGCTGCTGATGACTGGTACCACGCCGCCGGAATTGAACTACTCTCGGATAGCGGATTTAAAAATAGCACTTTCGATACTTCTAAGGCCGGAAAGCTTTCCTACCTTCGTAAGCGCAAAGAAGTCCGCAAAGCTATAGTTGCTTTTAAGCCAGACATTCTGCATGCGCACTATGCGTCGAGCTACGGCTTACTGGGAGCCATGACCGGTTTTCATCCCTATTTCATTTCTGTCTGGGGCAGCGATGTTTTATTGTTTCCCAACAATCCTCTTTCAAAAGCAATTCTGCGTTATAATTTCCGTAAAGCCGATAAAATTATTGTGTCGAGTAAAACGCTCGATACTGCTGTACGTCGCTTCACGCGAAAAACTCCACACATTATCCCCTTTGGAATTGATACTGATTTATTTTACTGGAAAGAGCGGAAATGTGTTGATAAAATACATATCGGCACCGTGAAAACCCTCCGGCATGTGTATGGAATCGATCTGCTGGTCAGGGCTTATGCGCAAGTTGTACATGAATTACTCCCCCAAAAATCTGCTTTGACAATAGTTGGCGAAGGTCCCGAAAAGGAGAATTTGATTTTTCTTGCCGAATCACTTGGCGTGCTCAACAATATTCATTTTATACAGCCCGTAAGCCAGGCTGAACTGGTTGAAGTACTGCATACATTCGACATTGCGGTTTTTCTGTCACGCAGCGAAAGCTTTGGCGTGGCCGTGCTTGAAGCCTCTTCAACAGGACTTCCGGTAGTGGTTTCAAAAACAGGCGGATTAACCGAAGTGGTCGACGATGGCATTACAGGATTTCACGTACAGCCAGGAAACATTGCTGTTGCAGCCGATAAAATATTACAATTGATACGCGATGAATCGCTTCGCCAAAACATGGGCAAAGCAGGCCGTAACAAAGTGATGCTGGAGTATGAACTGAAAAACACTAAAGTTGCTATTGGTCAGTTATATCAGGAGGAGGCGATATCATGAATATCATGCTCATAAATCATTATGCAGGATCACCGGCCATGGGCATGGAATACCGGCCGTGGTACATGGCACGTGAATGGGCGAAAGCAGGACATCAGGTGACAATCGTGGCTGCCACAAGCGCTCATGTGCGAACCGTGCAACCTCGCACCAGTCATAGGTTTCAGGAAGAAATTATTGACGGCATCACCTATTTGTGGGTAAAAACCCCATCATATCAGGGAAATGGTGTCAGGCGAATTCTAAACATGATCAGCTTTTACCGCAGGCTAAAGTGCCGGGCACGCAAACTGGCAATGAAATATAAGCCCGATGCCGTCATTGCATCGTCCACATATCCGATGGACAATTATGCTGCAGCAAAGATCGCAAGGTTTGCCAGGGCAAAGCATATTTACGAAGTACATGATTTATGGCCACTATCGCCCATGGAACTCGGCGGATACAAGGCCTCACATCCTTTTATCAAGTATCTTCAACGAGCTGAAGATTTTGCCTATAAACATGCCGACTGCGTCATTTCCATGCTTCCTAAAACAGCAGAATACATGCAAAGCAGAGGGCTCGATCTTCGAAAATGGCATTATGTGCCTAATGGGATTTCAATTGATGAATGGGAAAACCCACTGCCACTTCCTGAGGCATCTCAAAAAACGATCTCGCTGATCAGGGCCGATTATCACACCATTATCGCCTATACCGGCAGCATTGGGATTGCCAATGCCTTACACACGCTTGCGGAATGCGCAGCTGATTTTCAGCAATTGGGTGTTGCTTTCGTCATTGTGGGGAAAGGACCTGAATTGCAAAATCTGAAAGGCAGGTATTCTTCTACTGAAAACCTGTTTTTTGCTGACCCGGTTGAAAAAAAATACATTCCGGCCTTGTTATCAAGTTTCGACTTACTATACATAGGTCTTCAACGACAATCGCTGTTCAGATTTGGCATTTCTCCAAATAAGCTTTTCGACTACATGATGGCAGGTAAACCCGTCATTCAGGCCATTGATGCGGGAAATGATCCGGTGGCAGAATCAGGCTGCGGAATTAGCATTGAACCTGAAAATCCGCAAGCACTTGCTGATGCGATAAAACGGATTTCTGCCATGTCGGCCCAGGAACGTTCAAAAATGGGGATGGCAGGCAGGGAATATGTCGAACAGCATCACGTCTACCATACTCTGGCTTCTTCATTTTTATCTTTCATCACCGACCAACCATTGTCATGAGCAATCGTCAGAACATCCACGGAAATATACACTACGGGCTAACCCTTGTATTGATTGTGATGTTGCCTTTGTACATGAAAGCAGCCTCTTTGGTGGTCATTCTTCTGACGCTGAACTGGCTTGCCGAAGGTCGATTTGCTGTAAAAATTAAAAGACTCTCACGAATCCAAAGTCCATTACGGACGGTTTTCTTTTCCCTCATTTCTCTATATACTCTTCATGTCATTGCCTTGCTATACACCGACAATATGCAGGACGGTTTTTTTGAACTTGAGAAAAAACTGTCGTTTCTTGCATTTCCTTTAATATTCACTTCCTATTTTCCCTTAAACTTTCAATCCCAGCGATTAAAGCACTTTCTCTTTGCATACACCGGGTCATCATTCTCTGCCTCGGTATTTTGTGTTGGACGAGCATTGATGAAATATGCCGAATCAGGCGACTCGTCGGTGATGTATTATCAGAATTTCACCTTTTACGAACATCCGACCTACTTTGCAATGTTTATGCTCACTGCCATGATTGTTCTGACGGGCTTTTTGGTGAATTCGTTTGCAGAACTCCGCACCAAACACAAAATCACGCTTTCAGCACTCATCGTTTGGTTTGCCATTATCGTCATGCTGGCCAATTCAAGAGCAGCCATAATTGCCATGGCAGTAGTGATTCTTGGAACAGGGATCTACATCATGTTCCGCTCGAAAAAGTATTATATTGCCCTTATAGTTCTTGCACTCTCCGCAACAGGAGGTCTGTCGGTAAAATGGTTCATGCCCCATGTTTACGATCGATTTGCTTTTGGTCTCGATGAAGTATTTTCGGCCCGTAAAATGAACGACATTCAGCACTGGAATGGCACTACCCTTCGTTTGCAGGTCTACTATTCAGCTTTTGAACTCATTGGCGAGAATCTTTGGACTGGTGTTTCACCGGGTGATGTGACCGATGAACTGGTTGCCTCGTACAAAAAACACGGATTTCGTCACGCAGCAGAAAGAGGCTACAATGCGCACAATCAATATCTGCAAACGTGTCTTGGTCTTGGGATTGTTGGATTGCTTGTGTTGCTTGTGTTGTTGCTCCTGCCTTTCATTCATGCCTGGAGGAAGCGCAATCTGACGCTGATTTTATTTATTCTGATGACCGCTGTGCTATTTATGTTTGAATCGATGCTTCAGCTTCAGGCTGGCATCATGTTTATTAGTGGAGGCTTGGTCATGATCAGTGCCTTTGAACCAAAGGCCGATGAAAACCTTGACTATTCAGTTGGATAAGGCCGACGGCCGCAAGGATGGGTACACTGAGAACAGTTTCCGTTGCAACCTCTCTGATACAACACAGGCTGCATCACAAATGAAAAACTGTGAACAGAACTCCATCCGGAAACCTGACCGCTTTTGGAAATGCTTCTGATTTTCCAAAATAAAGGTGCTGAACCAGCCACGGGGAATGAAATATAAATTGCTGTATCAATGGTTGTTGTGCTTTGAGAAGTCGAAAAACCGGCATCCCAGGCGTAATTAATTTCGTAGGTAACGCCCGTATCTATCCGGTTCCACGCGAAAAGCACTGTTGTTTCGCTTGTGGAGAAAAAATCAGAAGGTGCGATGACTTTCGGTGTGTCAGGAAGGGGCTCTTCTTCGAAAATCAATTCGGTGATTAAATGGGGTTGGGCTGATGAAGCCTGAGCCATAGGTGCTCTCGATGAAACAAGGATTACCACCACTGTAGCCACACCGACAATCATGAGTGCGGGAAACAAACGTTTAAGAAAAGTCTGAAGCATACTCTGGCAAAATAAGAAGTCTCTCTTTGACAATAACCCGGCCAAAGAGTAAAAATAAGCAGACATTAAATTTTCTTAAATATTCATGCTGCCAGAAAAGGAATTCAAGAAAGCTATTTTCCGCTTACTTTCGATAGTGATTCATCGGCAGCTTTCAGCAGTGGCTTTGCCGACAAAGGAGTGCCGGTTGCAGCAGTCATCCAAGCATCGGGTGTTTGACGGCCCAAGGAATACATCCTTAAAACTTCCTGAGCGAAG
>CAZLHV010000211.1:0-5589 GCA_964559205.1 uncultured Bacteroidaceae bacterium
AACTAATGACAAAGTCAGCCAAACACACACAACGAAATTAGAGGAATTAAAATCCGAGTTGAAAATATTTTCAGGGGAAATATCTGGAATATTTCCTAAAGATATCAATGGCAAATATGTTTTACCTACTGAACTGAATTTGCAATTGAAAGTTGGGGCTCAGGTAATGACATTAAAAAACAGTGCTGGGTATTTCAATGGCAAAATTGGCAAAATTTCATCTTTGAGCGATGATAAGATTGTAGTAGATTTTAATAACCAATTAAAAGTCCAAATAGAAAAAACATCTTGGAATAACATTAAATACACGTGGAATAAAGATAAAAAGAAAATTGAAGAAGAAGTAATAGGGACGTTTACACAATTTCCAATAAGATTGGCTTGGGCTATTACTGTTCACAAAAGCCAAGGCCTTACTTTTGAAAACGTATATGCTGATTTAGGTTCAGCGTTTGAAGACGGTCAAGTTTACGTTGCACTTAGCCGTTGCACCTCATACAATGGTCTTGTATTGAAGTCTCAAATTAATCGTTCTAGAATAAAAACAAACTCAAAAGTAATTGAATTTGCAAAAACAGAAACACCTAGCAGTTTAATTGTCCAAGAACTTAACACTGGGAAAGCTGACTTTTATTATAAAAAAGCACGTGAAGGACTTCATGAATTAAATTTAACAGAAACGTACAACCACTTCATCAAAGCAATCAAGTTTAGAAATGACTTAGAAACTGATTTGTTTAAACGGTATTTTATTACAGTAGGTCAAAGGCTTGTATCGTTCAAAGAGAAGTACCCAGATGCCTTACTAGAACTAAGGGAAAAAGAAAATGAAAATCAAGAACTAAGGGAAAAAATATCTAAACTTGAAGAAGATATATTATTCCACCAAAGCAAAAAACTTGAGCAACTAAAAAGATTTCAATACTTTTTTAATAGAATAATAGACCTTGAGAAAAGTTGCGAAAATTTGAATTGCGAAAATTCATCAATGGCATCAGAAAAGGTTAAATTAGAAAAGAAAATAATTTCTCTTGAGGCAGAAGTCACTCGAATTAATAATTTGAAATGGTTCCAAAAACTATTTGGCAAAAAATAATGTTCACTTATGACAAAAAAACAAATAACAGTCAATATTTACTGCAACACCTGCAAAATCCACACAAATCATGTGGTTTTATTTGAGCACTTACAGTCTGATACAATTCAGAATAACGATGAAATGGAATCTGTATCAATCATGGGAGGCCAATCCATTTATGTACTTCAGTGTCCTGTATGCTCAGGAATAACAATTATGGACAAATATTTAATGGAAGGGCATCGTGTGCCATTCATAAATTATTATCCTGAACGGCAAGAGTTTTTATATACAGAAAAACAATTTGATAATTTTCCCAAAGACTTAAAAGTTGTGTATTCCGAAATGATTTCAACTGCAAACAAAAAGCTGAATCTTGCTTGTGCATCAATGATGCGTGCATTAATTGAAGGTATTTGCAAGAGCATGTCGGATGAGCAAAACTCCTTGAAAAAGCGACTTGATTTGCTTGTTAATGAGCGGATACTGTCTTCAACCACCGCAGAGGCATTACAGGCAAACCGTTTTCTTGGAAACAGAGCTCTTCACTGTATTGAAAGACCATCTGATGAAGAATTAAAAGATGCAATAAGTATTCTTGAACACACAATTACAGAAATTTTCGAAATGCCTGGGAAAAAAGAAAAGTTGAGCAAGTTGATATCTGAAAAATTCAAAGACTGAATCAAAGTTGTTTCCAAAACAACCTTGTTTTTCCTCAATATATTCCAATACAGTGGTATTTTTGAATAAAAAACACCATGAAAACATTTATTGCAGTTGTTTTGATTGTTGTGGGCATTGTAACATTGGCCAATTATCCGAATCTGGGGAAAAATGGGGCTGAAACTGCCGGAGCGGTCTTTGGGGTGCTGATTGTTACTTTTTTGCCGGCAATCCTATTCATTCGCAGCGAAAGCAAAAAGAAAGACCCCAAAAACTAACTCCCCATAATCAAGCATCATCTCCCCTACCCAACATCATCGCCTTGGCGGGTGATGAGCAGCGACAGGAGCAAACCGGCGAGCATGAGGGCGGCTGAAATGACAAAGGCCATCGGGGCGGCCTGTGCCGGTGCATGATCTTTCAGCAATGCCAGCAGCTGTGGTCCCGTGATGCCGGCCAGCGACCAGGCCGTAAGGATCGCACCATACAAAGCCGGCATGAGCCTGCTGCCAAACATGTCGCGTACAAACGAAGGCATGGTGCCAAATCCTCCGCCATAGCCCAACAACACCAACGAAACCAGCGCTGCAAAGACGTAGGGATTGGAAACAAACAGCAACGAAACAAACACCAGCAACTGAATGAACAAGATCAGCCGAAACGTCTGTACACGCCCGATGCGGTCGGACACGGCGCCCCAGAAGATCCGGCCCAAGCCGTTGAAAACGGCACTGATGGCGATCAGCGTTGCACCGACCGAAGCCAGCCATGCTTTCTGCAAAGCCGTTTCGGGATCATACTGTGCCCACAAATCCTGCATCAGGGGCGATTGAAAGCCAATGAACATGATGCCTGCCGACACATTGATGAACAACAAAAGCCACATGACCATGAAATTTCGCGAACCCAGGCTTTTGCGAACCTCCATGCGGCCGGGCTGCTGTGCTGAACCATTGTTTTGCGGCTCCATTTGTTCAGGGGGCATTTGAATCAAGGCCGCCGAGAGCAGACCCGGAACAGCAATGGCAGCGGCAAGCCATAAAAAAGCGTGAGGCAACACGCCATTTGTATATTGCATGATGACCGGCGCAAGCCATTTCGACATCAGCAGTGCACCAAAACCAAAACCCATCACCACCATCCCTGTGATGAGACCCTGACGCTTCGGAAACCAGCGGGCGGCCGTAACCACCGGCGTTACATAGCTCAAGCCTATTCCGCTGCCACCAACAACGCCATAGCCAAGAATGAGCAGCCACAACCATTGTTTGTGCAATGCCACAGCGCCCAGCACAAAACCGAAGCTATAGAGCAGCACCCCAAGCAAAGCCATCCGGCGCGGGCCAAACCGCATCATGCGCGGACCACCAAAGGCTGCTGCCAGACCAAGAAATGCAATGTTCAAACTGAAAGCCCATGCCACGCCCGACTGCGTCCAGCCCGTGGTTCGGGTAATGATATCCTGAAAATAGCTCCAGGCATAGGTGGTTCCCAGCATCATCATCAGCAGGGTGCCGGCAAAGGCCACCGTCAGGCCACGGCTACGATTTACAGTGAGCTTTGCATCCATTGATCCGGGTTTTGGGTTACAAGACAACTGTGCACCGGAAGAATTCCCAGCGTATCACCCACACGAAAACGCCTGAAAAAATCAGCCGTAACCCGCAGCATGCCATGCTCCTGTGACAGACGATCGACATAAGACCCCTCTATGAGATCACCCATGCCATCCTGATTCAGCATGACCAGAGCGCCATAGCCGGTCCGGCCGTCAGGCATGATGCAGGATTCTTTCGATAGATGAATGGAACCTGCATGCACTAGGGCTTCGTTCCGCTCAGGATACAAACTGAGAATGCAGGTCTTCAAAGCCAGGGCAATGTTTTCGGTGAGGCAAGTACCCAGCGCAACCTGCATCATATCGTAATACACAAAATTTCCCGGTCGCAATTCGTTCACTCCATGCAGCATTTCGCTGGTATAAACGGGCAGCGAAGGCGTATCGCCAATGCTCAAACAACAAGCATGTCCGGTTTCGGATTCGATAAACGTTTTTAATGATCGTAGTTTTGAAAGCGAGCTAAGGTTGATGTCTTTTATTTCCTGAGTAGAAGAAGCATGGTAGGTGTGTCCAAAATGGCTCATGATTCCGCCGAAATGATGTTTTTCAGTTTCTTTAATCATGGTCATCAGGGCAAGAAACGATGCATGTTTTTCGGCATGGATTCCTGCACGGCCATATCCTGCATCGGCTTTGAGATAAAACGATACCGGATGCTCCAGTTGTTGCAGTGCTGTTTCAAGTGCCTCTGCATGGTCGGTCATCAAATGCAGCCGGATGTTTTTTGCCAGGTCGTTGTAAAGGGATATCGCATGAACATTGAGTGGCATTGCAATCAGGATGTCGGTCCAGCCGGCTTCGGCAAAATACTGCGCCATTGGCAGCGATGAAACGGTGATTTTTGTAATGCCATGATGACGAAACAGCTCGCCTGTAAGCGTTGATCGGTGCGTTTTAAAATGAGGTCTGAAAGAAACATTCTGAAAGCGGCTGTCACTGAAAACAGCGTCCAGATTCGCCTTCACGCGTGCATAATCAATAACGATTTCAGGATAAGCCCCCATGGTTTCTAATCAAAATGAGTTCTAACGATCAATCAGGCATCAACGCTAACACCGCACAGGGTGCGACCTCCATCACAAGCTCCGGTGTTCATGCATGATCATCCGTCACGGTCTTGCTGAACACGATTATTTCACAATCTTCATTTCATCGATCAGATATCCGGCCCCGGCAAATTTATCGATGACCCAAAGGCAATAGCGGATATCGAGTGAAATGTTGCGGCACTTGTTCGGATCGAACATCAAATCGCTCATGGTGCCTTCCCACACGCGGTCGAAGTTGATTCCGATCAGTTCACCTTTGGCATTGAGCACCGGGCTTCCGCTGTTTCCGCCGGTGGTATGATTGGTGGCAATGAATCCCGTGTGCAGGGTGCCGTCGGCATCGATGTAGCGGCCATAATCTTTACGTTGTACCAAATCCTTGAGCTTTTGATCCACGCCATAATCATCAACCGATGGATCTTCTTTTTCCAGAATGCCATCGATGGTGGTGAAATGTTTGTAATAGACTCCGTCGGCAGGTTCAAAGCCTTTCACTTTTCCGTACGACACACGCAGGGTGCTGTTGGCATCGGGATACATGCGTGGCAGGAATTTCATGTCAAGCTGCAGTCCCACATAAATGCGGTAAAGACTGTCGAGACCGGCCCTGTAACGAGCCTGACCCGGATCGATTTTATCGAAATACAAGGCATAAAACTGCGAAGAAAGCTGATAGAGCGGATCCGATGCAATCGCTTTCTTGATTTTTTTGGGTTTAATGAGTAAAAACGCTTTCACTTTTTCGAGTGAAACAAAATGACTGTTGCCGTACGCATGATTCATGGCAGCTGTCCAGTCGCCATTGAAGCGGGTTTTAAGCGTTTTGTAGTATTCGGGCAGAAACGCATCGCCCATGCCTTCGAGCATCGGCATCATTTGTATGGCAATTTCGCGGTCAATATCGATCAGATATCCTTTGAAAAAGCCTTCGGCCGATTTGAGCAGCTTTTCGCGCATCGAAGGAAGCTTGGTTGAGGCCGGATCGCTCATGCACTCATTGACGTATTCGGTAAAGCCGTACGCATACCTGATGGCTTCGACGCTGTGCGGGCCTTCGAAAAAATAATTCACCGCTGCCGAATATGGCTTGTACTGTGCATATGCAGCATTGATGGCGCTGACCACATCGCCGTATTTTTTCCACAGTTCAGGGTTTTTACGCAATGATTCCGTAA
>CAZLHV010000212.1:0-5570 GCA_964559205.1 uncultured Bacteroidaceae bacterium
TACGACCATTTGCAGTGGTGATGATGTGATCGTTTATGCATCCGGAGCAGCTCAATACATTTATTATCTCAATGGGATTCCTTTGGCTCCTCCAACTGTGATCGATTCTATAGTTGTGAGTGGCTTGAACGATGGTGATATCATTACCATTGAAGGTATATCGCTTTCAGGTTGTAGAAACCTTGCACCTGGAGCTCTTGTGTTTCATGTCGAAGTCACCCCTTTGGTGTCGCTGATTAGCGATGATCCGGACAGCAGAATCTGTGCCGGCGAAGTAATTACATTTCAGTCTGGTGGTGCTTCCACATATCAGTTTTATCTCAATGGCTCTCCCGTGGCTCCTATGAGTCTCAACAACTCATTCGACAGCACTTTCACAAATGGACAGACCGTAACTGTGCTTGGACAACTTGGCAATTGCAGTGCATTTGCCGATACAACATTTACCATTGATGTGCGACCGTCGATCACCTGGTCATGGACCGATAGTGAGATTTGTCAGGGTGATACCATTACACTGACTGCTCATGGCGACAGCATTTATCAATACTTTGTCGATGGAATTCCTCAAACCCCATTGCAGCATGACTCGGTTTTCGTGGCTACCGGGCTCACCAATGGTCAGGTTATTACGGTTTCGGGAACCCCATTGGCCTGTACGCCGCAATCACTTGTCATGACCGTTCACCCAGTACCTCTGGTCAGTGTGTCTTGCTCTGAGTCCGATACTGCCATATGTGAGGGCGATATGATTGCATTTACCGCCTCAGGCTCAGATTTATATGGGTTTTACGTCAATGGCACATTGTCTGCCTCATATTCAACCGTGCATGTTTTCGATTCAACCGGAATAGGAAATGGGGATTTAGTTACAGTACAAGCGCTGTCCTCTTTTGGCTGCAGATCGTTTTCTCCCGATTCATTCGTGGTTGAAGTGGCACCCTATCCCCTTGTGGTGTTGACTTCCGATGATGTCGATCAGATTATCTGTGCAGGTGATTCGGTTCAGTTCACTGCAGGCGGAGCATCATTATACGAGTTTTTTATTACAGGCGCTTCTCAGGGTGCCCCGTCAGGAGCCAATGTTTTTGAAACAGGCACTTTGCAAAACGGTGCTGTGGTATCTGTTCAGGGAACGACGGGTTATTGCACTGCTTTGTCACCAGTTTCATTTACCTTTACAGTGAATGCAATTCCAAATGTTACATTCAGTCCTGTATCAGGAATATCGGTGTGCACGGGCGACACCATTCGTATTCTGGCAGGCGGAGCCTCAACCTACCAGTTTTTTGTGGATGGTTTACCCTGGGGTGCTCCATCGGGCAACTCACTCTTTGCATGCGACACACTTTCGAGCGGACAGGAGGTCTCGGTTGCTGGTATACTGAACGGATGTACTGGAATTTCAGATTCCATATTCCAGGTTACTGTGAACAACTATCCCATGCTGTCATTTTTTAGCAATGTTCCAACTGGCAACATTTGCTTTGGTGACACTGTGATTTTCGAAGGAACAGGTGCACAGAATTATTCATTTTATCTCCAGGGCATTCCCGTTTCTAATGACTCATTATTTGTCAGTGATCAACTGCTCGATGGTCAAAGCGTGTCTCTTTACGGATATAATGGGGTTTGTGGTGTGTGGGCAGACACGGTGATCTCGCTACAGGTTAATTACGTGAATGTGTCGCTTGTTTCAGATATGATCTCCACGGCTGTTTGTTCAGGAACTCCGGTTCATTTCACAGCTTCGGGAGCTGATCTTTATGAGTTTTTTATTGACGGTGTCACTCAGGGAAGTCCCTCTTCGACCAATGTTTTTTCACCTGCATCTTTGACGAACGGACAAATTGTTTCAGTTGAAGGTACATCAGGGTCATCGGGTTGCTCACAATATGCTTTCAGCGATTATTACGTTCATGCTTTAACAGTTCCTGTGGTTACAGCCAGCCCGAGTAACCAGTTTTGTGAAGGCGACTCCGTGCTGCTTTCGGCATCAGCTCCGGCTTTGTATCAATGGTATTTCAACAGTGGTATCATCGCTGGCGAAACATCCGAGTATCTTTGGGTGTATAACGGTGGAAATTACCAAAGCGAAGCTCTTTACGGCGGTGTCGGGAATGTGTGGTCGGTTGGTGAAAACAGCCTTGGCCAGTTCGGAAATGGAACGGGCATAAACAGCGAGGATTTTATGGCCTCAGAACTGACAGATACTGCCATTGAGGTAGCATGCGGTGATGAATTTACACTTGCTCTGATCAGTGATGGCTCAGTGAAAGCATGGGGCCGAAATGAATTTGGCGCATTAGGGAATGGTAATTTTACCGATTCGGATGTGCCTGTCAGCTGTGGCTCCCTGTCGCAGATATCCCAAATTGCTGCTGGTTCACGATTTGCTCTTGCCTTGAAGTCTGACAGCACTCTAGCATCATGGGGCGAAAATACCTTCGGGCAACTTGGCTATGGCAATAGTTCTACCAGCAACTTCCCCTTTCCGGTCCTTAATCTTAATCATGTGATTCAAATTGCAGCCGGCGATGACCACGCTCTGGCGCTCACTGCCGATGGTCGTGTCTGGGCTTGGGGAAGAAATCATGCAGGTCAACTTGGCGATAGCTCACTTGTGAACCGAAACCAACCCGTTCTGGTGAATAACCTCAATCAGGTCGTTGAAATCGCAGCAGGAGCCAATCATAGCATGGCTCTTACTGCCGATGGCTCATTCTATATCTGGGGAAGCAATGCATCGGGCCAACTTGGGCTTGGTCATTTCAACAATCAGCTCACTCCGGCCAAAGTTAACCTTTTTGTAAAGCCTGTTAGTTTCGATGGAGGTTTTGCCCACACATTGGTGGCCGATTCAATGGGTACTGTCTGGACCTGGGGTGATAATTCATTCGGTCAACTTGGCGTTCCGGCTCTTGTCCAGTCGCTTTATCCCGTCAAAGCTCAAGCTGGCAAGGGTGTGATCAGCGTCAAAGCAGGACGATGGACCAGCTATGCACTTCGTGCTGACAGCAACTTGATCGGGTGGGGACTGAATAATGCATCTCAGCTTGGACTCGGTGGTTACAGCAATGTAACTGTCCCGCAAATCATAAACAAGATCTTTGGTGTTACTTCCTTCGATGCTGGTGAAAAGCATTTTGCAGCAATTCCTTCAAATCTGCACTCCTGCTTCTCGTTGCCCGTGGCAATCACCATGGATTCTGTACCAGTGATTGATCTGTCGGTGAATGGCCTTGTCTTATCTACAGCGACCACGGGTGTTTCATATCAGTGGTTCTATAATGGGTCTGCCATTCCCGGTGCCACAGGCACTTCTGTCACCATCGCTGCGCTGGGAACATATTATGTCGTCGTTACTTTTGCCAACGGCTGTTCTGGTTTCTCGCCAGAGTATGTTTATGGAACCGGGATCATTTCCTTCGACTCATCGCCCCTGCTGATTTATCCGAATCCTTCTGATGGAGAATTCACGGTGATTCTTGCCGCAAACGAGACAGCTACTTCATGGAGCATTTTTGATGCGCTGGGACAACTCGTTGCAACCCATCGGGATGTGGATATGATGTCTGTCATTCAGGTCAGTGGTCTGTCTCTCCGTCCGGGCGTCTATAGCATTCAAGTGACTTGCAGCAATGGGTCACTCAGGTCGGTACAATTTACAGTGACTCAATAGTCTCGGATTAGGCTTTGCTGAATCTGAAATTGCATCTTGAAGAGCCCGGAGAAAAACTTTCTTCAGGCTCTTCGCTTTTGTGAGTGATACCCAAGTGTGCTGGAATAATTTGGGAGCAAAACATCAAGAAAAATGTAATTCTGACATCAGCTTTTATGGCTGAAGATTACTAAAGTAATTCATTCATATAGGAGAATGCTGCAACAACTTCATGATGTTGCATTCGTATCCCAGATGATGCTGGAATGAATGTCGATTGTTGTTCGTAAGCGGGATTATTGCACCACAAAAGTCTTGGTTACATCATTACCGAAACTGTGCAACCTGATGTAATATGTTCCAGGAGCCAGCCCGCTCAGTTCAAGATTGAAACGATTAGCGCCTTTCTGAGCATACTCACTCATCTGATAGATCAGCGACCCGTCTGAGGAATAGATATACACATCCGTTGCGGCCTGATCCAATGCAGTAAACTCAACGGCAAACTGCCCCGAATTCGGATTGGGGAACAAATTAACATTTGTATAAAAATCCTGAGTAACAGAAGGTGAAATGCTGGGTTCTTCCTGTGGCAAAAGAGCGCTGTCCTGCAATATGATTTCCGGTTCCGGTTCCGGCTCCTTAGCAGGCTCCGGCTCTTCAACAACCTGCTCATTCTTGCATGGACTTCCTGAAACATATTCTACCAGATAAATATCCGGCGCAAGGGTGTCGACTTTATTGTACCTTGAACTGCGCCATTTACGCGCATCTATATCTCCTTCTGCAGTTTTGAAAAGGCCGTTTTCTTTTCCGTCGCCATCTTCAATGCGCACTGTATAATCGGGCATGCGGCCATACGATTCCTGAAGAATAGTGAAATTGCCATCCTGATCGGTAACCGCAGTGATGGTCTCTAAACTATTTCGGTCAATCAGTTTTACTGTCGCATTCTTCACTGGCCGGTCACACTCAATGTCTTTTACAGAGCCTTTAACGGTGAAAAAGTATGTCGGCGCCCCGTACTGAGCCAGTACTTCGGAGGTAAAACCAAGCATGGCACCCAGCAAGGCCAGAATTCTGGCAGTAAAACGATTCCACATATGGCAGCTTTTTTTTGAAGCGCCGAATTGCACAAAAATCATTCCGGAAAAGTAAAAGCGTCTGGGGGAGTTGGCGCTTTTACAACACCTGATATGAAAAGGTGTTTTGCTGTCATTTTTAGGCTTGTTATCTCCATTCGAAATGTATCATATAGACAATTGAAAATCATATGTTTATAAATGGAGAATGCTGACAAAATCATTTGGATAAGCAGTTAAGTCTGGTGGGGATTATTCTGCTTTTATCATTGAAATGACTTTCGATTTTGTTCCATGACTAACCTGTAATAGGTAGCAACCTGGCTGCAAATCACCTGAAGGTGTAATTCTGATCCGGTATGGGTCAATCAATGCAACGTGAGCAGGAATCAGCTGACCTGTTGTCGTAAGCAGTGTTGCTTTGATATGCTCTGCATCAATACCGTTAAAGAAAATGTCAATGTGTTCCCAAACAGGATTTTGCATTAACCTTATATTGAAGGCATCGGTTTCACATTGAACAGCAAACGTTGACAAAATGGTAGTGGTTCCGTCGAAATCTGTTTGAGACAGTCGGTAATATCTCAATCCTCCGGAATATGATTCATCAAGGAAGGAGTATGTCAGATTTGAGGTTGAGTTTCCTGCACCCTGAATGGTTGCAAGCTGGCTAAAAACAGTACCATCGTCAGAAATATCTATTGTGAAATACTGGTTGTTTGTTTCTGTAGCACTAATCCAGTGCAATTGAGTGCCCTCGGAAGTGCATGTTGCTGAAAAAGTCAATAATTCGATGGGGAGAATGACGGGGCAGTCTAGCTCGTAGG
>CAZLHV010000213.1:0-5540 GCA_964559205.1 uncultured Bacteroidaceae bacterium
CTTTACCATTTTTTTCCAGATCGAATTGATACTTTTGGTGCGGCCAAGTATTTTAAAATCGAGTTCAGCCTTTTTCAGATGTTCTTCAATTGGCTTAATAAACTGATGGATGAACTTTCTTCGTTCGTCTTCGGTTTCGATCAACTTTTGGGTAATGCTCTCGAAAATTTCAGGCTCTGTATACTTGAGCACCAAGTCTTCCATTTCACTCTTGATTGCATATAAACCCAAGCGGTGAGCCAGAGGGGCAAACAGAAAGGCGGTCTCAGAAGCAATTTTCAGGCGCTTTTCGGGAGGCATATGCTCAAGCGTGCGCATATTGTGAAGCCTGTCGGCAAGTTTAATCAAAATCACCCGCACATCCTCGGCCATGGTGAGAAGTATTTTTCTGAAATTCTCAGCCTGCATCGAAGGGCCAAGTCCTGAGTTATCGACAATGCCCGAAATTTTGGTCAAGCCATCGATGATGCTGGCTACCTTGGGGCCAAAGAGTCCTGAAATGTCATCAAGGGTATAGTCGGTGTCTTCAACCACATCGTGCAATAAACTGCAGATGATAGATGTAGTGCCCAGACCGATTTCGCCTGCAGCAGTGATGGCAACCTCCACCGGATGATAAATATACGGTTCGCCACTTCGACGTCGCATGCCTTTGTGCGCTTCAGCGGCGAGATTAAATGCTTTGCGAATCAGTCGTTTATCCTTTGCATCGGTGATTGGCTTGCACACCTTTAGCAATGTCCTGTAACGCTTCAGAAGCTCCTTTTTTTCCGGTTCGGTAAGTCCGAATTCCATTCAGCGATGTTTTTTGCAAAAATAACCTTTCTGAATCAATGTACACAATGAAAACATGCAAACTGCTCTAAATTATTTCATCTGATACAACCAAACGTATACATAATAACTCTAATAGCAGTACTTTTACCTCCTCAAAAACCGCCCCAATGAAAATTAAACATTTACTCTCCTTCTTATTCGTGGGTTTCTGGATGACGAGTCAAGCGCAAACCGTTGTGATCAACGAAGACTTCGAGTCAGCCCCCTACGAATTAACCCCTTCGGGCTCTCCCGTTTGGGGAATAAACTCCAGACTTCAGGCATCGGGGTCCTATTCCGATTCCTGCACTCTTGGGTTATCGACCACCTCGTATCTGGTCACCAATTCATTTTCCACGCTTGGTAACTCCAGCGTTATTCTGGAATTCAAACACATTTGCAAGATTGAGATGAGTGACGTAGCCCAGATTGCCTATTCGATCGACGGAGGCAGCACATGGACTTTGCTCACAACCTCACAATATCTTGGCAGTGGTAACTTTGCCAGCAATAAATTTACTGAATTCAGTTATGCCACCACCTGGCAGGCAGGAACAGCCACGGCAATTCCACAAAACAGCTGGTGGAAAACAGAACAATTCGATCTCAGCAGTCTCGTGGCCAATCAGGCAGATGTGAGGCTGAGATTCATTCTTAATGATGCCAATAACACTGGGCCTGCACAGCGTCCCGGTTGGTTTTTGGATGACATTAAAGTCACCATTGCTCCATCAGAGCTGATTCCACCAACCCTGACTCAATTGCCAGTGATCTGGCAGGACACCGTTTTTCAGACAGGACCATTTCAGGTGAAGGCAAAAATTAACGACGTCTCCGGAATTGCTTTTGCAAAAGTCGTGTACTCTGTCAACGCCGGACCCAACGACACGCTCAACATGACCGTGGTAAACGTAGATACTTTTGCAGTGAACATCCCTGCCCAACCATACAATACCAGAATAGATTATCACATCATCGCCCGCGATGCTTCGGCAGCAGGCAACAACAATGCAACAAGTCCCGGATGGTTTTATGTGAAACAGGCACCTCCTGTCGTGATCATCGGAACCGGAACTGCCACTCAAACCTATATGCCCTGCTATGGATACTACAATTACGGTTGGAGTGCACAGGTGTATTCAGCTGCTGAAATTGGTACTTCAGGATTCATCGATTCAGCCTTTTTCTATGTTGGAAATACCATTTCATCATACACCATGACCAATCAGCGGATGATGGTAGCCGTTGTTCCTGATTCGATTTTTGCCAGCGGGGTCATGCCCGATAGTGCCAGCATGACCACATTCTGGTCTGGAGACGTTACCTGGGCAGGACCAAAATGGTTCAAGTTTGTTCCTTCCACACCTTTCTATTATTCGGGAGCCGGTCACCTTCTCATTTACTGGATCAACCGGGACGGCTCGTATGCCAGTGGATATCCAACATTTCAATACACCAACACCCCCGTTGCCAACAAAGCAAAATATGTTTACAGCGACACTTATACTAATGTTTTCCCTTCATCAACGGGCACAATGTCGACCCAAAGGCCAAATTTAAAACTGGTCTTTCATCTCAACAACACTGTTCATGATGCATCGGTGGTGGAAATTTCCGAACCGGTTTCAAGTCCGATTCCAACCACCGGTACTCCCTATGATGTGAGGGTAAAAATTAAAAATGTGGGTTCAGACGCTCTCGACAACCTCACCATTAACTGGAGTGTGAACGGCGTTGTTCAGACACCATACAGCTGGACAGGCTCATTGCTACAAGATCAGTTTGCCTCGAACATTCTGATTGGTTCAGTAACCTTTCCATCAGCTGGAAACAATGTCATTAAGGTATGGTCATCCAATCCTGATGGTTTTGTTGACGAACAACCACTGAATGATACCACAACCCGGACCTATTATGTTTGTACTGCGGTTCTTGCCGGAACATACACTATTGATCCTATTTCGCCCACAGGCGGAAGCAATTTTCAGAACTTCACCGATGTACAAACCACACTCAGTGTTTGTGGAATCAGCGATACCACCATTTTTGAAATCGCTCCAGGCACCTACGATGTTTCTATGGCTCTTGGCGTCGTTCCGGGTGCCGGTTCAACAGCTTCGGTTGTTTTCACCTCTGCCACAGGCAATGCGGCGGATGTGATTTTGCGAGACAGTGCCACCACAAGTGCAGCAAACTATATTGTTGATCTCAATGGGTCGAAATACATTGAATTCCACAATCTTACTTTCACCCCAAGAGGCAATTCATATGGCCATGCCGTGCAGCTTAGAGGCAACAGTTCTTATAATACTTTCGAAGACAACATCTTTACAGGAAAAACGACCACTTCTACTTCGGCCGATCTTGCCCTTTTTTACAATTTCAGTGGGTCGCTCGACAGCAATATTGTCATTCGCAACAACACATTCCAAAACGGATCGTATTCGATTTACATGTATGGCGTCAGCTCAACATCGCTTGAAAAAAACAACCTGATAGAAGGAAATGTGTTCAGCAATTACAATTATTGCGGATTATACGCCTATTATCAGCGCGGGCTCACCATCCGAGATAACAGCATAAGCTCCAACACCGTGTACACAACGCCATTCGGCGCATACCTTAATTATTGCGATTATGCTGTCATCGACAGGAACAATATCAGTCATCCGCGATACTATGGTATTTACCTCTATTATTCGGATGGAGATGCAAGCGTTCCTGGTCAGATCACCAATAATTTTATCAGCGTTGGTGGCACCTCGACAAGTTATGCCCTGAATTGTTATTATTCAAACTACTTTAATGTTTACCATAACAGCCTGAATTGTTACAGCAGCAGCACTGCCTCTGGTATGGCCCTATATTATTATTACAGCAACAATTTCAATTTCAAGAACAATGTTCTGGCCAATCATGGAGGCGGATATGCTTTCTACTCGACTTCAACCTCGCTTACCTCGGATTATAACAACCTGTACTCCAATGGTGTGAATCTGGGTTATTACAACAGTGCCAACAGAGTCGATCTTGCAGCCTGGCAAACTGCATCAAACAAAGACAGCAATTCAGTCAGTATTCTGCCGATGTATATCAGTAACACTGATTTGCATACCATTGCATCGGCTCTTGATGAAGCAGCAACACCGCTGGGAATCACCATAGACATTGACGGTGATCTGAGAAGTCTCACCACCCCGGATATCGGTGCCGATGAATTCACTCCTCCCGCACAAGAAGCTAGTGTGATTGGTGCACTGGAACCATTATCTGGATGTGGCCTTGGTTTAGAGCCGGTCACGATTCAGATTGTCAATAACGGACTGAATCAAATCAATGGCAACCTGACGGCCTACTATAGTGTTAACGCAGGTGCACCCATTTCTGAAGCGGTTACAGCCATTATTGATCCGGACGACACGCTCGATTTCACATTTACCACAAATGTTGACATGACGGCCGGAGCAACTGACCTCAATTTTGCTTTCAACGCATGGGTAGTGCTTACCGGCGATCCGATTCCAGCCAACGACAGCATAGATTTTTATGCCACATCGCTGCATGCACCAGGTGCAGTTACGGTGAGCAATGCCACCATCCCTTACGGCACCAGCACGACACTTAACGCAGTGGCAAGCGACACCGTTCAGTGGTTTGCCGACCCGGCATTAAGCAGTTTGCTATATACTGGCTCGAGTTTCACAACGCCAGTGTTGTATGACACCACCATTTATTATGTTGCCACCACATCATCGGTTGACTATCATTATACGTTCGAAACCGACCTTCAGGGCTGGCAGGCTCTGACCCCATGTGCATCATACACCACCTACAACTGGGCATGGAACACCGATGCAGGTGCTGGGGCTGCTTTCATGACCGATCCTTCGACCACTTCGAGTGCCATGTTAAAGTCTCCCGTTCTGAATGTATTTGGCGATGAGGTGGAATTCAGTTTCAGACATCGATTCAGCACAGAGAGTTGTTGTGACCGTGGCTTGGTTGCCTACCGTATCGATGGAGGACCCTGGACACATTTTACCCCAGTGAGCGGAACCTACTCGGGCAATGACAATCTGAGTGTTGACCCGGTACTTGCTTCGTGTGTGGCAGGACCGACCGTTGGCACCTTTGGTGGTGCCGCACTGACATATTTCACCAGTTCCGGTATCATTCCTCTTAATGGAGGCACGCAACTTGAAATCGCTTTTGCTTTCTCATCTGACGGAAGTGTAGCCGGCACAGGTTGGTATATTGATGATGTTCAGGTTTACAAAGCCGGTTGCCCGGGACAGGTGAGCGAAGACACGGTTTTTGTGACCGGTATTCCAAGCGCCGATCTCGGAGTGATCAGCATCGATCAGCCGGTTAGCGGCATAGAATTGACTTCAGCCGAACCGGTCACTATGAAAGTGAAAAACTTCGGAACTTCGGTTGCCAGTAACTTCACAATCAGCTATCAGGTTGACGGTGGAACAGCCGTTGATGAAGTATATACGGGATCGTTGAATCCGGGCGATACTTTAACCTATTTATTTACACAGGATGTGGACCTTTCATCCTACACCACTTACCAGATTAAAGCATATACCACCTTGACCGGTGACAATATTACCATCAATGACACCGCCTATAAATCAGTGACAAACAGCATGCTGATTTATTGTGCGTGCTCGGCGACTTCGACCGGATATGAAGATCTGACTGGTCTGACGATTGGAACG
>CAZLHV010000214.1:0-5519 GCA_964559205.1 uncultured Bacteroidaceae bacterium
AGTGGTTTCAGAATTTGACCAAAAATATGTGAATGCAGGAGTTCCGCAAACAACGTCCACCTCAGCACTTCCATGTGTGAATGATGAGCAGGTAGCATCGGTGTGAGAAACATCGCTAAGCAATGCGTCGGGTTGCTCAATAACCAGGCTGATATTTCCTTTGCATCCGTTGGTGTCGGTGACTTCAAGCAGATACTGATCAGCAGGCATGCCAGCGATGTCTTCGGTAAGAGCTGCAAGCACAAATTGTGAATTCAGC
The DNA here is from genome assembly GCA_964559205.1 of uncultured Bacteroidaceae bacterium. Classification (GTDB taxonomy): domain Bacteria; phylum Bacteroidota; class Bacteroidia; order Bacteroidales; family DTU049; genus GWF2-43-63. The sequence continues at coordinate 260 of CAZLHV010000214.1, forward strand.
CACTCATAAGTATATGGTGTGGTTCCTCCATTCACTGTGATGTCGATTGAGCCATTACCCAAACCATTGCAGCTGACATCGGTGATGGTGTAGGAAAATACGAAGGCATCGGGCTGCATGATTTCGATGGTGTCAGATGCAGTATTTCCAAATGCATCGGTGATTGTAACTGAATAGAATCCAGCCTGCAGTCCATCTGTTTCGGTATTTGTCGAACCGGTTGACCACAAATAGTCATAGGGGCTTGTGCCTCCGCTGCCGGTGGCTTCGGCTGTGCCATTGCTGCCTCCAAAACAGGTAACATCAGTTCCTTCAAGGCTCACCGTCAATGGATCGCTGGGTTCACTGATGAAAATACTGTCGGTGATTGTGCAGCCATGATCGTCAGTCACCGTTAGAGTGTAAGTTCCGGCGGGAATGTTGGTGAGGCTTTGGGAAGTAGCCCCATTCGACCATAGAAACAAATATGGAGTTACTCCACCTGTGATGGATGTCACGACCGAGCCGTTTGAACCTCCAAAGGCAGTAACGTTGGTTCCGGATAATGATAAAACGAGCGCTGAAGGAGACGATATGGATTCATTGGTGTTCAGACTGCATCCATTGGCGTCGGTAACTGTTACATAGTAGGTGTTGTTTTCCAGCGAATCCTGGTCTTCTTCAGTCCATGACAATTGATAGGTTGAATTGGCCCATTCATATGAGTATGGAGCTGTGCCACCACCAACAGTAAGCGAAATAGTGCCCCCAAGCTCTCCAAAGCAGTTGTTGTCGGTCGATGAACTACTCAGGGTCATCTGTGGTGGATTGCTCAGCGTAACAGAAGCAGTAATATTACAATTGTTGGCGTCTGATACAGTTACTGAATAATTTCCAGCGGGAAGTGAAGCAATATCCTGCGATAGAAATGCTCCACTGTTCCAATTGTAGGTATAAGGCGTTGTTCCTCCCCATACGGTCAGGTCTACCCATCCGTCGCTGTATCCAAAGCATGATGGGTCATCATTTGTGTTTGATCGTGCGAGTGCTTGAGCTGGTTGTGTAATGGTAACGGCGTTGGTGGCAGTACATCCTCTCGAATCAGTTACAGTAACGGAATAGTTGCCTGCCGGAATATTGCTGCGATCTTGAGAAGTGATTCCTCCGCCCCAGTTATAGGTGTAGCCGGGAGTTCCTCCGCTCACACTCAAATCAATGCTTCCAGTGTTTTGTCCGAAACACTTTACGTTTACCTGAGTAGCAGAAGTGCTAACCTGCGTTGGCTGTGTTACATTAAAAATATCGAAAGCCACACAACCAGTGATGTTGTCGATCACCTGCACGTCGTAATATCCAGCGCTAAGACCAGACAACGACATTCCACCGGTAGCACCGGTTGACCACTGAATGGTAAAATTCCCGGATCCGCCTGAAATCGACAACGAAACCGATCCGTTGCTTCCGCCGTAACACGACACATGGGTGCCCGTAAGATTAACAGTATGACATGGTGCCGGCTCAGCCATAAGCTCTGTTTTCCCGTTTTCAGCAAATGCCGGACTTAACCAAATCAGCAGTAGGAGTAAACTCAACAAACGTTTCTTCATGGATTATCTGATTATCGTTATCGTTCCCGTGAATACTGGCTGGCCATTGTTCAGGTCGATCACGTAGTAATACGTTTCTGCCGGAAGCGGCTTGCCATTATAATTCCCATTCCATTCCGGACTGTAGGGCGATGCTTCGTAAAGCTGATTTCCCCAGCGGTTGAATATTTTAACTACATGTCCAGGATAAAGGTCAATGTTTCGGATGACCCAGATGTCATTGACCCCATCTCCATTTGGAGTAAAGCTACTGGGAATGCTAATGCACTCTGTGCTGCTTTCTACAACAACATAGGTTTGTTGCATCACACATCCGTTTCCGTCGGTCACTGTGACCGAGTAGTCGCCAGGAGGCAAATTACTTTGAACCGCATCGGTAGCTCCGTTCGACCAAAGATAGCTGTAGGGTGATGCTCCGCCGCTGATGCTGACCATGACTGAGCCGTCGGTGTTGTCGATGCAACTCACCGGAACAACCGTGCTGCTGATGATGATCTGAGGCATGGTGCCTACAAAATAAACTGTTGATTTTTCACAGCCTTGCTGGTCGCTGACCGTCACCTGATAGTAGCCTGATTCAAGCCCAATGACATCTTGAGATGTTGCTCCAGTCGACCATGCATATGCATAAGGCGGGGTGCCCCCCCATGTGGTAAGATCGATGCTGCCATCGTTGCCCCCGAAGCAGTTTGTAATGGCCGAAATGGCAGAAACTGAAATGCTGTCTGGTTGGTCAATATACAACAATCGTTCATTTTTACAACCATTGGCATCCGTGACAATGACCTGATAATAGCCGCTTTCAAGTAAGCCTACACTGTGTCCGTTGTTTTGCATCAGATAATCTGTATCATCCCACCTTAAATAATATGGTGTTGTACCTCCTGATGCATTGACGACAATGGAACCATCCTGATAACCATAACACGTGGGATCAGTGATCACAATCTGCAGGGCAAGTGAATCGGCAGGTTGCCCGATTACCGTTCCTGAATAGGCAACACAGCCATTGTTGTCGGTGATGGTTACTGTATATGTTCCTGCAATCAATCCCGTGGGGTTTTGCTGGGTGCTACCGTCCGACCACAGATATGCATATGGGGCTGTACCTCCACTCACTGAAAGATTGGCGCTTCCGGTTGAATTGCCAAAACACAACACATGATTCGGCTCAACGGATGCCGTCAGTGGCGCTCCCGGCTCGGTAATATAGGCACTGGCGGTGTTGGTGCAACCGTTTGCATCGGTAATGGTTACCTGATAATTACCCGCTGGAAGTGAAACTAGATCTTCGCTTCCGGCACCGTTTGACCATGTGAAGGTGTATGCTCCTGAACCTCCGGTCACAGTTAAATCTATGGCTCCGTTAAATTCTCCAAAACACAGGTTGTCTGTCGTGGATAAAGTAATTGAAATGGCGGGTGGTTCTGTGATCAATATTTGCTGTGACTCAGAGCAGCCATGTGCATCGGTCACCACTACGGTGTATGTTCCTGCTCCAATACTGCCTATGTTTGCAGCATTGTGATTTAGCGTTTGTGTCCCGGAGAACCAAGAGTATGAATATGGCGCTGTGCCACCTGACGCAACCACAGTAATTGATCCTGATGATTCACCGTTGCAATATGCATTTTGAGTGCTGATGCTCAGATTAAGAGGTGCGGCTGGTTGGTTTATCGTATAGTTCAGAATGTTTTGACATCCGTTATAATCACTTACGGTTACGCTATAATTGCCGGCAGGCAAATGGCTGATGTCTGGAGTACTGCTTCCGTCTGACCAAAGATAGGTGTAAGGACTGGTTCCGCCGGTGGTGCTTACGGCAGCACTTCCGCTTGAATCTCCATAGCAAAGTACATGAATTGATGATGGGACAGATACCAATGCAGCGGGTTGTGTGATGCTGAAGGTAGAAATCAGCGTACAGGCATTCAGATCACTTACGGTTACCGAATAATTGCCGGCTGGAATACCACTAATATCTTGAGTTGTTGATCCATTGCTCCAAGAGTAACTGTATGGCGAGGTTCCTCCGGAAACACTGATGTCGATCATCCCCGTTGAGTTTCCTGCACAATCGACATGGGTCAGAGTCGATGTCATTGACAATGCCGCTGCGGGTTGAGTGATTTCGAACGAGGAGAAAGTGACGCAATTGTTGGCATCCGTTACAATCACGTAGTGGGTTCCCGCGGGAAGATTATTTACCGTATGGGAGGTAGCAGTGGTCAGAAAACTCACCCCATTCGACCACTCATAACGATAGGGTGGCGTCCCGTGTGTCACAGTGGCTGTGGCAGATCCGCCGCTAAGGCCAAAACAGGGAGCAGCCGTGGGATTAACAATTACGTCGAATCGTGCTGGTTTAAGTGTGAAGATCCCCGGATCAACATCATTGAACCCAAGCATTTCCCAGTTATTGTCCACCCAGTTGTATTTGACATTGAACAAGTTTGGCTGTAGGTCGACCAATGGACCAAAGGTATAATTGAAACCATGGAACACAACCGCAGGGGTGCACCAATCATCCACATGACACCAGTCGCAAACCACACAATACCATGGGCCACAAGGTTCGTAAATTGGAATACAGATTTCAGGAATTACTTCAATATCATCCATTGAAATATGAAATTCCAGCATTTGGAAGATGAAGTCGAAGGCAATGGAGTCGTATGTTTTATTTCTGAAATTATTCCGCATATTGTAGTATGGGTCAATATGCATGAAATCATAGTTACATGGATATCGAAACCGAAGCTTGTTGCCTACGTCAAAAGTGATATTTGACGAAGTGCCGCTGCTGAGTAAAGCATTGGAAGGGTTCAGGATTTTGTAATCCACGTTGCCCGGAAAGGTCATTGTGGTTTTAATATTTGGGGTAAAAGTCAGGGTTTGGTTGTGATACAATGCCAGCTCAAAACCCATATCCATAAGAATATAGCCAATGGTGATCGGACCCAGTTCCCATTCGTTGTGAAGATTGGCAAAAAAGGCGCTGACATATGGAATATTTAATGCGCCGATGAATTTGGGGATATCAAAATACACACTGGCATATTTGTATGGAGGGATCTTCGAAATAAGTTGCTGCCCAACCAGGGTTGTGCCAGCTCCGGCATTGGTGGGCAAATCAATCATTAAATCAATGATTTCGCGGCTGTCTTGCCATGTAAAAGGGAAGTAGTCGCCCACAGGCCATTCATACATGCCATCAAGCAGTGAAATACCGGTGGTGTTACTGACATATACAATATCGAAAGTGTCGACCGGCATGTCAATGTCAATTATCGTTGCGTTGGTGCAGTCGAAGAAGCAAAACTGACCGCCGATATCAAATCCAAAACCCAAAGCAAGCCAAACCTGCAGAACTAAATTGTACTCATCAGGGGAAATGCTGCATGAATCAGCAATAGGTGCATGTGACGTATTAATGGTGATTTCCTGTCCTTTCTCAAATGTTCCTGAGGCAGGCATGTCGAGGCTGATATCTGTGACATAATCAATGTCAACGCGTTCGTTTCCAAACTCAATCCGCAAGCCCGAACCAATTTCTCCCCAGGTTCCGGCCGAAAACTGTGCCCCAAATGGGAACCCGGCAACATAGGTGATTCCTCCAAAGGATCCACTCTCGTTCCAGCCCAGATCAAAAAAGGGAATGTCGATATCAACGA
>CAZLHV010000215.1:0-3648 GCA_964559205.1 uncultured Bacteroidaceae bacterium
GCCATCATCTGTTGCAATAATTGCTCCTCCACCCGTAACAGCAATGCCATCCGATGCCGTTGCAAAAACCATATCGTTGACGGCATCACCCTGTGGCTGTGGGTTCAACCACTGCCATTGCGCATGTAAAATCACTGGCATCATGCTTAGCATCAAAACTAAAATGTTTCTTTTCATACTTAATGTTTTAATTCTCCAATCATTTTTTTCACAATGCTTTGTCGTACCGAAAGCCACATTTCGCGAGTGCGCTCATCAGCTGCCAGTACTTCATCGGTTTTGTAGCTGCAAAGGATCTTCCATGCCTCGCTGATCTGATTTTTTTTTATCATTCGCAGGATTTTACGTAGATCCTTTTCAATTTCGGTGTTTTTCAATTCACGCATATAGGCTCATTTTGCTGAGATTAATCAACTTTCACAACCTTATACACAGCATCTCCGATATGAACAAAATATACTCCAGCCGGATATTCGTTCATTGGTATAAAAGCTGAACCGGTGAACGATTGCCTTCCCATAATCTGAGCCGATTGATTCAATAAAACCCATTCCGACGCCATTTCAGGATCGGCAAGGTCAATGGATAATGCTTCAGTGGTTGGATTCGGATATATTTTAGCAAATGAAGCCTTCTGATCTTCAAACGCATCAATGATGACATACAAGCCACTGACATAAATATCCTCCCAATATTCATAGGCAAACGATGTATCTGCCGGCGACGTATATCCAGCCACTGTGTTGAATGTAAGATCGAGTGTTCCGATGCTTAGCCAAAGGCTATCGCCACTTTCAAGCCATGTAATGCCATTATCGATGCTCCATCGGGCTCCTGCATTTACTGCACCAGTAGGATTAATGTCAACCCGAAGCTTACAGAATGGCAATTCAAGCGACCCCATATCAACCTCAGTTCCGCGAAATCGGGGATGACCACTGCAATCAAGCAATAAACCTTGTGCAAGCCCTGAAATGTAGGGTTCATCGCTTCCGGCATCTACACATGGAGAGGCGGTTCCAGGCCCGGGCACAGAACTCCATAATGTGATCACTGGGTCTTCATCAATATTCCCCCCAAGATCAGTTCCAAAAGCACTTGCCCAACCACTACCACTCCCGCCGCATCCCTCAATATCGCAATACGAAACATCAGGCATACTGCTGCCGCTTTCTATCTGCATATATCCTGAAGGTATGTTGTCAAAAATAATACTGTTCTGAATCAGAATCTGTGGAGACCCGAAAATAAATAGTCCCGTTCCATCAGCCATAAGATCATGTTCATTTTCAATGATGGTCACATTGATCAAATCCAGATCGCTTTCTGTAAAAATTGCTCCTCCTCCAAGTGTGGAATGATTGCCGCTGAATTCACAGCTGACAAATAATGGATGTCCGCTAACAGAATACACCGCACCTCCATATCCATCGGTTGCGTAGGAATCGAAAAACCGGCAGGCATAAAATGTTGGAGTGGCATTTGTCAATACGTATAAAATACCTCCTGAATTATCGCTTTCGCCATGATTGAACTCGCAGAATTCAAAGGTGTTACCACCTCCCGATACCATGACTACCCCACCGGTGTACGAGGCATAATTCATATAAAATGTACAATGCGACACAATGCTATAACTGTTAAAAAAAGCAAGGGCACCGCCTTCAGCTGCAGCATTATACTCAATATCACAATTCCGAATGCTTACCGAAGCATTCTTCACATGAACAGCTCCCCCATACCGGTAATCGCCCGTTCCAAAAGAAGCTCCATTGCGGACATTAAAGCCATCAAGACAGGTGCTGGTATCGCATCCGATGTCAGCCAGCAACACATGATAGCAACGCTGTCCGCTACCTATCTCCCCTTTCAGAATGGTTAAATAGGTGTCAGGGTCCCGTTCACTTTCAAAGTTTTCCCAACCTGCAAATCCACCATACATTTTAACCCCTGATTTCATTGGGAAATGATAATAATGATAGGTAGCACCTAATCCATGTGCATTTGAAGGGACATACGTTCCCTGGGCAACCCAAATCTGATGACCGCTTCCTGCAACAGAAATCGCAACATCGAGCGATGTAAAGGCGTGATACCAACTTGCGCCATTGTTATTCCCGGCGGCTGACGAATTCACATATATAACCCCTCTGGATTCATATGCTCCCATATCAACATCAGCACCTACAATACGATCGAAATTATCGTAATCGTCTGTGAGCCAAGCTGGAACAGAATCATTCATTCCTGCATTAATGGCAGGACTTGAGATTGTAAGTCGGAAATCCCCATTGCTGCTGCCTTCAAGCAGAGGATCACTGCTAATGTTTCCTGTTCCGCTAAATCCGCCCTGAATGCAAGAGTATGCTACAATCGGGCTGCTCCCAATGTTAAGAATCGAAGTCCCACAACTCCAAATAATGCAGTTTGTAATCGTTGCATCACTGTTGTTATTCGTAATGCCGCCTCCCATTGTTGCACTATTTCCATACATTGTACAATTGATCACGGATGTTTCACTTCCCGCATCATTGAGCATGGCTCCGCCCGCTGTTGAGGCTGTATTGCCTTCAAAAATACAATTAAAGAAATCAGGGAAACTTCCGCTGTTCAGCACTGCACCTCCATAATTACCACTGCTATTGCCTTCAAAATGGCAATTGTAAACATTGGCGTTCGACAGGCCACTGTTGATCAAAGCGCCTCCATATTCATCACAGCTATTGCTTTCAAACCGGCAATATGAAATGGTTGCATGGCAGGTATCGATGTTGGCGATGGCACCACCATAGGTTACTGCTGTGTTGGAACTGAATGTACAGGCATGAATAACTGGATTCGAACCCAATGAGTTCAGTATTGCGCCACCTGTTTCAAATGCTTCGTTCTGAATAAATCTTGAATTGGCAAGATATGGCGAACATGCGATATTATACACTCCACCTCCACGCTCTGCATGATTTGAAATAAAACGACAACGATAAATACTTGGATTACACTCATCATTATACAAGCCACCGCCCCTGTTCGAGTTGCCGATTGACCCGTCTGCATTGCCGTCACGTATAGTAAAGCCGTTCATAACAGCTGTCTGATCAAGCATCATGGTGTCTTCATTCATAATTACATGATAACAATTGTCATCAAGGGTTCCCGAAATATTGATGTCTCCCGAAAGAATAGTAAAGTACATATCCGGGTTGCGGTCTGCAAAAACCGGAGTGCCTGTTGACGGGAACCCTCCATATAAGGTAACCCCATTGCGTAATCTGAACGAATATGCCCGTGCATCACCAGCATCCCACTGCCAGGTAGGGTAGTATGTCCCGGCTGCAACCCAAACCTCTGTCACACCCGCAGCCATTATAGCTGAATGCAGATCGCCGGTGGCCAATGCCCATGATGAACCATTGCCCGTTCCGCCTTGCCTCACATAAACCACCCCTGATGTTGGCGTTACCTGTGCATTACTGATCATCATGAACACACCAAGAAACAATAAGGTAAAAATGGTCTTTTTCATAACTTGAAATTTGAAACAAAAGTACCCGCCTGCGAAAACCTACGGTCTCCGGAAAAATCCGGATTTGAATGGCTATAAATCCGGAAAAATCCTGATAAGCTCTAAAAATGACCCGGTGTACTTTT
>CAZLHV010000215.1:3658-5477 GCA_964559205.1 uncultured Bacteroidaceae bacterium
TTGCGACAAACAAAAACATTAATCGCATGAAAAAGCTTTTCCTGACCCTAATCGCCATATCCTTTTCATGGATATCAATGGCACAAATTGAGCCTGACATCATTTATCCCTCAGGCAGCGGAACCATAGCCCCCGCTGTTTATCCCTTCGACGGATCTTATGGATACACCTACAACACATCCATATATAACAAATCAAACATACAGGTCAGTGGCAATATTACCGATCTGTATTTTTATGTGGCAACGCCATGCAGCGATAGTGTTACGGTAACGATCAAACTTGAAGAACTCAACAACGCAGAATTTGGCGGCTACGACACCTGGGGTGGAATTTCCACCAACGGATTTCAGGTATATCAGCACAAAGTTGCTTTCAACACCATCGGGTTTCACCGCTTCGATCTCGATGTTAACTATAACTATGACAGCAGCTATCATTTGGGGGTTTATATCTCATGTGCCTGGGGTGGCAACGGACCTGCTTCACCTCCAACCTTTGCTTGTGAAAACGTCAATTCCGGAACCGACTTCGTCAATATGACATGGGGACAGGACAATAGCTTTCCAACAAGTCAGCTGAGCCAGCTAACCAACCATCTTCCCTACATCGGTTTGCGCTTCAATGCACCACAAGCCGCAGTGATTTCAGGGGCCATGAGCGATTGCAGCGAAGCCGAATTACTCGCCATCGCTTTTGGAGCCGGAGAAGAAATTTTGATCGCCACCAACCACAACGGTTCGTTTTCTTCACCATCTGGCGGACACAGCTACTCAGCCGGCGACACACTTTATGATGGTTCTGAAGTGGTCTATTCGGGTCCTGCCGGCACCATTGTTCATAGCGGAATTGCCGCTGGTCAGCATGTGTATTACAAAGCCTGGGCCTATGATGAGTACAACATTTACAGTTCAACTGGCGGCAGCACTGATTTTACAAGCCAATACAACATCCCTTACCAAACCAATTTCGACGGTGGTCCCGGTTTACCCAATGGCTTCTCGGGCGGATGGGAGAATTTACCCGACCATGGATCGACCGATAATGGTCTGGTGGCAGAACTCACTCCTTCCATAACAGTCCTTCATGCATCGTCACCTTACTTTTGCGAGCTTACAGCCAATTCAAAATTCACTTTCCAATATCGCATCGTTAACATGGCCGGCTACCCTTCAACAGCAACACCTGCAAACGAAATTGACTCTATTCTTGTAAAAATGCTAAATCCCACTAGTGGAACATATTCAACCATTCATTCCATTTCAAGCTCAAATCACCTTGCATCAACCAACTTTGCTACAGTCGAAATTCCGGTTGGGACCTTTGAAGGGGGCCTAACCAGAATAATGATCTCGGCCTACAGTGGAACCGGCTCTTATTATGTGGATATCGACAATTTTGCCATCACCGATCCAAGCAGCATCAGCGAAGAGCAAAAAAGCAATCTCATCGTGTACCCCAATCCGGCGAATGATTTTTGCAGTCTGCATGCCGAACAAGGCGACCAAATATGCATCTTCGATAGCAAAGGCATTGAGGTACTTCGGGTCACAGCCACGCAAGAAGGAGTCGTGACCATTCCTGTTCAAAAACTTGGCAGTGGGCTCTACTTCATTAGGGTATCAGGCACCTCAGAGCAATCGGGACGATTTATCAAAGAATGAACTATTTATCCTAAATAAAGTATATCTTATCTCAAGGCCCTTCACACCAGGGCCTTTTTTTATTCCATGCTCATGATGATATAAACAACCGATTTTCAAAGAATAATTGTAACTTTGCAGTCCTTTTTGCGGATGTGGCGTAATTGGCAGCCGCG
>CAZLHV010000216.1:0-5466 GCA_964559205.1 uncultured Bacteroidaceae bacterium
CTCGCAAAAAATATACTGCAGGATATAATCCAGCCGAGACCCTGAAAAATGCGAAATTATTGCGACGTTCATGATCTATTGTTTCGGTGCCAGTAAGAGCAGGCCAATAAGTCCGGCCAGTGGAATGAGCAGGTAAAAGAACGAGAATGGGATATCAATTAGTGTGCATGAAGAAATAAGCCAGGCATAAATCACAATATCGGCAGCAAGGGTAAAGTAAAGAATGAAACTGAATATGATGAATCTGCCAAACGACCGGGCTTGTTTCTTAAGAGTTGGAATGAAGATGGAAAAAAGCATCAGTCCCGAAGACCCAATGAGCCACTCATGACACAACCCTGATTGATACCGGTTAATGAGCATCGCAATCAGCACCAAAACACTGATGACAAAGGTGCTGATCAGCATGACGGCTTGATATCGGTGTTCATGCTCAGCCATTGCATCGCAGCATGGTTTCACAAATAAAGCTGGCTGCGTGTCCGTCTCCAAAAACCGGAGGAAAATCTATAGGAGGATTGTTTAACAGGGTTTCGGCTTGACCGGTGATATCTTCAACACTGTTACCTCCAAGCCGCGCAGCTTTAACCTCTAATATCTCAACCCATTCGGTCTCCGGTCTCAGAATTAATGAAGGCTTTCTGAAAAAATATGCTTCTTTTTGCACTCCGCCTGAATCTGTGATAATCAAACTGCAGTTCTGTTCGAGCTGGATCATGTCGAAAAATGATACCGGCTGAAGAATGTGAACAACAGCACCTTGCGGCATAAGTGGCAAAAGATTCCATTCGTTGATCATTTTTACCGTACGGGGATGCAGTGGAAGAAAAACAGGAATGCGATTTTTTACTGAAATAGTATAAATCGCCTCGAGTATGGTATGCAGTCTGTCGCGATGGTCGGTGTTGTCATTTCTATGAATCGTGGCCAGAATGTAAGGCTGACCGACTACATTCAGTTTTTGAATTATTGACGATTGCTGAGCGGCAAGGGTGGAGAAGTACATCGAATTGTCAAACATGATGTCGCCGCAGTGAAAAACGCCCGGTTTTCCGGCATGGTATGGACCAGATAATCCACTCAAAAAACCTTCGTTTTCGAGATTTTTTACGGCAGTCCGGGTTGGACAGAACATAAGGGTCGAACAGTGGTCAGTCACAATTCGGTTGATCTCTTCAGGCATATTTTTATTAAACGAACGAAGACCTGCCTCGACATGAAATACCGGGATGTGGATTTTTACCGCAGCAATGGCTGCAGCAATGGTGCTATTGGTGTCGCCATACACCACTACACCTTTGGGACGTTCTTCCAGAAGAATGGCTTCGATGCCGCTAAGCATTCGGGCGGTTTGTTCGCCATGTGCCGAAGACCCGACTCCGAGATTCACCGCAGGTTTTGGGATCATCATCTCGCGGAAAAACACTTCCGACATGTTGTCGTCATAATGTTGACCTGTATGAACAATGAGCTCGGTGATTTTCCCGGGAAACCGCAAATTAATTTCGCGGCTTAAGGCTGCTGCCTTAATGATCTGAGGTCGTGCTCCAACGATGGTGATGATTTTCATGAGCTCTTGATTATGCAATTTGTCCGTGGTCTGAGAAACTATAGAAGGCAGTTTCAGTGATAATGATATGATCGAGCAGACGAATGTCAAGCATTTGAGCTGCCTGCTGGATTCGATGGGTGAGCGAAATATCCTGCTCGCTGGGGAAAAGGGTTCCCGAAGGATGATTGTGTGCAAGTATAATACTTGTAGCCCTTGTGTCGAGTGTGATTTTCATCAGTTTCTTTAAATCAACATGTGCTGAAGAAAAACCACCTTCGCTGATTTTTGCCTTATGGATTACCTTGTTGCGATTGTTCAGACAGATAACCCAGAACTCTTCGTGGGCTTTATCGCGCAGAAGCCCGATCACAGCTTTTTCGGCATCATGGGCGGACAGGATAATCTCTTCTTCATCAGAAATTTCACTTGCCCTGCGTCGGCTCAATTCAAGTGCTGCCGAAATTGTGACAGCCCTTGCTGGACCTAAGCCTCTGATTTTTTTAATTTCGTGAATCGACATTCTCGACAATACACTCAACTGCTGTCCAGCCGATTCAAGAAGTTCTCTGGCAAGATCCAGTGCGCTTTTATCAGTTGTTCCTGAACCAATCAAAATGGCCAGAAGCTCTGAATTACTCAATACTTCCGGTCCTTTCTTCAGCATTTTCTCCCGAGGGCGTTCATCGCTTGACCATTCCTTTATGGTTTTTCTTTTGGCATTTTCCATGGTTTCGAGTCTGCAATCGTCAAAAGTAATCAAAAGATTTTTGTCGTCAAACCTCCTTGTCGATTCAGCTCTTTTCCTGCTGCAGTTAACACCTTACAAGTGGTTTTTGTTCCTGAAATCTGCAGATAGCTCCTTGCCTTGCGACGTTTGAAAGTAGTTCCTGTGCTCTGCAAATGGATGCTCATATATCTGTATTTTTTTTGCAACGTTTTTTTTTACAGTACGAAATGATGAAAAAATACGTACTTTTAGATGCAATTTTAACAGACCTGAGCCATGACTCCTCAGAATCAGAAGGATTTTGAACGACTGGTGTTTGAAAACCGCGAGCGCTTGAAGGAGCTTGCCGCGATCAATAAAACCACAAGCATCATCCGCGAGAACAAACCTATAGCAGAAACATTGCAGAATATTTGTATGATTCTGCCAAATGCAATGCAATACCCCGAGTTTACGGCTGCCAGAATTGAGTTTGGCGGGATGTCGGTTGAAACCGGAGGTTACGTGTCAATTAACAAGGATTGCATGGAACGAACCTTCAGTAGCATTGATTCCATCAAGGGTAGAATTTCCATTCAATACACAAAAGCATTTCCTGAAGCCGATCAGGGGCCGTTTTTACGTGAGGAAATCAACTTGCTTGACAACATCACCAGTCTGATCACCGGTTATATTAATAGTTTCAAAGCCCGGCAGGTATTCTATGCCCGTTTTCAGGAAAATCTGAATGCCGAAACACTTGACACCGAACAGGATCAGGACATGGGCATGCAACTACTGCAAAAGTATCTTTACAGGCAAAATGCCGACCGCGATATCTTTCACGATCTTATGCCTTTCAAAGTTCGCGAAATTCTATTGATATCGAATCTTTATGACGCTTTCTCTATCGAGAAGGAAGGTCGTTTTGCAGAACATGTGCTTGGCGAGTACCAACAGCTCAATTTGTCGAGCTTTCCGCGTATTACAGGGGTAAGTACAGAAGAGGAAATCTTCTCCCAGCTTCAGCGAAAGCATTTCGACCTTGTCATTTACATGGTCGGTGCTGATGTTAAGGCGCCATTTGTTATCAGCCGTAGAATCAAGGCCGAATATCCGTATATTCCCGTCTATTTTCTTGTAAACAACAAGGCTTTTCAATCTGAGATGCTTTTAAGGGATCACAACGAACTGGTTTTCGATAAAGTGTTTTACTGGAACGGAGAACCATCAGTCTTTTTTGCCATGGTGAAACACCTTGAGGATAAGGTAAACCTCGACAACGATACCCGCCTTGCTCTTGTAAGAATCATTCTGGTTGTTGAGGATGATCCACGTTACTACAGTCGCTATCTTCCGCTGCTTTATTCCATTGTGATGGAACAAACGCGCAGAATTATTGATGATGTTACAACAGACGAATTGTATAAGGTGCTCAAATTGCGCGGTCGTCCGAAAATCCTTTTGGTCAGTTCTTATGAAGATGCTCAGGAGATTTTGGAAAAGTATGAGGAATATCTGCTTTGTCTCATCACAGATGTGAAGTTTGACAAGGGAGGAGCGAAATGCGAAACGGCAGGATTCGATCTGGTGAAAAGCCTTCGCTGTCGAATGAAGGATCTGCCCATCATTATTCAATCGTCTGAAGTTGAAAATGCTGCTGAAGCATATAAGCTGAAAAGTACTTTTGTCGATAAAAACAGCGAAACGCTTACATCTGAAATAAGAAGCTTCATTAGCCATTATCTCGGTTTTGGGAATTTCACCTATCGTACGCCCGATGGGAAAGAGATTGCGGTGGCAAGAACCTTAAAGGAATTTGAATCACACTTGCGGAACATACCCGATGAATCCTTGCTATATCATGCACGGAGGAACCATTTTTCGCTTTGGCTGATGGCACGCGGGGAGATTCAGGTGGCACGAATCCTTGGACCGAAAAAGGTCTCTGACTTCAGCAACCCTGACGAGGTTCGTTCATTCCTTTTGCAGATAATACAACAGCATCGAAACGAACGCAACAGGGGCCGGGTGGTGAATTTCGAAGACATAGACTATTTTGAAGAGGGCAATATTGTGAGCCTTTCGCCCGGATCAATCGGTGGCAAAGGGCGAGGAATCTCATTTATCAATAGTTTGATTTATAGTTTTGATTTCAGCAAATCCTTCGGTAATATTCAGCTGAAAACTCCCCGGACGGCTGTGATTGGAGTTGATGAGTTTGAAAGCTTCATGCATAGGAATCAACTGTGGCCAGTTGCCTTGAATAATTCATTTGATGAAATTGCGGGTGCTTTTCTCGAGGCTCGGCTCAGTGAAGGTTTGATGAAGAAGCTAAAGAAACTGCTTAAAATGGTGAATAAGCCTTTGGCTGTCCGTTCTTCGGGGTTATTTGAAGACAGCATGAGGCAACCTTTTGCAGGGATTTTTGAAACATATCTGTTGCCCAACAGCCATCCAAACTATGATGTGAGACTGAAGCAACTCAGTGATGCTATAAAAATGGTCTATGCTTCTGTTTTCAGCGATGTGGCCAAAGGATACATCGATGCCGTTAACTATAAAATTGAAGAGGAGAAAATGGCCATTGTCCTTCAGGAGGTCGTCGGCAATGCCTATGGCAATTATTTCTATCCGCACATCAGCGGTACAGCACAGTCGTATAACTACTATCCGGTTTCGGACATGACTCCGGAGGAAGGGGTTGCTGTGGCTGCTGTCGGGCTTGGAAAGTATGTGGTGGAGGGCGAAAAGGCATACCGGTTTTCACCGGCAAAGCCTGAAGTTGAAATCAACAGTATGAAGGATTTGGTCAAAGGATCGCAGGTCGATTTCTTTGCCGTTGATCTTGCACGCCACGATATTAACCTGCTTGAAGGTGACACTGCAGGTTTATCGAAACTCGACATCTGGGAAGCAGAAAAGCATGGTGCTCTGAAACACTGTGCTTCAGTTTTCGATGTTGAAAATCAGGTCATCAGACCTGGCATCGACCGAGATGGGCCTAGAATTGTGAATTTCGCAAATATTTTACGCTATAATTACATTCCTTTTGCAAAGACAATCAGCGTTCTACTCAATATTGTGCGTGAATCGATGGGCAGCCCGGTTGAAATCGAATTTGCAGTAGACCTTAGTCCATCTGGAGAATACAAGGCTTCTTTTTATCTACTTCAGATAAAACCGCTGATTGGGGATAATCTTGATT
>CAZLHV010000217.1:0-5438 GCA_964559205.1 uncultured Bacteroidaceae bacterium
ATTCTACGCTATAAACACCTTGCGATGGGTTTGGATAAACCGTTGGGCCTTGCTTTTCGGATTCAGAAAGAGAAGTGAGCACATTCAGCACCCCGCCGTTGCTGGTTGAAGAGCCACAAGTACCCGTTACAACGCAGGTATAGGTTCCATAATCGGATGTAGTGACATTATTGATCTGGAGTGTTGATGAGGTTGCACCTGAAATGTTTCCTCCATTGCTCAGGTTTACACCATCTTTTCTCCATTGGTAACTTAGGGCTGTGCCCACTGCCACCACTGAGAAGCTGACATTGGTTCCTTCGTTTACATTCACACTTGTGGGATGCGAAGAAATAGATGTCACTGCATTAACTGTAAGTGTGGCAGCATTGCTGACATCAGTTCCGTAAGGATTGGTAACCTCGCAAGAATAAGACCCGGCATCGGCAGCAGAAACAGAAGGAATGGTGTAGCTGGAAGCAATGGCTCCGCCAATATCGATTCCGTTTTTCATCCATTGATACTGCAAGGTTGGGTCACCGGTGGCGGAAACAGTAAATGTGACCGAAGAACCAGCACATATTGACTGTGAAACAGGATCTGTAACCACCGATGCAGCAGTACCTGCCGAAACTGTTGAGTTAAATTGCAAGTCGTCGATCCACAACATGAACATATCGGTTGAGACGTGTCTGATGGCCAAATAAATGGTTTGGTTGTTATAGGCCGAAAGGTCATAATTGAATTGAGTCCATGTGGCAGGAGCTTCAACCAGAGCCGATAATGCTGAGAAACTTGTGATCTGATTGTCGGTTGTAGAAATCATGATCTGAAACTCGTCATTTCCCCATGTGCCCGGTTTCGGACTTAATGCCCATAGTGAAAAACTCGAGTTCGTTCCCAGCGACATCGCCGGCGAAATAAACCAGTCGTCGCTCTGTGAACCGTCAGCAGGGCAAACGGCCATTCCGCATCGCGACCCACCATGAGCAGCATCACCCTGAGCAGCAGTCCATCCCGACAATGAGGGATTCATACACATGTAGGCAAATGCGGTTCCTTCGCCTGTAAATGTCGCATCACTGCTCTGGTAAGTGGCAAGTCCGTCTTCGTCCGATGTGGTCCAGGGAGCAAAGCTTGTGGTGTAATCTGTCGATGATTCAAAATCAAGGGTAAAAGGATAAGTCGTAGTGCCTGAAGCCAGTGTGGTTGCATTGTCAGTAACTCCAGTGCTCCAGGTATAACTTCCAGTATTACTCCAGGCTTTATAGTAATAAGTGGTGCTTGGGGTCAATCCGGTGTGATTGAATGTTGTTCCAGATCCGTAATACAGCACCGTTCCTCCACCGGCAATAGCATTACCAGCTGCATAAGCAGTTCCATTCACCGGAGTTCCAAATGAATTAGTGGTATTCCATGCCACAAGAACTGGATTACTGCTGCTGTTTAAACTCCAGCTCAGGTCAATGGCGGTAGACGAAACGGCCGTTGCATTAAAGCTTCCCGGATCACTGGTGGTTCCGGCAGGCAATTGAAATGAATACACACGTGTTTCCTGACCTGAGGACGTGCTACAATATTGCCCGGTATGCCAAAATGTGATTCCATCCGGATCAAGCGAGGTTTGTGAATAGTCTCCAAAACGGTTGGTTCCCGACTGTGAGCTGCTCCCGGCAATGGCCTGGGTTTCGGTGAAAGTCATGGTCCCAAGTGGATCCGAGGCCAAACGCCCTGTGTAGTACAATCCGGGATAAATACTGCTTGAAGATTTAGCAAAACACAGCCCAATACTACCATTATCGTCCATTGCAATGCTGCTCATCCACCGGGAAGCACCATCGGCAGGAT
Organism: uncultured Bacteroidaceae bacterium; assembly: GCA_964559205.1. Taxonomy (GTDB): domain Bacteria; phylum Bacteroidota; class Bacteroidia; order Bacteroidales; family DTU049; genus GWF2-43-63. The sequence goes on from CAZLHV010000217.1 coordinate 1,828, forward strand.
TGTAAATGCCCTGCTGATAAACACTCCAGGTACCACTTGTTTGGCGGAGTTCGCACCAATAAATTGCTCTGACTCTAGGCGAATTGGAAATTAAAACGCCCCATGACAGCACGACGCTATTGTAACCAGACCAGGATCGCCAGGGTGCCCGATACATCAGCACACCACCAATTCCGTCGAGATACTGCCCATTTGGCTGCGGAATATCGTCCCAGTTTGAGTCATATGCCCCGTTAAAGGAGCTGGTATTGACCTGAGTTGCACTCGAAATGGTGAGGGAAGGAGTGCCTGACCAATTGGTGGTTGCATTCCAGATTTTCACACCGTCAACACCACTGCCCCAAGCACTTTCGTAGTATGCAAAAAACGGCAGGGGGGTGCCGGATGCAGGCAATGTTGCATTATCTGCTGCATCTGCAGGCAATGGAATGAAAAAATTAGAGACACTTCCCGTTGAAAACGTATTATACACCAAACGTGCCGAAGGGCTGCCAGTCAGCATGGCCGATCTTTCAAAGACATGAAGCTTATCAGAATTTTGATTGGCAGTCATGTAATATCCATCATGCCAGATCGAAAACTTCAGATAATCGGGAAACTCAGTTGAGTTAAACGTCCAGGTGTAATAACTTCCGGTTGGATCACTTGTTTGAGAAATCGCAATATAAATCTGGGTGCTTGTTCCAAATTGGCTTAAAAACCAGCGGTCGGCAAATTTATCATACATCACAATCGGATCCCCTGCATTTTGCGAAGAGCCCCAAAGGTCCCCAAGCTCAAAAAGCTCCAACTGGGTTCCGGTTTTGTTTGAAATACGAACCGTGGTTGCATTTACAATCTGAATGTAGTGATTTGGCCCAACGGCCCCTGTGGGATCGGGAGGATAAGATGTGCTTGTCACCCCTGCCCAGTTCTGCAATGGAGCTTTGCCAGCAGGGTTCCTTTTTCCCATGGTGGTTTGAATAATGCCCGGGTCGTTTCCGTATTGCGGTCCGTCGCTTTCGTCGAAAAGAAACACCTGTGCAGGACGGTTCTTTCGATCGTTCGAGAATTTGACATCCCGTTCATAATCAGGAGCAACATAGGGATGCTCGGCCATAATTTCGCTCAAGGGGCGGGTGACTTTAAATGAAGATGCATAAATCACCGTGCCCTGCGAGGCCCTTTCCTGACCAGTTTGAGCAAAGGTCTCACAATTCAGAAGCAATACCACGGTGAGGGCGATGCTTCCAAAAATAAATCTTCTCATGGTGCTTGTTTTGATTGATGTTGCAATAATAGACAATTTTAGGGTCCGATGGTTGGCTTTAAAACCGAAATTTTTACAAAATGAGACTCTATAGTGGCCAATAACTGCTATCTTTGTTAAATATAATTGTTCATTCTGAGTTATTCAAAATGAACAAATGCTTTTTCAAGACCTCAAGAATGGACATTTATCGCCGAAAACGTTTCTGGAAATGGGGGCTTTTTTTGCTCGGACTGCTGATCGTGGCTGCCTCATTGTATTTTACAAACACTTTGGTGAAGAAAATTGCAGCCGACGAACGCAACAAAGTGAGCATTTGGGCAAATGCCATTCAACAAAAAGCCCGGCTGGTGAACTACACCAATGATTTTTTCAAAAAAATTGAAGCCGAGGAGCGCAAGCGCGTTGAAATATGGGCCGAAGCCACCCGGCGGCTCATCAGTGCCGACATCAACGAAGACTTAAACTTCTACTCGCTTATCATTTCCGGAAACACCACCATCCCTGTTGTACTCACCGATGAGAACCGTGAAATAATAGCAGCGAAAAACACCGATTTCCCGATTGACTCAATCGATACTCTTGAAGGGCCATTGCTTCAGGAATTTTCGCAAAATGAACCTATCACCGTGAGCTATGGTTCAATGGTGAATTATTTGTATTACAAAGAATCGATACTATTTACAGAATTGCGTAAGGTCCTCAGCGATCTTACTGAATCGTTTTTTTCAGAGGTGGTCATCAACAGTGCCAGTGTGCCGGTCTTGGTAGTCGATGAATCGGGCACAAACGTGTTTTCTTCCGGGAATGTTGGCACTGAGATACTTGAAAATCCCGAGAAAATCAGTCAGCTGCTTTCGGAAATGGAAGCACAAAACCCACCAATCATTATTGCTTTCGAAGGTCAGGAGACCAAGTATATTTATTACAAAGACTCATATCTTCTGACTCAGCTGAGGTATTATCCCTACGTACAGTTTTTCGTTATAGGCATTTTTCTTCTGGTCGCTTACATCCTCTTTAGCATAACACGACGCGCTGAACAAAACAAGGTATGGGTTGGCATGGCCAAAGAAACTGCGCACCAGTTGGGAACCCCAATATCATCGATGCTGGCATGGCTTGACTTTCTAGAAACAGACGAGAGAAACAAGACCTATATTGATGAACTTCGTAAAGATCTGAGCCGCCTTCAGGATGTTACTGCGCGTTTCAGCAATATCGGATCTGCGCCAGAGCTCAGAATGATCTCTTTGTCACATTTACTCTATCAATCCGTAGCATATATTAAGGTTAGGTCTTCGAAAAAAGTGATATACAATCTGCAATTTCCAGAGGCATCAGACATCCTTTTGCCGCTCAACGAGCATTTGTTTGGCTGGGTGATGGAAAATTTACTTAAAAATGCCATCGATGCCATGGATGGAACAGGCACCATCACTGTGCAGCTGACCGAACAAGGTAAAAAAGTGCTTATTGATGTGAGCGACTCAGGAAAAGGGTTTACAAAATCTCATTACAAAGCTGTATTCCGACCTGGTTTTACGACGAAAAAACGTGGTTGGGGGCTTGGATTAACTCTTTCTAAACGTATTATTGAGGAATATCACAAAGGCAAATTGTTTGTCCTTGCATCGCAACCAGGCAAAGGCACAACCTTTCGAATCATTCTGCCATTAGGCTGAACAGAGACTGAAATCAATTGAAAATCAAACAACTCCAGCAGAAATATGCCGCCGGTTAACCCCACTGGAAATCATGGGAAGAATGCCCGGGGTTTCAGCAAGCAATTTCCTCATTCACTAAAATCCGGTCATAGAATGCATTAAAAGCGTCGATATAATTCTCTTCACCCTGATAATCAAGAAGGGGAAGCTTGCTTTTATGTGCATATTCAAGCAATTCTGCATTAACATTTTCGGAACCAACAATAATTCCATCAGAATAATCAATTGCAGTTTTCATCCAAGCCAAATAATTCTGATTTTTCTTGAGATGAGTAAGCTGAGCTGCCGTAAGGTCATCCATGGTGATATTGGGAATCACCTGAGGTGAGAATAAATCATTAAAATGATCATCGTAAAGGGAAAGCACAATTTTACTTTCTGAGAATATGGGGTGCTTTTTATAAACATTCTTCACGTATGGGGCAATTAAAGCCGACATCCAACCGTGGCAATGGATAATGTCAGGAGCCCAACCAAGCTTTTTAACTGTTTCGAGCACACCGCGGTTAAAAAAGACCGAACGGGCATCATTATCGCAGTAAAAAGCGCTATCTTTATCATGAAGGATGAACTTTCTATGGAAGTAATCCTCGCTGTCGATGAAGTAAACCTGCATTCTTGCCTGCTGAATACTA
>CAZLHV010000218.1:0-5423 GCA_964559205.1 uncultured Bacteroidaceae bacterium
GCTCTTTAATACTTTTCGTAGCAGTAGTGGACCGCTTTCAATATTTGAAATACCAGGTTATTCAGGTCAAGAAAAAAGAGGAGCGAAAAGAAAGCTTGTAATCCTCTTAGGTTTTGATGGTGATTTATCGAAAGAAATTAATGAAGATGTATCACCTAATGAAACAATAGTTGTCAATGGATTTCCTTCTTACACGCCCAAATTCAAGGATATAAGCTTAATTACAAATGAAAAACTTGTTAGTGATGTAAAGATTAATATTGTATATTCAAGAGCTAACAATCCTTTCGAAATTTATAATCTGCTTCAATCTATAAAGGACAATGAGACTGATAATGTTTTTATTAATATAGCACCCTTAGGCACAAAACCAATGGCTTTGGGCGCATGTTTATTTGCATTACATAATCCTGACATCAGAATTGTTTACCCACTTCCTGAGAATTATGAAAATAAGTATTCAGATAAAAGCTGGAATTCTTGGATTTACGATTTGCCATTAATCAATTAAAATCATTTTGAAATGAAAAAAGAAAAATTAAAACGGACAAGCGTTGCTGAATTAGATAAAATATTAGGCCATCAATTTAAAGTTTTGAATGATGGTTTTATTCGTGTTGTTGATTATATGGGTTCGGATGAATCGATTGTCCAAGCAGCTAGGGTGTCATATGGGAAAGGAACAAAAAGGGTTAATGAAGATAAGGGGTTAATTCGTTATCTTTTTCGACATATGCATACAACACCCTTTGAAATGTGTGAGATCAAGTTACATGTACGCGTTCCTATGGATTGTTGGAGGCAATGGATTAGGCACAGAACTGCTAATGTAAACGAATATTCTACAAGGTATTCAATTGCTATTGATTCTATGCAAAAAACAAAAAAGAATGAATGGAGAATACAATCAAACACAAACAAGCAAGGTAGCGGTGAATATATAGATGAAAAAATTGGAGTGATATTATCGAAAAAGGAAGAACTAGTTCATCAACAAATAAGGGAAATGTATGAGGAAAGAATTTCGCACAATGTTGCTAGAGAGCAAGCTAGAAAAGACTTAACGCTATCAACCTATACAGAAGCTTATTGGAAAATAGATTTGCATAATTTGTTTAATTTTCTAGCATTACGTATGGACAATCACGCACAATTAGAAATTCGAAGTTATGCGGAAATTATAGGTAACGAAATAGTTAGTAAATGGTGTCCAATAGCATGGGATGCTTTTAAAGCATACCGGTTAAATTCTATTAGGTTTTCAGAAATTGAAATCATTGTTCTAAAACATTTCATTAATCAAAAGCCAGAGGAAGCAAAAGAGTTTTTGTTTACTAAGAATATGTTAACTATTGATAATGGAATAATAAAACGCAGCAAAGAGGTAATAGACTTAGAAGGGAAATTATTAACACTTGGTATTATTGTTCACTGGGAGGATTATTGATTACAATCTCCCTATTTGCAAGCACATTGCCAAAGCCCCATGAGCCAACGCAACAACCAAAGCTTTGTCAAAGAGCTTGCAAAGCAAACACACTGATAGAAACGATGCAGCAAAAATGAAAGAAGAACAACGAGAAAAATGAAAAACGAAATGCCAGCAAAGTGTATATGCCATAAGGGTTTCAGGAAGGTATTCAAGCATTGGAGACCGCTCAAACTTTTGTTTCGTAGGAAGCAGACGCAACTCCGCAATCCGCTACATTTCCTTCCTGCTCCCGATGCGGTCATGCTAAACAAAACTCTGATATGCAATTATATAGCATAACTATATGGAAAAGAAAATAATTACGAAAAAAGCACATGGAATTGGGAAACGGAGTGTTAAAAACTCAAAAGCCACTTCTCTTGGAGAAACAGAAGATCATTCATCCGCGCCAACAGTTCCTCAAAATTTAACCCCATATGACATTTTTCTCAGGTGTATCAAGCGATCAGAAAATCTAATAAATTTTCATTCCGAAGACAAGAACCCAAACGAAGAACATTTTTGTGATGCCTATAGAGCATCAGTGGTTCTAACAATTGCAGCACTCGACGCTTACGCACGCACAGTTGCAATTGCCAAGATTAAAGAAAAAATCGCCAAAAAATTGAAACAAAAGGATCCCTTGCGAGAATACTTAAAAAAAATCATGACACACGACTGCTTGCTTGAGTCCGCATTGAACGAATCTTTCTTGGCAGAAATTGAAATCCAGATAAGCAATGACTTTCATCAAAAGTCTTTTCAAGGGCAAGAAAATTTAACAGAGTATTTTCAATTAGCAGGATATCCAAATGTAATTGGAATCGTTGCTGGAAAGAAAAATCTTTTTGAAGCGACATTAAAATCAGAAATTAACAAATTCACAAAAAGAAGGCACATTATAGCTCATAATGGTGACTATGCAACAAATCAAACACCCTTCGTTGAATTGGAAATAGATAAGAAGTATGCACAGGATTGCCTTTCTTTAATTAGTGAGTTTACTAAAACGTTAAATGAAATTTGTTTTGCCTTATGAAGAAGTGCTATATAGTAACATTCGAATTAAAGAATCCAGGGCTCAATAGAGAAAAACTAATTGCCACTATTAAAACAGCTGCTTGGGCAAGACTTGGACCAGATACCTATTTAATAACATCTCAAAATGATTCAGTGAAGATTAGAGATGTCCTTCTTAAATCCTTATATCAAGGAGATAGGATTTATGTTGGCAAGGTTGATAATCTTGCTGCTTGGTACGGTCTAGATGATGATGTTTCAAATTGGATTAGGAATAACCAAAAATAGCACGAACCGCTAACATGCAATATACAAAATTGGGGTTTCATAGGTAATTCAAGGGTTGTAGCCCGCTTCAATCCTCCTGAGGTGGAAGCAGGTGGGCAGGAAACTCTTTGCCAAGGTCAACGCAAGTTGCACAACCGCGGGGTTCGGGTTATTTCAGGCTTTTGAAGAAGGAGACCGAGAGGGTTGGGATGAGGTAATCGTCGGTTGGATAGAGGTTTTTCATGGAGGGGTTGATGAGAATGAAGCCTAAGCCAAGGACTATGTGCTGATCGGTTGATTTGGGGTCGAGATAGAAGTCGGTTCTTGCACCAAAGTCGATGAAGGAAATGAGGTCGAGGTTTGTGTTGAAAAACTGCTCGTAGGTGGTGCGTCCATTGACAGGAGCGATGAGATTGAGGTTGCCATAGAGCGTGAACATGTTGCCTTTGGTGAATTCGCCACCGAGACAGATGTGAAACAGACCAATGGTGTTGATGTCTTTAATGGCCGCGCCAAGGCTATCTTTCATGGAGACTCGTTTGTTGAGATAATAACCGCTGAAGCGGATGGCCACCTGATTGATGTATTTGCCAGAATCGTCTTTTTCGACAGAGTTGAAATTGTCGCAATAATCGAATCCAAAGCCAAGGTTGCTTGCCTGCGGAATGAAAAAATTGATTTTATCGCCTAAATAGCTTGTATCGCTTGAAGGGGAGCTGAAAACATGAATTGACAATGAGCTTCCCTGCCCTTTTTTTGCGACGGTTTTCGTTGCAAGAAAGTTAATGGAAGGTATAATTCTCATTTGTCCTGTGCCTGACAGAAACGCAGGCTTGATGAGCGGATTGATGGGTTTGCTTTCGCTTTCATCTTCTTTGGATGGTTCATTTTTGAACAGCAATAATGCATCTTTAATTCTCTTGAAAATGATATTGGTTATATCGACTACTGATTTATCGAGTTCATACAGCATTGTGAGATGTTCGCTCGAAATCAGCGCCAATGTATCTTTAGACAAACGACTGAGTGTTGAATTACTCTCATACTCTTTAATCTTGGTTTCGAGAGAATCGGCTCCGGATTTTACTTTTGCGATTAATTGAAGTATGTTTGCTTCTTTTTCGGCTTCATTCTTTTTACTTTGCCTGGCTTTCAGGGCAGCATAGCGATCATTCAGGTTGTTGTATGATTTTCTGATTTCATTCAGGTGCTGATTGAATTCTTTGCTGCGTTCGGAAAATGCGGCAAGATACATTTCGACTAGTTTTAGAGTAATCTCGTTTATGCCTGTTTTGGCCAATTCTTCTTTGGTAGTGGAGCTGAGGTATAATTGTGCTGGACTGGGAGAAATGGCTTTGTTTTGAGGTACAACCATTTTGTTATTGGAATTCTTTTCGATCATGGCCTCGCGGGTGATGTCGCGGCTTGTTTGCGCCATGCTGATTATTGTCAGCAAAGCTAATGCTGCAGTGATTGCCAGTTTATTCATGGTGGATTGGTTTTCGTTTATTGATTATTCGCTTTTCCCGCCTGAAAGTGTTTTAATCAAATCGTTTTGATTGGGAACTGATTCAATGTCGGACTCAAAATAGACCATTGGGCAGGCCTGAAGTTGGGTGTTGATGTTTACGATTAAGGTATCGATTTTACCGGACAGGAGGCTATCGCCAAGGTTGTTGGTTTGGTTGACGAATGAATAGAGATCGAGTTGCATGTTGTTTAGCACTGCATATTGCTGAAGATTTCGCTCGGTGTTTGTCTGGTGGTTGAGTACCTGAATGAGGATTCCGGCAGAGGATGTGTAGAAGAATACGAAGAAAAAAGAAAGTTTCAACCACCAGTTTGACACGTTGCTCCAGCCGATTGAGGCTATGATAAAGGCAAGAATGGCGAGAACAATTGAAAAAAGGGTAAACAAGACCGTGAGTGCATATTGGTTTTGACTATAGACGAAAGCGATGTTGAAGAAGGGCTTCTTCATTCCCTGAAGCAAAACATACTGATCGGAAATGCGCTGGACATCGGGGTAAATAGCTGCTGTTTTGCTGATGCAGCTATACATGATGCTGTCTTTAATATGATTGCCCCATTCAACATTGCGTGAGTTGGCGGCATAGTAGCCGGCGTTGTATCGCAAAATGCCAAAAACAAATGCTGAAATCACCAAAGCAGTTATTAAGGCTTTGAAGAAGGTTGTTTTAGCAAATTCGGTTACTCTGTCTTTCCATTTTCTGTTCATAGGTGGTGAGGTTGTGGGATGCAAGATTTTGAATTGTATTAAAAAAAACGGCAGTGTTTCTCAAATAATGAGTGAAATGCAAGCTGTGAAAGAATGTGTACATGGGATAGTTTGTCGCTTGTACGAACACTCATGTTGGCAAATATATGTCATTCGTGTACGGTTTGCAATAGGGCTTGTGTTAAATTTACATTGACAATCGACTAGTAAAAGCATGGAAAGCAGTGGCAGATTGAGAATCGGGATTTTCATCTTATATTAATTATTCGTGAATATGGTGGATTGAGAAGGATTCGAGTATTTGATGTGCTGATCACGTGAAGCCGCGGGTGTTTTTTGATATGAGGCGGATGCGGCTAACGTGACAAGTGTGCAAGTGTGTTACATTGTACTTTTCTTTTGGCCGTCAAAAGAAAAGCTACCAAA
>CAZLHV010000219.1:0-5419 GCA_964559205.1 uncultured Bacteroidaceae bacterium
ATAGCTGCTATAACCCATAGCGGTGAGTACGGAGATGAAATTTCCAATCAAGAAAAAATCGTTGTATCGCGAAATTGAGCTGGTGACTTTATCGTCATTTTTGAGTCGCATGGCTAGCTTCAGTGCACTGAAAACCGTCAGACTATGCAGAAAACCATTGATGAGGGATTTGAATAGAAACTTCCGCTCAATAATTCCTTTGACAATATCTGATACATGGGTGGAATCCTTTTTCAAGCTGAACTTTGCCCATAATCGGAAGATCAATGCTAAAAGCACTTCCGCGGCCAGAATGAGCAGTATGAGGTAAATCCAGTTTTCTAACATTGTGCGATAAAGTTAATCAATTTTTCCTGAGCGATGAATTCCTTGATGTTCAGTGAGATTTCTCTTTTCCACATTAAAGATCTGGTTTTATTCAGCTTTGACGCAACCAGCTTGTAATCAGATAGTGTCAGAAAAGATTATGTTTCATAAAAAGTGAAATACACGATATTGTGTCATAAATGTTGAAATAGAATTACTTAACGCATTTATTCAGACATCTTATCCCAAAGCAATTGAGCAGTTTTGCGCGACTCTGTCAGAATGAGGTTTTCATCCACAGTCAGGATTTTCCCTTCGCTGTAAATCAACTTGCCATCAGCAATGGTATGTTTCACATGCCGGCTCTCAAAGCCAAAGAAGAAATGCCCGAGAAAATTCCGGGTACTGACCGGAGTAGGAGAGTCATAATCAAAAACTACAAGGTGGTTCTGACCCGGAGCTGCCTGCATTTCCTGCAGATAGGTGCAGGCATTGCGCAGCCTCGAATACACATCACCCATGGAGACTTTGTCGTGATTCTGGCCACTGAAAAATGCGGTTGAGGCACTTTTTATCATGTCGCTGTGCATCCCGTCAGTACCAATTAAAATGCGTCCACCAAGTCCAGCTGAACTAAAAAATCCAACTTTGTTGTTCAGGTTACTGTCGGGGTTCATAGCCATCCATGCACTACTGTTGCGGATCAGCTCCCGTTCATCAGCGTCGAGATGAATGCCGTGAACCAGCAGATTATGGTTCAATTCAAGTGCCCCGGCTCTTCGTAATCGTTCAATGACACTGCATCCATACTTGCTGCGGGTCAGTTTTTCGTCTGCGATATCTTCGGCTACATGGATATGAATTCCGGTTTTAAACTCATCGGCAATGGCAACGGCTTTCCACAATGTTTCCTCTTCGACCGTAAATGATGCATGCATTCCAACCAATCCCTTTCGATCCTTCAAGTACTCACGGCTTTCAGCCAGAGATTCCTGACTTTTTTCTGGGCCATAGCGATCGGTAATTTCGTAACAAAGCAAATGCCCGATACCAACTTCGTCAAATGCATTTGCAATGGTTTCGAGTGAGCCGCCAATAACATTGGGCGACGCATGATGATCGATGGCAAAAGTACAACCGTGCTTTGCACAGGCCATGGCTGTGGTAAGTGCGCTCAATTGCACCATATCGCGGTCTAGACACTGATCGAGTGTCCACCAAATGTACTCAAGTGTTTCGGTGAAATTGGCCGGAATTTTCTTTGGAGCGTTCATTCCCCGAGCCAGTGCCGAATAGACATGATGATGGGCATTGACAAAAGCTTGAGTAACCAGCATACCCGAGCAGTCGATCACCGTATCGGCTTTGGTGTGATCAGGCACAAAGCTGAAACCTTCGCCGGCGCCTTCGCTAACGAGGATGTGCCCGGAAGTCATTTCAAATGAATCGGGGTGAATATACGTTGCGTTTCTAAGAAGGATCATAGGAGCGTTTTTACAAATGTAATGAATAATTTGCTGTTCTTCTCAATAAAGAAACCCAAACAGCCAGAGTGGTACCACGTGGGTGTGCCCGTATTCTATATCGTCCTGAACCACAAATGCATTGTGGGTTCCGGCAATCTGATTTTTCTTTTTCGATTTCCCGCTAATTTCAAATGTGTATTTTCCATCCACCAGAAAATCGCTCACAGGCGAAATGTTGAATGTAAGATACAGTACATTTATAAAATGTGATATAAAACAACAATAAAATTAGTATTTTTAAATAGAAAACAACAAAAAGCAGAGAAAATGTAAAGTGTAATCAACATAAAACATATAAAACCGATTTATGCACAGATAATCAGTTTGATACAAATGTTAAATTTGAAAAACTGTAAATGGCAGTAAAACAGGCAGATAAACCTTTTGTACTATTTTCGCATGGGTAATTGTGTCCGCCGGATACCATCAAAATGACACAGGGCGTTGCCAACGGCACCAGCTGTAGGAACCAGACCAATCTCTCCCAGACCTTTTGCACCGTAGGGTCCTACCGGATCAGGCACTTCAACACCAATGACTTCGATGTCAGGTGTTTCGTGCGCTCTCAGAATGCCGCATTCGCGCAGTTTTGTGTACACAGGATATCCGTCTTTATATGGAAAATCTTCGCTGACAGCATAGCCGAGACCCATGTGAACGGCGCCTTCAATCTGGCCTTCGAACATGACCGGGTTGATGATTTTTCCTGCATCGTGCGCAGCAACAATCTTTTCAATGTTGCCATGATCATCGAGCACGACCAGTTGTGCGGCATATCCGTATCCATAATGCGTTTTTGAATTTTCGCACACCGTGCCGGGTTTCACAGTCCAGTTGCACTCCCAGCGCGCCTGATAGCGATGTCCGACAATGTCGGCCAGTGTTTTTCCCTGCAGGTCGGCACGCATGGTTTTGGCGGCCTCAAGTATGGCATTACCAAGCAGCACAGTGCCACGCGACGATGTTGTCATGCCGGTTTTAATGCCGGCGGCAGTATCCACAATGACTTCGATTATGGAAGAATCGATTCCTGTTTCTTCGCACAGAACCTGGGCTGCAATGGTATGAACCCCTTGCCCCATTTCGGTCCAGCCATGATGCAACACTACTTTTTCCGGCGATTTTATTTCGATGATCACATCTGAGTAGTCCACCATGCCGTTGCCGATGCCGCTGTTTTTAATGGCACAGGCGAGTCCTGAAAATTTTGCTTTCTGGTAATGCGGTTTCAATGCATCCAGACAGGCGCGGATACCAACACCTTCGACATGGTCGCCGGTTGCTGTTGTAAGGCCGTCTACAAGCGCATTATCATAGCGGAATTGCCAGCGGTCGAAGCCACCTTGTTTGCAGAGTTCATCGATACAGGCTTCGAGTGCAAAGGCGGCCTGATTGGCTCCAAACCCACGCATGGCGCCACAAGGGACGTTGTTGGTGTATACTGTTTTCGATTCAAGGTTGATAACCGGAACATAATACCCACCGGTAGCATGACCTGCAATGCGCTCCATAACTTTGGTTCCGACCGATGCATACGCACCCGAATCGCCAATAGCCAAAAATTTCATAGCGGTCAGTTTTCCTTTTTCATCGCAGGCCAGCGTAATGTCCATCCACACCGGGTGGCGCTTGGGATGCATGATCATGCTTTCTTCGCGCGTGAGGGTGACTTTTACAGGCTTTTTCAGCAAAAATGCAAATAGAGAAACATGACCCTGAACCGTCAGGTCCTCTTTGCCACCAAATCCACCCCCATTGGGAACAAGAATGACACGAACCTTTTCTTCGCTTAACCCAAGTATTGATGCGACCTGTCGGCGATCTTCGTATATACCTTGTCCCGAAGAATACATCAGAACACCATCGGCATCGGGCATTGCAAGCGCACTTTCCGTTTCCAGAAATGCATGTTCGATGCGCTGTGTCTGAAAAATATTGTGGTAAGCGTATTTTGAATTTGCAATGACTTCTTCTGCATTTCCTTGTTTTAATACGCAATTATCAAGCAGATTGACATGATTGTCCTGCACCTGCGGAGAGCTTTCCTTCAATGCTTCATGCGGGTCGGTAACCGGCGTCAGCACTTCATATTCAACAACAATTTTCTTTGCCGCCTTGCGTGCATTTTCTGCGGTATCGGCAACAACACTAGCCAGCACATCGCCCAGATATTTGGTGGTTTCACCCACAGCAATCATCACAGGCCAGTCTTTGTAAATCAGGCCGACAATGCGGTCTCCGGGAATATCCTCAGCTGTAAAAATTCGTTCAACGCCATCGCATTTCAATGCTTCGGTGGTATCAATTTTCAACACCCTTGCGCGCGGATGATCGCTGAAACGCAAGGCCCCGTGAAGCATTCCGGGAAAACTCATGTCATTGACAAATTTTCGTTGTCCGATGGCCGTTTCAAAGGCTTCGTATTTCGGCATGAAATCACCGACGCCTTTGTTGTGAGAATCGTTTTCGCAGCACTTGTTTTCAGCGATCAGTTCAGCCGAATATTCAATGGCCTTTTCAATTTTCTTATATCCGGTGCAGCGGCACAGATGCCATTTCAAGGCTGTTCTGATTTCATCGATGGTGGGATCGGGATTTTCCTGCAGTAGAATCTTGGTGCGCATCACAAAACCGGGCGTACAGAAGCCGCACTGTACCGCGCCTTTCTCAACAAATGCCTTTGCAATCAGATCGCGCACTTTATGCGGAATACCTTCAAGAGTCAGTACCGATGCGCCTTCGAGCGAACTCATTTTAGTAACGCAGCTCAGTTTTGCCTTGCCGTCAATTTCGACTAGACATGCACCGCAGGCCGACTGGCCGTTGCAACCATCCTTTACAGATGTAATTCCTTGCTCGTTGCGAAGCCAGTTCAGCAGCGACATTTCAGCATTCCCGCCGAATTCAACCGGTTCATTGTTCAGAACAAACTTGACCATAATCTTTAATTCAAATTGCAAATTACAAACTTTTTGTTTCAAAACTTGAACAATATGCTCATCCAATGTACGCCCGCTGTTATGCTGAGAAAGCTTCTGTCATCCTGAGCGGAGTCGAAGGATAGTCAGTACGTTCAACTCCGTCGAAAAAGCCATCACTTATAATCCGAAATCGTTCAGAAACTCTTTTGGATTCACCGCTTCAGGAATATTAATGACCGTTTGTACAGCATTGACATCTTTCAATCCGCTGCCGGTAAGCAGGACGCAAATATTTTCAGCAGCGGAAATTTTATTTTCGGACATCTGCTTCAACATGCCAGCAAAAGCTGTTGCTGCTGCGGGTTCTGCAAAAATTCCAGTATTGGCGCTCAATGATTTGGAAGCGTTTAATATTTCAGTATCGCTCACTTCAGTGGTTTCGCCCTGATATTTTTTCAGGAATTTACGTGCCATAAAATAGTTGCGGGGTATATCGACCGAAATCGAGTCTGCAACTGTTTTTGACGGCAATGATGTAAATGATTCCGAATGAAGATTCCTCGCGATATTATTGCTGCCTTGAGCCTGCACAGCAACAATCACGGGCATTTTGTCAATGAGCCCCAAATTCAGAAGATCTTCAAAGCCTTTGTACACGCCGGAAAT
>CAZLHV010000220.1:0-5322 GCA_964559205.1 uncultured Bacteroidaceae bacterium
GTATTCGCCAAAGACAAACCCAAAACGCTTTTTTGTTTGGTCATAGGCTACCATCGCCTGTGCGTAATGCCTCATTTCGTGCCATGCAAGTTGCTGAGGCCAATAGCCTGGGTAAAAATCGCGCGAAGGCATGGTGAATATTTCCGAGCGTATGGGAGCCGGAGCTACAAAACCATTTGAAAGCAGGGTGTTAGGATGAAGAATAATGTTGAGTGGTCGTTGGGTCGAAGGCAGCAGTTGAGTTTGAAAAACAGCAGCAGAATCAAAATACTTCAAAAACGCAGTGTCAGCCTGATGCGATTCGGGAGAGATGATCCTTATGTGTTGTGTGGAGCGTATTTTCCATGGTTGAAGCGACTCGGTGCCCCAGGTGAAATACTGCGCTACGGCCCAGTTCGTCATCAGCCACTGAATCATCAGTATCAAAGCTACCCGAAAACCACTTTTGCTTGCCATGAGTCAGCAGAAATTTTCAAACTATTTGTAAAAGTAATGAATAATGCTGAATTCATGTATTTGCTTGCATTTGATTTTAGAATATTTCAACCCGATTTATTAATAAAGGTTTTGAAATTTATTTTTTCAATGAATAACACTGTGAAAATGCATTTCTATTTTACGATGTTTTATAAGCCGATGAATATACTGATAAACAGTCGCCAAGAGTGCGACATTGCTTCCGAAAAAAATGAAAAAGTTTCTTTCGATCGATTGGATACGAAATTTTTACATGCTTATAAAAAAAAATCAGACAACCTTGCGATTGCCTGATTCTGAAAAGCATTGGAATTCACTATTCTTTCACAATACGGTGGGTTTCCACGCCCTTTTGGGTTTGAATGTTTACAAAATAGACCCCACTATTCAATTCCGAAATGCTGATGATTTGGCCGGCAGCAATGTGAGAATATGCCAAAACGATTTTGCCGGTCACATCGCAAATGTTTACTGCATCAAGGTTTTCATCGCCTGCCTGAATTACAATGAAATCGCTGGCAGGGTTGGGCACTACACTGAAGCTCGTGTTGCTTGGCTCGCCTATTCCAACAAAAGCATTCACGGTGACATCGAAGCTGCAGGTTGCAACATTTCCTTCGTTGTCGGTAACGGTCCATTCGATGGTGCTTGTCCCAATGGGCAGTTGAGCGCTGGCCAGTGTTGAAGCGGAATTGAAATCATTGGTCACCAGATCGACGCCGCAATTATCGTCCACCGAAATGGGATCGAATTCGTTTCCAGCAACGGTGTAGTACGATTGTCCTTGTGTTAGCTCCACAGTTTGATTTCCAATGCAAGTGATTGTTGGATCGGCATCGTCAACGACGGCAACATTGAATGTGATTTCTGAAAAATTGGTGTAATCGTCGCTTACTGTAATGGTAACAATATTGGTGTTTCCAGAAATGGTGCTGCCTGCCGATGGCGTTTGCCCAATGTTGAGAGTGCTGGTGCAATTGTCTGTTGCCACAATGGTTGAAGTGTAATCGGGCAAAAGCGCTTCACAGTTTGATCCAGCACTAATGATTTGATCGCTGTGAGTGCTGGTGACAACTGGACTGATGGCGTCGGTTGTAAGCAAAGCAGCATTGCTGGTGTCGGCTCCCAGTGTATTTGAAACAATGCAGCGATACTGACAACCGTTGAGCCACAATTCTGTTGCAATAGAAAGAGTTGTTGTTTGAGATCCAAAGTACATTAAGCCGTCATCGACGATATTGGAAAATGAAACACCATAATTAAAGCTGTGTTGCCACTGAATGCTGGTTGCATAGCTCGCGTTAATTTGAAAAACAGCTGTAGAATTTGCGCATACATTTTCATTGTCAGCAGGTTCAAGTGTAATGGTTGCTGCTTCTGCGATATTCCTGAAAAAGTATATTGACCCGCTGTTCATTCCATGATCATCGTTTTGGGGTGCTCCAATGATGGCATTTTCGCGGCTCATTGCCACTGCAGTTCCAAAACCGTCATAATACGCAGCATCGGAAGCAAGGAGAATCGTGTCCTGATTGGCTGAAACCCATCCTGATGCAGCTTTGTTGAATACATACACTTTTCCGGCAACATTGGGTTGCTTTGCACCAGCAATCAGAATGCTGTCTGACAAGGAAACAGATGCGCCAAAATTATCGTTCGACATGGCATCCGAAGCAGTAAGTTTTGCATTTTCTGTCATATTTACCCATCCACCAACCGGCCTTTGATAGAGATAAACGGAGCCGCAGTTAATGGTAGGAATGTCAGAATATGGGGCGCCAATGGCGATCATGTCACCATTGATGGAAATGCTTGTGCAAAAGTTATCGCTGGCAGCGCCATCTGATGCAACGATTTTTGCAGTTTGATACATATTTGTCCAACCGGTCGTAGGTCTGATAAAAATGTATGCCGAGCCTTGATCGCTGAATGTCTCATCGTTTCCCATGGCGCCTACCACGAGAATGGAGTCATTAAGCGCAACCGCATTGCCAAAATTGTCGTAGGCTGCTCCGTCGTTGGGCTTAAGTTTTGCAATTTGTGTCATATGAACCCAACCCGTTGATGGTTTTATGAAAATGAATGCAGTGCCGCTCGCTATTCCGCTTTCAGCATCCTGCGGGCTGGTCACCACCACCACATCGCCATCTACATCAACAGCTGTTCCAAATGCATCATTAATAATTCCTTCCGACGAAGTCAGTTTAGCCGTTTCGGTCATGCTCACCCATCCAGTAGCTGGTTTTTCAAACAAATAAGCAGCGCCTGTGTTCACATCAATGCCATCAGCGTTTTTTGAACCGATAACAATCACGTCATTGTCGATGGAAACTGAGATGCCAAATTCGTCGTTGATGGCTCCATCCGAAGGCGATAACACAGCGATCTTGTCCCAGGCAGTTCCGTTAAAATGATACACGTCGGCTCTTCCTTTATTTCCTTGATAAAGATGGCTGCCGACAACGGCATAATCGCCTGAAATGTCAATCGCATTTCCAAATTCATCATAAATGTTACTGATTTCGGTATTGGCAAATATTTCGATGTTTTCGGTAGTATCGGTCCAGCCCGAAATGGGTTTTTCGAAGATGTAGGCCGAACCGGCATTGCTGCCGAGACTGTCGTTGTAATATGAACCTACCATTGCATAATCGCCCGAAAAGCCAACAGATACTCCGAATTTGTCGCCGTCAGCTATGTCAGAACCAATAATTTTGCAGGTTTGGGTGGTATTTACCCAGCCGGAAACGGGTTTTTCGAAAATATATGCCGACCCGCACATTCCTGAAACAACATCGTTAAAAGCGCCAACAATAATCTGGTTGCCTGAAATGGCCACCGAAGATCCAAACTGTTTAAAGCTTGTCACATCTGATGCATCTAGTTTTGCTGTTTGTGTTGCTGTGACCCATCCCGAAACGGGTTTTTCAAACACGTATGCTGTGCCTGCATCTGAAACGGACTGGTCTTTTCGGTAGGCACCAATCACAATGGTGTTTCCCGAAACAGCAACTGAATTACCGAAATTATCATTGCCAGCTCCGTCTGATGCCGTAATTTTAGCATTTTCGTTGCCATTGGCCCAACCCGTAACGGGTTTTTCAAAAACATATGCCGATCCGCTGTTGCTGCCCAGATCATCGTCCTGATAAGCCCCTGCCACAATAACATCGTTTGATATGGCAACACTGTATCCGAAAATATCGTTGCTGGCACCATCGGAGGCTTTCAGTTTGGCAGTTTGCGTCATCGAAACCCAATGGGTGCCTGGTTTTTCAAACACATACACCGATCCGCTGTTTGATCCATTGTCATCGTCGTGATAGGCGCCTGCTACGATGGTATTGCCCGAAATAGCCACGGAAATACCCAGCTTATCATCAACATTTGCATCTGAGGCCGAAAGTTTGGCCGTTTGCGTCATATCGACCCACCCTCCGGGCGCTTTTTCAAACACATAAACAGCTCCGGAAACAAGGGCTCCATTGTCGTTAAACTTAGCTCCGACCACGGCAACATCACCTGAAATGGAAACAGAGGTTCCAAAATAGTCGTAAATATCAGCATCCGAAGCTCTGAGTTCAGCCACGGGCTGCCATGTGCCTGCGATTCGTTCAAAAATGTAGGCTCTGCCTTTGCCATTGTCAGCGTCAGGCGCTCCAACAACAGCAACGTTGCCATCAATCGACACTGTTTGCCCGAATTTATATAATGTCGTGTTTGCATACGGAGTTGGAAGCCCAATCTCCGTTTCGGTCCATCCTTGCGCATTTGCATATGCAGTTGCGAAAAGAAGAATGATCCAGATTTTTAGTTTTGTTTTCATCTTTGTATTTTTTGTGTTTCAAAAACGCCACTGGCACCAGCATACCAGCGGCGTTTGGCCATCACATGACTCGATTTGGTTCTGCGATAACATGTTTTCAAGGGTTGGCTGGTTGAGTGAAATTCTTTGCAATCACTATTGTCTTTGAAGTGTGAAAATCTGTCCTGAGTTTTTTGGTTCAAGTATTAAATTTTCTCCTTCAAAATGATAACTGAAGTTTGAGCTGTTCTGCATCCCTTCAAAAAGAACGGCAAATGTTGAATCATCAATATTCACGATTTTTCCTCTTGATTCAATCACACCAAGCTTGGTGTTAAGTTTTTCTGTTTTATAAAATGTATAAATGGTACCTTCGTTCATGCTGGCAAACTCGCCGGTTGCTTTCACGATTTTCCATTTTCCATCGAGCCTTTCTTTGGGAGAAGTGTTTTCCTGCTCATCGCTTTTATTGTCGTTTGCTTTATGATCGCTTCCGCAGCCTGATGTAAATATTGTCATCAGAATCATCGTTGTCAGCAACACCTTTTGAGTTTTCATTGTTTTGACTTTTTTAGAAAAGGAGGAAGCACGGATGATAGAAAATCAAACATGCTTCCTGCCATGGTATTGTAGTTATTTAATTTTTGATTCCGGAACGGGTAAATGAGCCGAATTCAGCAACGATGAACCATGCATGAACTCGATACGATCGGCAAAGTATGCTGTGCCGTAGCTGCCTCCACCCATGTAGTCCTGCTTAACGGTTACACTTTTTTGCAGGCGAACACCAAACGCTGATTTGTAAATTACATTGGCCTTACATTCACGGTATAGTATCGCTCCTAAACTGTTGGTAACCACTTTCCACTGGCTGGTTGTTGCTACATCAATAATCTGATCACTGCTGTTGCCTGTATTGCTGTTGATTAATTGCTGATCTACCACAGCCCATTCACCACCGGCATGACTAAGTTTTTTAGCCTCGCTGCTGCTGACCATGGTTGCTCTGCCCTCTTCGGTAACAACGATTTCAATGGTGA
>CAZLHV010000221.1:0-5313 GCA_964559205.1 uncultured Bacteroidaceae bacterium
GCTGCAGGGCAGGCGGGCACTACTGCCATTGCGCACGACAGCTCCTGCTTTGTTGACTGGGCCGTGTCATGCACCGTTTGGCGAGGCTTTATCAACATTTCGGATACAACACTGAGCGATCTTGGAAGTCATCATGCATCATACGGACTTGATAATGATGCAACAGGTCAGGCCGATAATGTGGTGGTGAGCCTTGGCGATTCAGGATATGCCAATCTTGTTTTTTCAGTGCCACTTGCCGATGGACCCGGATTCGATTTTGCGGTTTTTGAGAATTCATTTACGGATACTTTTCTTGAGCTGGCTTTTGTTGAAGTGAGCTCCGACGGAATTCATTTCTACAGAATACCTTCATTTTCGCTTTCAGATACGACAACCCAAACAGCTTCCTTTGGCAATACTGATCCTGTCAAAATTCATAATCTGGCAGGGAAATACAGACAATTTTTCGGGACACCCTTCGATTTGTTGGAACTGCCTGATGATCCGTATTTACAAAAGGATTCTGTTACAATAATTCGGGTTGTTGATGTGATTGGCAGCATCGAACCACAGTTTGCACAACGCGATTCTGAAGGACGGATCATCAACGATCCGTTTCCTACCGCTTTTGCTTCAGGAGGCTTTGATCTCGATGCGGTTGGGGTCATTCATAACCGGAGCAATACTTCGCTGCAAACACATGCTTCTTCCCCGTTCTGTTGGCCAAATCCCGTATCAGAAGTTTTATACTGGAACAGCCCGGAGCCAATGATGCTTTTGTCTGCCGATGGCCGCATCATATATAATACTTCAGAGAATGAATACTTCAATGTTTCGGGTCTTGACGCAGGATTATATATTCTGATGTCGTCTGAAACGCACACCAGCACAAAAATCATGGTATTGCATTGAGAAAGTTGCTGCTGATATCAGTGATGATTTGCGGTTTTAACTGCATCGGGTTGGCACAACCGGTTAGTGACACCATTACTCTGAAAGGTTTTGATGTTTCGGCAGACAGAAATGAACCCGGTTTTTTAATTCCCGTCAGTGCAGATTTGCAGCAATCGGACCGACATATTTCGGCGGTGGAATTGCTTGGCAGATATTCGCCTGTATTTGTAAAGTCATATTCGCCGGGTGGAACCAACGGCATTTCGATCCGTGGATTCGCTTCTTCGCAAACTTTGCTATGCTGGAACGGGTTTGTGTTGAATGAACCCACGCTGGGGCAGGCTTCGTTTAATGCATTTTCGGCCGACAACATGACTTCGTTTACTATACTGGCTGGCACCATGGCCGCTACTGAGTTTGCAGGGGGACTGGCTTCGGTGTTGCAACTGAGGCAACTCTGTTCTGCCGATACCACGTTGAATGTCAATGCTTTTCTTTCGGCCGCCAGCTTTTCGGCCATCACAACTCAGGCGGGATTGGGAACAAACGTGGGAAAGGCAAGGCTGGAACTGTCGTTCGATCGTCGATCATCAGAAAATGATTATTCATTTACCAATAATGCCAATGGCTCTGAGCCAGCTGTCTGGCCTGACGAGAAAAGAGTCAGCGCTGATTTTTCCGGTCTGTCATTGAAAGGATCATTGCGACTTCCAGTGGGAAAACACCATGCAGAGATTGCCTGGCTGGCATCGCGGCAGAACGGAGACGTGCCGACACCCATTACAGTGGCACAAATTGAAGGAAATGAAGCGCAGATAAATAACAGTTTCAGAGTAACTGCACGGCTTCCATTGTTGATTCACAGGAAACTTTCGCTTCAGGCAGGTCTATTTTTCAGTTCCGACACTTTTCTATACCGAAATCATGCATTAAGCATCAGCGATGGGACAGCTTCGAGGGTTTTTGCTGCTCAAACCGAAGGCGTGTGGCTTTTCGGAAAATCGAATCATGCCGAGTTTCGTTATTATCCCCAGGTTTTGCATGTTCGAAGCGACAATTATCAGCATTCGGAAATGATCATGGATCAGCAGATTAAAACCCTTTGGCACCGACAAATGAAGTGGTGCGAAACCGATGTTTGGCTTCATGCAGTTCATCGTAGCGGAAAGACCTTGCATTGGCTTCCCGGTTTTGCGTGGACATCGCGTTTTAAGGAAAAATCTCCGTTCAAGTTCAGGTTGGGACTAGCCCGAAACATGCGTCAGCCTTCGTTTAACGATATGTTTTGGGTGCAGGGTGGAAATCCGGATCTTTTACCGGAAGAGTCCCTTCTTGCCGATGCAGGATTCTTGTTCAGGCATGTGATAAAGCCCTCCAAACCGCAGCGACGAGGTTCAAGGTTTCCTTCGCTTGAAATCGATGCGCAGGTAACACCCTTTTACGCGTTGACAAATAATTTAATTCGCTGGGTACCCGATACCGCTTCATCGTTGTGGCAGGCTGGAAATGTATCGGAATCGCAGCAATATGGAGCAGAAATTACCAGCCGGGTTAGATACAAAGACCTGCGGATGGAATGGGTATTAACGGCCAATTATGCACGGGTTTTTGCCTTCGATATGTCGGCTCAGGATAGGCTGCATCTCATTTATGTGCCTGCACACACCGGCAATGCTACTTTGTCAGCAGGTCACAGAAATATTTCTGTTGGCTACCGCTTTCAATACATTGGAAAACGTTTTACCGATTTCGACAACCTGAGATATATGCCACAGATTTATCTGCACGATGCATGGATTTCATACAAATGGCGGATGAAACGACAATGGTTTGTTTTGACAGCTCAGTGCATCAATTTTTTGAATGCCAACTATCAGTTGGTGGCCTGGTATCCGATGCCGCGCAGAAACTACAATGTATCAATCAACTGGAGGTTTGGTGAAAGCAATAATAAAAAATAGATTTCTTGTATTTTGCATATCATTGTGCTGGATAATGAATGCCTGCACCAACGACGAATTCGGCGAAGTGAACACGTCGAACGATCCTCCATCAGCATTTCATAATGGCGCTTTTGTTATAAGCGAAGGTCTTTTCAATTCAGGGGGTGGCGATGTGTCGTGGATCGATTTCAGCAATGGTACCATCAACAACGAGGTGTTTCGCTCGGTTAATGGTTATCCGCCGGGCGATATCCCATTTCATCTGGCGCTGCATGGCAACAATATTTTCCTGACTGTCAATAATTCAGCTAAAGTGTATATGCTCAATGATGATTTCGAAGTATTGAAAGTCATCGACGAAATATCGTCGCCGCGCGAAATCTGCTCAGGAAGCGGTAATGAGTTGTTTGTGTCGTCGCTTTACAAGCCCTATGTGTATGTAATCGACGCCGAACAGGGGATATTGACAGACAGCATTTACACGGAACGGCCTGTCGAGAATCTTCTTCTTCATGCAGGAAAACTTTGGGCTACCCATTGGTCGAAGCTCATTTCGACGCAAACCAACAATGCGTTGCTGGTGATTGATACTGCTACTTTACTGCTCGAAGACTCTATCATTATTGGCGTGGAGCCCAACAGCTTGGGAATTGACTACAACGGAAATATCTGGGTTTTGTGCAGTGGTGGCTACGATCATGCGGAGATGGCCAAACTTGTGGTGATCGATCCAGTCGCGCAATCAATCATCCGAAACATTCCATTTGCTTCTTCATCCGATTATCCTTCGGCGATGGTGATGAATTCAGCACGCGACTCAGTCTATTTCATCAATCAGCATATTTATAAAATGGCCGTTGGTGAAATCTCAGTGCCAACATCTTCATGGATTCAGTCAGCGGGAAATACATTTTATCGACTAGCGGTGAATCCATCCGACAACTCACTATGGGCCAGCGATGCAGGCGATTACATTCATGCAGGTCAAGTGCTGCATTATTCCAGCAGTGGCGATCTTCAACACACTTTCGATGCCGGAATTATTCCGGGGTATGTGGTGTTTCGGTGAGAGCCTCGTTAGTTATATTATTGCATTACGCACATTTTCTTAGTCAGAATAATGTAGTTGTATTTGAGTATGACGAAATACATGCCTTGTTCAAGATCAGAGACGTTGATAGTGAGCTTAATTATCGAAAGACATGGCACAACACGGGAAAGCAACATTGTATAATCGCTGTATAAAAAAGCGTTCATTAAGGCGTGTATTTCGCTTCTTGTTTTCCTCGAATATTTTTGCTTGGAATTCTAAATCTTCGCTAACACTGTATTCAGATTTGGCATTATCGAATGGAGCCAATGCCTCGCTTATTTCATTGGAAGATACAGGTCTCAAATTAACGGAAATCTCCGTATTCTTGCAGGTGATAAATTCCTGAACAGCTAAAGATGGACTATTCTCATTGTATCCAATAGAAATCACAATCCCTGTTGTGTTTTTAGGCATCAATATTCGGCTGTTGCTGACAGATCCTGAATAGAATACTTCTTTGTCTTTGTTTTCGAGCCGGCTAAGACTTTTATTGGAAGTAAAGAAAACATAAGTATAAATTCGTTCAAAATCGTTTCCGTTTGTAGCAATGACTTTCAATGGCTCATTGGCCCAACTTTTAGGGAGAGTTCCATTGTCAATATTAATCCAGCCTGTTTCAGTCCAGTTGAATCCGTAGGATTCCATTTGGTATTTCTCGTTTTTCCACAGTAAGTCTTTATATTCAATTATTAATTGACTGAACTCAGATTCTTCTTGATTAGACTGAGCCAATGCTTCATTTCTATTTTTAGCAAGCTCAGACCGGACTTGCGTGAGCTTTTTGTTGTAGTAATCTGCCAGCATTGCTGCGTATTTATCGCTCTGCTTTACTTTGGTAAGTTTTTGGTCGGCAAAAAGCTTGAAAGCATCTGCACAATCGAAATATCCGTTTTTGCGGCAAAACTTCTCGGCCAATTCATCTATTTCAAATAGGTTCTTGTTCAGGTTTTGAATATACAATTCAAGAATATCATTATCGCAGGTTTTATGAATCACTTTCATTCGAGATTCAAATTCTTTTGTGGCAATGAGTGAGTTTTGGAATTTCTCGTCTTTGATTGTTTTAATAATTGCTGGATCGATTCCGCAATCATAGCTTCTGTAAGCAGCAGAATCGCAATTCTCGCATTTTGGTGTAGTGCTTGCTTTCTGTTCTGGATTGTGAAATCCAGTTGCTACTGGATTGTGTCGAATGTTTTTTATCTGTCCATTATCATCATAGTATGCACCATTGAGATACGAATCGTTTAACCTTCCAGAAAATAGAAGATCAACGAAAAAAACAATATCTATACTTTCTTCATTTTCATTAAGGCTGTAATATAAACTATCAACAAGCTCAGGTGTGGCTTCGGTGCGATTTCTGAATGGTAATCCGTTTTCTACTTCACGTTGAAACCC
>CAZLHV010000222.1:0-5281 GCA_964559205.1 uncultured Bacteroidaceae bacterium
TACAGTGATTCAGAATAGTCTTTCGGATCAGATTGACAAGTGCAATGAGGACAATAATGCGATGATGGAGAAAATTGATCCGACGAAAGTTACAGCGGCCTATGGAATGAATATAGATCCTGCCGTCCTCATGGAACGCCAGCAACGAACCATGGCAAATCTGGAACTCTACAACAGAATTCAGGCTCTTGGTGAAAAATACAGCAAAATGAAGGAAGAGATTGAATTACGCTACAAAGCAGACTACGTACCTTTTGACGAAGCCAGAACCAAACTGATCAATCAATGTGTAGGCGAAGTTGGAGCAAACAACAATTGCGATGAGCTTGAGGCCGATAAAAACTCGAAAGGAGATGCCATACTGACCAAGTATTATTTTGGGAACGGTGCCGAACTCGTTGGCTGGCTCAATGCCTTTATTTCGGAAGTCCCGCCCTTGTCGAAGCAATATATGATTGAATCCATGAGCCTTCAGGAAGAGAATACAGGCGTAATGTTCCCGCATAAAGCCGACCTGGCTTCGCTTATGGAACAAAAAGCCATTGTCGATGCCATGATTGACATTTTTTCCATCGACCTGAAACTCTTTCCAGGGGCATTTTAATGAATCACTCCCCAAATTTGAACATGTTATACCTGTTTGTATAATTAAATTATACAATAATTTTACATTTTGTAAGTTTGTACCTTTACAAACTTCATGAGCCTATGTTTTCATTTTTCACGCGGTCATTCCTGTTTGCCATTGTTAGTTTACTGATTGCAACACAGGGTCTGTCACAGATAGAAGTAAATGGAACCCTTTTGGATAGTGCCGACAACAAAGCTCTGGCCTATGCCAACGTTGCACTGTTGCAGCAGTCCGATTCAGTTTTTTTATCGGGAACAACCACCGACGACAATGGCCGGTTTATGCTTTCTGTTTCAGACACGGGAAAGTACTTTCTCAGGGTTTCCTATCTGGGTTACGGCACCCAATGGATCCCATTGAATGTTTCAGTAGCAAGCACCAATGTACAGTTGGGTGATATGTTGATTGCAAAATCGGGACAGGAGCTAACAGAAGTAGTAATCACTGCACAAAAGCCCATGTATAGCTCCGATGGAGAAAAGAAAATCTATAACGTCAGTGAGGATCCTTCGGTGCAGGGCGGGGTTGCCAACGACGCCCTGCAGAATGCCCCTGGCGTGTATGTTGATATGGAAGGGAATATCACCTTGCGAGGCGTTTCGGGAGTCGAAATCTGGATCAATGATAAGCCTTCGCGCATTTCTGCCGAGGGGCTCAAATCATTCCTACAGCAGCTACCTGCCAATTCAATTGAAAGGATTGAGGTGATCACCAATCCATCGGCCCGCTACAGTGCTGAAGGCACGGGTGGCATCATCAACATCGTTACCCGAACCAAAATAAAGAAAAACCGCCTGTTCAGCTTTGGACTGAATGGAAGTACACTGGGCAATTACTCGCCATGGATTTCGTGGGTATCCGGCAGCGAGAATCTTACTTTCAATGCATATTTGAGTCATTCAGGCCACATTTGGGAAAGCAAGCATACTTCGAACGGCATGGTGTTGAGCCTGGGAGATACCGTTTACACGTTTAATTCCGAATCGGAAAGTGAAAGTCTGAATGCTTGGAATTACGGGCATATAAGCTTGACATGGGACATCAATAAAAAGAACACTGTTGATGTATGGTTTGGCGGTTCTTTTAGTTCGCGCGACAACAATTCAAGCGCTTCAAGCCAGCGCACCATGGCCGATGGCGAAGTGTTTGATTACTCAACGGTGTATGATGGTTCCGGAAACGGCAGCAGTATAAACGGCGGATTGAGCTTTGTGCACCACTTCAAAAAGGAGGGACACGATCTCACTCTCGATGCATATTACTGGGATTATTCGGATTCATCCTTCATGAAGAGTGAGAAGATTTTTCAGACCCAAACATGGGAAAACATGAAATATACCGAGAGTGGAAAGAATTTCAGCAGGTCGTTTTCAGGTGAAGCCCATTACACAAACCCATTGCGAAAGAACAGAACACTGGAAGTTGGAGGCGAATTTAGTTTAGATGATTCGTTTGAGGATTCGCCCATTGACACCTTTAATTTTGTCAGTAACGTGTTCGAGCATGTTCCGGCTTTTTCAAACCATCTTGACCAGCATACCCTTGCCGGGGCATTGTATTCGACATATAGCGACACCCTGTCGTTTTTACGTTACAAAGTAGGATTGCGATATGAATATGCTTCGTTGAACATGCAATCGGTGGCGCTTACACAGACACTGAAACGCTCGTTCAGCACCTTGTTCCCGACCCTGCATCTGAGTACACAATCCAAGAGTGGCGACAATTATTCACTCAGTTATTCACGAAGAGTTCGCTATCCGCAATATGAACTGGATCCTTTTGCAAACCGATTGTATGAGGAGTCGGTTTCATTCGGTAACCCATATCTGGATCCGGCTTTCACCGATGCTTATGAAGCTGCTTATGCACATTATTTTAAAAGCGGGAGCTCGGTAAGTACAACTGTATATCACCGCAGAACTAATCTCGATATCACGAATAGCAGAGAAGCGGTGTTTGACAGTCTCCTGAACCGATACACCATTTATATGACCTTTGTTAATGCAGGGAAAAATATCAACACAGGCGGAGATATCACATTGACTTACAGACCAAAACCCGCCTGGAGGTTTATGCTTAATTTCAACATGTATGATCAGAATTTTTATGCAGATCTGGGCTCATACGTTGTGGATAAGCATGAGTTTACATGGGACAGCAAGCTTATCATCATGTGGAATTATAAGTTTTTGCGACTGAATGTGATGGGGGTTTACCGTGCTGCTTCGGCCAGTCTTCAGGGAACAACAGAACCAGCCTATTTCACAAATGCCACTGTTAATGCTGATTTGTTTGATAAAAAGTTATCGATAAGGCTTGGTATGCAGGATGTTTTTAACTGGCAGGAGCGTAGAAGCAACACCAATACTCCGACATACATTGTTGAAAGCTACTCTAAAAACAAAAGTCAGTTTTTAACCTTTGGAATTACATTTCGTTT
This sequence comes from uncultured Bacteroidaceae bacterium, assembly GCA_964559205.1. Classification (GTDB taxonomy): domain Bacteria; phylum Bacteroidota; class Bacteroidia; order Bacteroidales; family DTU049; genus GWF2-43-63. The sequence goes on from CAZLHV010000222.1 coordinate 3,075, forward strand.
TGGAAAAGTTGAAATGGAGCAGAATCAGATGCCGCCACAGGGTGGGGCAGGCGGTGGCGGTCAGATGTAGTCTTTACGACTGAAACGCTTTAATGCTGTTTTGGTTTAAAACATCAATCAATGTGTCAAGCATGCTTTTAATATCATCGGCAGGGGTGCTGGTGCTGTTGAAATTCAGCAGAAAGCCAACCATGGCATAACCAGGCTTTTCACCTGCCACAAGATATTTTCCAAAAAAGCCGCCAATGCCTTTTAAGTCACCTGGCTGCGGAGCGGTTAGCACCCAAACCTGAAATTTGTTTCCACCGTAAGGGCCATACGATTTCATCGAGGTTGTGGCATAAATGTACACGGGGAATCCGCGGTAATTGCCGTTGTATCCATTTGCATCGCGATGTAAACCAATGCTTTGCAGCTCCGGAAGAGTGTCGAGCATGGCTGCGGTTTTTTGAGGATAGCGCTTGGTGGTGAACCAGCGATAGATCACAAAGAGTAGAATGGCTGCACCAGCCATAAAGAGAATTGCAAGATAATTTTGTGAGCCCATAAATCGTGTTTTTTGCAAACTTACAATTTAAACCAACAGGATACTCCTGCCAAATATCATATGAGCGCCTTTTTTTTTAACGCAAATCTGTGCACCTTTGGAATAATTTTGCTTTATAATTATCATCTAAAATCATCTCTATGTTGTTTGCCGAAAAACCTTTCTTTCAGACCTATCATAAAGCCGGAGTGAAACACGTGCTTCCACGAGATGCCTACATGTCGGTCATTGCTGAGGAATCCATGCTGGTCGACATACGCGAATGGCCGGAAATTGAGGAGGTATCTGTCGATACATCCCGGCTTCTCATTCAGCCAGTCAGCATGATTGTGGATTCATTGAATTCTCTTCCCAGGGACAAGTCTCTGGTGCTGTTGTGTGCTCATGGCGAGCGTAGCGTTGATATTGTCCATCTCCTAATCAACAATGGTTTTGATCGTGTGTATAATCTTGATGGCGGGATGGAAGCATGGGAGGACTCAGGTTTACCGGTCGTCAGAACTGGACACTCTTGCAGCAGTTGTAGTGGTTGCGGACATGCTCACTGATATTTCTACCCGATAGTTTGATTTCGGAAAGGGGATATTCTTAATTGTCTTTTCATTTTGTTTTTCTATTAATTTTGCCGAAAACACTGCATTATGAAAAACAAGCTTATCATGGCATGTCTCATTCTCGCCGGAATCATTGCTGTATCATCATGTCAACCTAAAGCGGGTGACAAAAAGAAGTCGATGAGCAGCATCAAGGATAAAACAGTTAAAGAAGTCAGAGACAGTCTGATGGCCCGATTTGGGGAGGCCGATTCGATGCGAATCAGGCTTGGAGTAGAGCAGGCAGCTGAATTTTGGATGAAAGCCGATGGCAGCGACAGTTCTTTCTTTGCGTTCTGTAAAGAGCAATTTGTTCCAACAGGACCTGACCTTGATACGTTGTTTGACCGATACAACTATTATTTCGAACAGATTTTCGGACATTACAATATGCTCACCATTGAGCTTATGCGAAACCTGCATGAACCGCGAGGAACGGTGATGCCAGTGGATGAAATGTTTGGGTCATGGGATGTTACCGCGCATTTCACCGATGATATGTTTGGCAATAAAACAGCCTTTGTTATTTTGCTAAATTTCCCGCATTACAGCCTTGAAGACAAGAATAAATTAGGTGCTGATTGGTCGGCACGGCAGTGGGGCATGGCCAGATTGGGCGACATGTTTGTTTCCCGAGTGCCGGCAGAAAAATTACTCAAGGCATCAGAGACCATGGTGGAAGGAGATAATTACATCTCAAATTACAATATTTTCATGGGGCAGTTGCTGGATGCCAAAGGCAAGAAATTGTTTGCTGACGACAAGGTGCTGATTACCCACTGGGGGCTACGCGATGAGCTGAAGTCGAATTATGCCGATTCTACCATGGGTCTGCAAAGGCAGGAAATGATTTATCAGGTGATGCTTCGGATTATTGATCAGAGCATTCCTGTGGACGTCATCAATAATCCGGAACTGCAATGGGATCCATTTAGCAATAAAGTGACTCAACAGGGGAAACCTTTCGATTCAAAGCCTGAACCCGACAGGCGTTACGAGGTACTTCTTTCCAATTTCCAAGCCCAAAGTGAACTTGATGATTATTACCCGTATTACGAAAATTCTAT
>CAZLHV010000223.1:0-5280 GCA_964559205.1 uncultured Bacteroidaceae bacterium
AAAAGACTTAGTGCAAAAAACTGGTCACATCTATTCGACTTTTTAATTCTCACTGCAGATTTCTTCATTGGAACCCTGCTTGCCCGATGGTTCATGCCATTTATGGAAGATCAAAACGGATCGGCCGAAACTGCTGGTACTGCCATCAGCGCGATTGGTCTGACCGTTTGCATTCTGTATTGTGTGGGTCTTTGGATTAACCGGGTTAATTTCAGAGCAGAACCAGAACTAAAACTAACTTCCGGCGACTACATCGCATTGATGTTCAACAGCGTACTCCTTTCTGCCATTTTTGTAGTCGTGATCATGACCCTTTTTCCAGCCCTAGTGATCATGTGGGTTTTCATTATTCTTATCTTCGGATTTATGGGGTTTTGGTTCTGGCTGCACTGGTACATTCTTCGAAAAGTGTCCTCGGTAAACGAGGGAACCCCCTCACTGAGTCGCAAAATAGCTGGATTTTTTCTTGTGTTTCCGTTTGTAATCATGGTCTCGCTGCCTATCAGTTCGTTGGCCGAGCAGCTTCGCTTTCAGGCAGAACAAGCCATCACATGGAATAGTGCGCTATGGTCTCCGCTCATGATTGGCTTGCTGCTGGCCATCTGCGCCTGGTTCATGTTTTATATCCCGCGAAAATTTCTGAAAGGCTTTTCTGGTGCCAACATTAGCTCAAAGGCTTTTTTCTGGGCACTTGTGTTTGAATATGCATTTAAAATATCACCGGCAAACATCCTTTAATTATGAAAAAAATTTCCGTTTGGGCTTCAGGAAGCGGTTCCAATGCTGAAAACCTGATCAACTATTTCAAGGATCATCAAGAAATTTCCATCGACCATATCTTATGCAATAATCCCGATGCAGGAGTGATTGAACGTGCTGCCCGTCACAATATTCCATGCTTTGTGTTTTCCAGAAAAGCCTTTCGTGATGAATCGGTCGTCTTTAATCATCTTCGCGATCGGCAAACCAATTTTATCGTACTGGCTGGCTTTTTACAAATGGTAAATGCCGATTTAATCCGACACTTTCCTGAAGCCATCATCAACATTCATCCCGCGTTGCTCCCACGATTTGGCGGAAAGGGTATGTATGGTCATCATGTGCACGCTGCTGTGATTGCAGCCGGTGAAAAGGAATCAGGAATCACTGTCCATCTCGTTGACGAGATTTATGACCATGGCAAAATTCTATTACAAAAAACCTGTCCTGTTCATCACAACGATTCAACAGAAAGTCTTGCGGCAAGAATCCTGACCCTGGAACATCGATGGTACCCTGTTGCAGTTGAGCGATATATCAGGAATAAAGAAGAATAGATCTGATTGAATCATCATTGATCAAGGGCTATGGACAACCCTAAATTCAGTAGCATTTTCCCATAGCCAACTTCTGCATAAAGCGCCGTTTGATCACTCACATAAGTTCTGAAACCAAAAACCAATTCGGCAGAAAATGGCAAAGACCTATCCGGAGACCGATCTGTTGCCAATGGATCCTGACTGGTCATTTTCATGAAGAAAAACTCATATCCCAGCCCGGCGCCAATATATGGGTCGCTTTTGCGTGTTGTGGCAAAATGCAGATTTGCCCTGGCAAGAAAACCTATTGACAGCCCGCCATATTTTTCCTCATAAACCATTGGCACATATGTCCAGGTTTCATTGTCATAAACTTCAACCGTTTTATTCCACCTATATGCAGGTAAGTGAAAGAAAAAAGTCCCTCCGACACCAAGAACATCGCTGATTGCAGATTCATATCTCACAAACACAGGGGGAAGTCCGGCATTGGTAAAGTCCCCGAGAAGCAGCTCGTTTGAATTGTTCGATTTCACAGCATTATTCAGCCCGTAAACCCCGGTTCCAAAAGTCAGAAAACGATCCCCCTCGCGGAAACAGGTGCGCTTCTTCATGATTAACAAGGAATCTGGGTTATGTGCAAATCCCTGATTCAACAACAACAAACAAGTGGCAAAAAGAACATACTTCAGCATGATCCGTTAAGTTTTAAGCCCTAAATATACAAAATGTTCCATCCAAAATGCAAATTGATTAATTTTGGCTTGAAATCATATGAAAGCATTGCTCTCTTTCCTTACGGTGGTTGCCATCACACTTGGCTCTTTATCGGGTCAGGTGTTTGAGGTTTCGGGTCAGATCACTGATGCAGATACAAAGGAACCCCTGCCGTTTGTAAATCTTGTGGTGAACAGTTCACAGAAAGGTGGCATCAGCGATATTCATGGCATGTTTTACCTGCGTTCTGAAGTGGCGATTGAGTACCTCAGAATCAGCTATGTGGGATACCAAACCGATACCATTTTTATCAACGGAAATCTTCAGCTCAATATTCAATTGAATAAAACTGCCGTGTTGCTGAACGAGGTCATTATTCTCCCAGGCGAAAACCCGGCTCACAGAATGATCGATAGCGCCATTCTGCATCGCAAAGACAATGATCCGCTAAACCTGAACTCTTTCTCTTATCAGTCCTACAATAAATTTTTTATCACAGCCGGGCTAGACAGCCTTATGAGCATCCCCGACGAAAGACTTGATTCCCAACATGTTGAAATGAAACACTTTTTTGAGGAGCATTATCTGTTTCTTATGGAAAATTTCTCTGAAAGAAAGTATCTGAGGCCGGGTCATGACAATGAAACTGTACTTGCATCAAAAGTCTCAGGATTCAGTGACCCACTTCTGACTTTACTAAACGGACAAATACAATCGTTTTCATTCTACAAGCCTCTGATTACCATTTCCGACAAAAATTATGTCAATCCAATCAGTCCCGGCAGCACGAGCAAATATCTGTTTCTGATCCAGGACAGCATTTATGACGGTGCGGATACGGTTTTTGTCATTTCTTACAGGCCTTTCAAGGGCAGTGCGTTTGACGGTTTGAAAGGACTCTTGTACATCCATTCGTCAGGCTGGGCCTTGCAAGCAGTTACGGCCGAACCAGCCGAAGAGCAGGAAGGAATGTCGGTAAAAATCAAACAGAATTACAGCAGACCCGACAATCTTCATTGGTTTCCATCACAACTGCACACCGAAATTTATTTCAGCTCCTTAAAACTCGAAGAGTTTCCTATCTTCGGACGGGGTGTCACTATTCTAGATCAAATAAAAATAAACCCCCCACTGAAAAAAAGCGATTTTTCAACCGCTGCAGTGACAATTGACCCCGAAGCCCGCTTCAGGGACAGTTTGTTCTGGAGCAAGACCCGACCTGATTCCCTGACACAAAGAGAAAAAAACACATATCACTTTATTGATAGTCTGGGTAAAAAAGAACATTTCGACCGATTGCTTGACATGACCACCACTTTGCTAAGCGGTTACATTCCTGTTGGACCATTAGCCCTCGATATTAACGCCCTATATCAACACAACGAGGTTGAGGGCTCGCGACCAGGACTGGGTTTGAAAACCAACTATAGGGTGTCACGAAAATGGAGTCTTTATGGCTATGCAGGTTATGGCTTTCGTGATCAAAAACCGAAATTCGCAGGCGAACTAACCCTTCAGATTAAACGACAAAAACAGCAATTTATAAAAACGGGTTACCGGAGCGATGTTCGAGAATCAGGCTCCATAAAAAGCAATATCGAAAATCACAACCTGCTTGACCCGGCAGGGCTGCGTAGCTACCTCATCAGCCGGATTGACTATGTGCATTCAGTATTTTTGCTTTTCCACTCACTTGCCGGAAAATCATGGGACGCCTCTCTCCAATTTTCAAGAGCATATATACTATCTCCCGATTCTGTACTATTTGGCAACTGGAATTCATGGGGCTTTGCAGGGACGCATGCCTTTTATATTTCAGACTGCAACCTGCGACTGCAATACTCGCGAGGAACCAAGTATATTGAATCTGAGAATTACTCCCTGCCGATTGGTGGTTACAGCCCTGCCCCGGTTTTCACGCTCGATCTACACCAAAGCTTCAACGGCATTTCGCAACACGATGTAGTAAGAACCGCTCTGCTGCTGCAAATTAATCAAACCATCAAAACGCGGTATGCCGGAAAATTCTCGTGGTTGTTTCAAACCGGACTCGTTTCGCCCGATGTTCCACTTTCTTTAGCCTTTAATGGCCCCTCTTCATATCGTTCGTTCACGATATCAGCACCAAATTCTTTTGAAACAATGCGAATGAATGAGTTTTACAGTACACGATTTGCCTATTTGTTTATCAGGCATTCATTCGAATCGCTGCTTTTCGGCAACCGAAAGTTTTCGCCCAGCCCCGAAATTGTTACATCCATTGGATTCGGTGACTATTCCAACAGGAGTCAACTCAATGTGCCTGATTTTAAGACACTTGAAAACGGGTTCTTTGAATCAGGACTGTACATCAACCGGATTCTTTCTACAGGATTTTATGCACTTGGAGTTGGCGCCGTTGTGAGATACGGTCCTAACCGGCTTGATCGTTTCAAAGACAATCTGACCGTAAAACTATCTGTTAGTTATGCGCTTTAACTTCCTTTGGTATGCGTATGGTAAAAATGGTTCCTTTCTCCGGGGAGCTGATAAACGAAATTTTACCGTTCAGAAATGATGTAACGATTTTTTTCGCTCCGTAGGTGCCCATACCACGTCCACGCCCCTTTGTGCTCGCAAAACGCATAAAAACCGACTTTTGCTGCTGTTCATCCATCACCTTTGGATTGCGTATTTTGAATGAGATTGTTGCAGTGGAAACAATGACCGAAATCGCGATTTCACTTTTTTCACGTTCTGCTTCCAGAGCATTTTTTAACACATTAGTGAGCACCCGGCGCAATAATACCCGGTTACAAAAAAACGATATATCAGGAATGTTTTTCTTTATCCTCTTCAGGCGATGATCGGGAATTAGCCGCAATGAAACAATCATTTCGTCGATAAAGGGTTTCATGCTAATCCATTCCTTCTGATCAGAAGGAACCTGGCCAGATTCAATCCTGTTCATCAATTCATAATTCTCAAGCTCTTCATTGACACGAATCAGTTGGGCTTTCAGCAATGCATGAATCTCATTTGACGAAAGATGCCCCGCTAAACCTGCAAGCGAGCTTAATGATGAAAGACTATTTTTCAGATCATGAATAAACATCCCCTCAAGCATTTTTCGATACTTCTCATTCTCAATGTTTTCCATGACACAAAACATATACTTTCTGCCCATAAAATCAAAAGGAGAAATCGAAACACTTACATTAAGCCCATCAGCTGTTTTTGTTAATATTTGACACTCATAATGGCCAGCAGGCTTTCCTGACTCAAG
>CAZLHV010000224.1:0-5235 GCA_964559205.1 uncultured Bacteroidaceae bacterium
GGTAGTCACCAGCTTCCGGATCATATGAGCCATTTTCATCGGCATCGTAGAAAGGTGCCAGATAATAAGACTGATTCAAAAATGGATCACCATGGGCTGGATAAGTACGGAAATAGGCAGGAATACTGTAGTCGGGATATTCTGCTGGATTTGCTCTCCATGAAAGAAATTCGTCAACATCCTTGCGATAGATGACATTCATTTTATCATACTTGATACAGGTCTCTGCACTTACCGAAGCAGTACCATCAATTGTTAATGGACCAGGGAAGAAGTCATTACCAACTTGACGGTAGCGGTGTGCAGCAAGCTTCAACTGACCATTAACGTCAGTTCCACCAATCCAGAGGGCACCTGCAAACATCGAAGTTTTCTTCGATCCGTATGGGATTTCATATTCAGATACATCGGCCAGATCCCACCACATATCTCCACCCGAGTTAATACGGGCACGGACGTTGTTCACTTTAAGTTCGGTACTAACCGCTCCCGGTAAACAGCCGGCAGCTTTATTCTGAAGCTCCTGTGTTTGACGCTGCTGGGAACGGTTTTCATCCACCGGCACCTTTCTGGCAAACGAGCTCATCGCCAGACCAGCAAGTCCGATAAATAACAATGATGCAATTATATTCTTTTTCATATTACGGATTTTTTTGGTTGGTTAGAAACTGAAGGCAACGCCAAAACGAAGTCTTCTCGGCAAGCTGTAATTATAAGGGCTATTGACCTTCATGGCATACAGGGTACGGAACGCCTCGGGATCTACCTGTGATTCAATACCTGCCTGATACTCAGCAGCTGCAAGATAACCATCATCGTCTGGATTACCAGTAGAACGGTAAACTGCAAGGATGTTTTTACTGTTAAGCACATTGAGCACCTCGAGATATACATTCAGCACGGTTTCCTTTTTACCAATCTTAATGTCGATATCGCGGTCAACACGTGCATCGATGCGGAATGACCAAGGAAGACGACTACCGTTGATCATACCCTGAAGCATGTAGCTGGAGCCACCTAACTGACTCGATACAATATTGCTTGACTTGCTGTAAGGAGTTCCTGAACCACCGGTGAATGTGAAGTTAACACCAGTATTCTGGAGCAACGGGGTCACTTTAACTTTTCCGTCACCAACTTTCTTGGTGATTTTCGGACCATTATATTTTTTACCAGAACCATAACGATAGTCAAGCACCAGTGTAAATGCATGACGGCGGTCAAAATCAAGTGGGTTCAGCGTTCTGAGGTTTGGCTGGCCAGAGCGCACGAGATTCACACCCGATGTGGAAGATGAACCTGTACCATCAGCAAACTGTAAGGTGTAGCTAGCTTTCATCCAAACATTGGCGTTACGGCGCAGGTCATAACTAACAGTCATTCCCTTGACGGTTCCAAAGTCTATATTATTATAGGAGTAGTAGTCGATCGGGTATCCGCCAAAGAAACGGAAAGCTTGTACCAGATCACGCATTTCGCGGTAGTAAGCTGAGAACTTCAAAGCCGATTTTACACTCAACAACTGCTGGAAACCAAGTTCATAGTCAACTGTTTTTTCGGGCTTGAGGGCTGGATTGTTGATGAAGCCCTGAGCACGAGCCTGAATAAAATAGTAATCAGTTGGGTCAAGCTGTAATCCCGATGTGGGACGTTTTGAGGTCACGTCGTAGTGAGCAAAAAACAATGCTTCGTCAGAAATCGGGAATGAGAAAGAAATACGCGGCATGTAAGTAATCTGTGGGGTATAATCCTTAAACGCTGCCGAGGTTGGTTTGGTCAGTGAGGGATCCACAAGATAAGGTGCAATTCCGCTTGATGTACTGATTAATGATGGATCGGTGATTTCGATACCCTGAGCATTGTACCATGTGTCGCCATCGCGGTAACCCAATACTGCAGTTGGACTGTTTACATTATCCACATAAACCACATAATCATCACCCATATTGGAAGGATGCTCAAAATCGCCTACCTGACCCACAGTTTTAGCTTCATAGAACAAATACTTGTCTTTCAAAACCATCTGGTTGGCATCAAAGCGGTCTACGCGAACACCTATATTGAAAATCAGATCCTTAAAGGCGAATTTATCCTGAATATAACCAGCCATGTAAATGGGTTCGAATGCTGGGATTTCACGGGTATAGTTTCCACGCTCGTCTTTCTTGGTAAAGAAATCGTCAAAGCTTGGGCGGGTAGTGAGCTTATTGCCTTTATAATCGTATCCGTAGTAGTTCACATACGAGTTACCTTCATTCAGGAGCTCATCAGCTGAGAACCAGTCGATCTGGAAAAGTGAGGGATCGTAAGAATCGACATCAATCCAGTCAGTACCTTCGGTATCCAGACCAAGAGCCTCACGAAGATTGTAGTCAAATTCAGCCTGACTTGCACCATCAAATAAACGGTCATATTCAACTGTGTCCTGAAAAATATTGTATTCGTCGTATATAAAAATAGGTACAGAGTCGAGCTGCTCGATATGCTTATTGGTGAGCTGTCTCATGCGGGTCCAAAGCGAAACAGGAGCATAACCTATTGCGGCATCCTGACGTTGCTCATACTGAACTCCAAACTGGAATGCATGATTTCCAACGTCAGCTGAAGCATTGGCAGTAATAGCCATTTGGGTTGCATCGAACTTCGAATATGAATTATAGGCTGTTCCGGGAGCCGACCACAAACCATAAATTGATTCGGGTTGCTGCCCGTTGAGAAGAGCACCACCATTCTGAATCAGTGTGTAGTTTGAATAAAAACCACTGCTGAGAGGATAGAGGTCATAATAGCGCGATGTGTAATTGGCCACAATTGGGTTATAGGGGCCTGGATCGAAAGTGACCAAAGTGTCGTAGAAGTTGTTCAACACATATACATTATATAAACCATACTCTTCGAGATCAGTGAGTTCGTAAGATTTGGTTTTATACGTATTGAATGTTCCCCAGTGACCATATTTGAACAGATCGTCCTTGTGTTCAGGATCCTGAATCACCTGATTGTACTTTGAATAGTCGGCCTGAATATTATAGAACACGTTTTTAATCAGTGACTTGCTGGCAGTATCGGCATTGAAGCGTTGGGTAAAGCGGCCAAATACACGCCATGTGTAATCGATAACCTGAGGATAGTTCTTGTAATTAAAAAGACTATAGTCGTGGATGTATGCAATGTTATTGTTGTAATTGATCGAAGCACCGAAGGTCAGGTTGGTTGTGCTGGTTGTTCTGACGTCAATTTTCGCCGAAACATTCGCACTGCGTGAAGGTGATTCGATTTTTGCCTTAAGATGTTCGAAATTCTCGGGACGGACAAACTGAGCATTCTGGAATGAGCCAAATCCAAGTCCTGTTGGACGAAGCGGATTTTCTTCGATGTAAGCTAGATACTCGTCAGATGCTACCTCAAGACCATTTGCAAAAGGTGAATTGTCCTTTTCATAAGAAAACTCGCCGGCAATGAAAAAGCCGAGCAAAGATGTTTCTTTAGTGGTATCACGACCTTTAAGCAGTGGCCCCTGAATGAATAATCCTAAAAGGTTATAGTCGTAAGCATCGAGGAGTTTGGAAGTGACAAGCTCGGCGCCCATCCCAAACTCGCGGCTTGCACCTTTGGTGGTGATGTTCACCACACCGCCTGTTGCATCACCATACTGAGCAGGCAAACCACCAGTGATCACTGTAACTTGCTCAAGTGCTGATTTTGGAAGAGATGAAGAACCACGAACACGCACTCCGTCGATATACATCACTGTACCTTCTGTACGAGAACCACGGATGGAACCCATTTCACCGTCAGAAGAAAACACACCTCCAACCGTTACTGCCACCGATGTGGCATCGCGGCCGGGCATCTTTTCAATTTCTTCGGAAGTAACCGTACCACCAGAAGAACCGCCGTCTTTCTCGATCAGAGGCACTTTATAATCAACCACCTCGAAGGTTGTCAGAGTCACTGCAGTAGACTCCATTTCAATATCGAGGAATGTAATCTGGTCAGATTTTACAAGCACGCCGGCGTACATAAGTGGCTTGTAGCCAACATAAGTGGCCTTAACATCATAAGTTCCCGGGGGGATTGGCTTAATGGTGTAATTACCATCGAAATCGGTGGTAGATCCGCCAAAATTCTTTCCGCCGGACTCAATCACAATATTGGCAAACGGGATTGGTTCCTTGGTGTCTTTGTCCACCAGTTTCCCTTTCAGCGTTCCGGACGACTGTGCGAGTGCCATTGCACTTACAAACAAAGTCAATCCTAAGACAGAGAGTAGTTTTTGAAACATATGGGTTGGTTTATTTTAAAAATTCTCTTTTTTTGAGCGGGTAAAGTTAAAAAGTTTTGCTTTTTCAGAAGGTATTTTTTACACCTGACATAGAATAATTTTTCTGTCAGAGAAACTTCGGCTGAAAAATCTCCGAATAAATAAGAGCTTTTCGAGGGTCAAAGTCCAAAAGAAGCGGATGAACAGACTTTTCAACAGAATGATAAATCTGCATGTCGCTATCAGTTGAAGTGAGTACGGATTGCAGGTCTTCCTCAGAGGTAATCTGATCGAGCGTTCCGGTAAGAGGGATGTACTGATCGAGCGAAGTGTAAACAGGGGTGCTCTCCTCATAGCCACCCGCTTCGGTGTTTGCTTCTACCGAATAATCGATCGAAGGTTCTTGCGACGGGCTATTCGTTGTTCCTGTGAGCATCTCCAGCAAACGATTGATTTCGTCGGTTGAGGCGGCTGGACGATTCAAGGCTTCTGCCTGTGGTGAATTCTGGCTTAGTCTTTGTTTGGCAAGAGCCTGCTGGTTGCGGGCCGATTTGCGCATTACAGACATAATTCCCCAGATGACAAAAATGACAATGAGACCGATAAAATTCTCCATGTCAGACTATTTGGTTGGTTTAATTCGAAATTTGCACTCTAAAATACTTCCTGCTACTTTTCTGATTCCTGATGAATAAGCAAACGGCAGGAATAAAAAAGTTTTCGGCATTATAGCCTGTTGATGACATCCATGACCATCTCCTTTTTGCGTCTGGAAATGGGTATTTCGCTTCCATCCTTCATGATTATATACCCTCCGTCGTTTCTCACCACCGTTTTGATATACTCAAGGTTAATCAGGTGTGATTTATGGGGTCTGATGAAATCCTTGCCCCCAAGCTGATCTTCGATTTCCTTGAGCGTCTTGGAAACGATGATACGTTTGCCACCATTCAGGAAAAAGTTTGTGTAAC
>CAZLHV010000225.1:0-5185 GCA_964559205.1 uncultured Bacteroidaceae bacterium
CTTTGGGCGGTTCAAAATCGCCAAATTTATGAAAGCGCTTCTTTGGGTTCTTTTTGCAGGCCTTATCTCCCCTTCAGTGTCGTCACAAAATGCCTTCGACACTCTGAAAGCAGTCAGACAAATGGAGGAAAAATTCAACATTGAACTCATCACTGATTCATTTTCAGGTGGAGATTATGCACGTAGATGGGCATCGTGGACCACTCCGGTAGAAGCCGATTCTGCAGTTTTTGCCGAATTCATTAGCGTTTTCGCTGACGAATGGATGAAATATCCTGCAGCCTGGCTCAAAGTAAACGGACTTAAGAAAATTGTATTTTGCAAAAACCTGAAAGTGACCCATCAAATGCGTTTTGCCATGCCCGATCCGTACGACGAAACGTTGTACTACGATATCGAATATCTGGTGTATGGCGAAAAATATGTGCGCGAAATGAGCCACCATGAGTTCTGGCACATGATTGATGAAGAACAGTTTGGCGATATGTTTTATCACAATGTTACCTGGTGCTCGTTCAATAGCTCTTCGTTTCGATACGGCGATGGTGGCTCTGCTGCCTATGACGACGGAGTGTATGAATATGGAGAACATACCACCAAAGGCTTTGTGACAACCTATTCCATGTACGGCGAAGAAGAAGACCGCGCTGAACTCTATTGCTGGCTGTTTACCCCGCGTACATGGGAACTGCTGACTTTCTGGGTCACCGAAGACCGTATCCTGAAAAAGAAATTCGACTGGATGATTGATTTTATCGAAAGCAAGGTGCCCGAAATGGATATGGCGTATTATGAAAAAATAAATAATATTGAAGATTAGCTTAAAACAAAAAAATTACTCAATCACCTCGGGATAAAAAAAGCCCGATAGCTTTTCGCCCAAAAGCTTCATGCGCCTCGAAACCATGCGTGTCCATGAATCATGTTCCCGCTCATTGCTCTTCCCTGCGCTGACTTCGTTTCGTACAACTTTCTCTTTATGATTCAATACAGCATTCGCTTCAGCATATTTCATCGTATTATAGACCCTCAGGTCTTCGCGTCGGTAGGAACTGTAAATTTTCATGGCTGAATTTTTATGTAAAAGTATATATCGTAATACGCTGATTACAAGTTTATTAAGCAAATTAAGTGCTTAATAAATAAATTACATTGCTTAATAAGAACTTAATTTAACATTGAAAATTAAAATAAATGCTTAATTTTGAGGTTAATTTGTTATGAAGTTCAGTTTTTCAGGCCATATCGTCCGGGTCATTTTCGACCAGCTGTCGGGATTATTCCCGACGGTGTCAAGGATTATTGCTCTGGAAAACGAAGTTGATGGTCAGACCCGCATTCTGTTTTTTGATGGAGAGCGAAGAGAACAAAACGATGAAATGATACGTCGCGACTTTCCCGATCTGAACCGTTTGTTTCTCACCCGTAACAATCCATTTGTCTGGCAAAACGAAAACGATCTCCCTTTCGCATGGGCTCAGGTTCGCGAGAGCAACCATGTGGATATGTTTCGTGAACTTGAACGCAATGTTCTGCTCATTAAAGTGTTGCATCCGGTATGGAATGGTTTTGTGCTGCTGTATTTCAGCAAGAACCGTAAGCATTTCGGTCAACTCGATGCCGAATCGAGTTTCAGCCACGAAAATCGCGAAATGATTGGCCATACTGCCATGAACGCCCTGATATTCCGGTTGAATTGTATTAAAGATGACCAGCAGGTGCTTCAAAGCATTCAAAAAAGCATGCAGGCACTCACCGGTCATCGCAGAATGGAAGACCGTGGCAATCAAAATCAGGTGAAACTGCTCGAAAACATGATTGTTGAAATGGCCGTTGAATATCTAAACAATCTTGGACGGGATCAGAAAATCAGCATTGCCCTGAGCCCCGATGCACGTGAGAAAATTCAGTCATACCGTGGCAGTCCTGCCAGTTTGCGGACCATGCTTCATCAGGCTTGTGTGCTTGCTGTCAATCTCGGGGCAGGCCAACCTGTTATCATCGAGGCCTGGCACTTGCTGCCTTCGGCTGAAACAAATGAGGATATTGAAGATGAAACAGTTGCAGTGATTCAGCAAAGACATCTCAAAGTATATCAGTGGCTTGACCGTGTCGAAGATGCCGTAAGAACCATAGTTTCAACCCACGAAACTCCTACCGGTGCTCTGGTCGGAAAAGCCATGCAACCGTCAGTTTCAGCACCAGCCATTAGTGATATGCTTACCAAGCAAAAGCAAAAAATACTGACTTTGCTTAACGAATTTCCCGATCGCTGGCCGCAAACACGTAGTCATTTCAAACCATTGCAAAACCTGCTGATCCGCAAGGATTTTGATGAAAGTAAAAGTGCCTGATTGTTGGTGAGAAAAACAAACGCTTCCCAGTCACTGCTTAAACTCTGCTTTGCTGTCTGAAAAAACGATGTTCACCTGAGCCATTCCTTCAGCTTACGGCTCAATGAAATCGAAAATTCCCAACTGTTTCGGATCAGCCTGAACAGGCTTGACATATCCTTTAAATCCAGTCAAATTGACATCAATGACCTTTCGCAGGTATTTATTTGGACTCATGTGCTTTGATTGACAAAAGGCATAAAACATTTCGGCTTTTTGTGCCGAAAGGCTGATAACCACACGCTTGTTTTTTCTTCTTTTCTTTGCCAACGCTTTACAATTTAAGCACAAATATATAATTTATTCAATTCCCCATGTGCTTATCGCGATGCTTCTTTTTCCGCGTATAGGTCTTTTTGCTTTTTACCACGCGTTCGACCGGCGCCACACCCGATTCGAGCATGGCTTCACGATGAATCTTCTTCACTGTCTTCACATAATCGAGCAACAGATTGGGCTTTTTCTTTTTGGAGCGTTTCTTTTTCATTTTCAACTATTTTATCCGCGAAAATATCATATCCCATCGTCTGAATTTATGAGGATATGGGATCGTTATATTTTCGCATTAAAACGACGATTCCATATTCTCCTTCCAGTCGAACGATGTAATATCGTTTTTGAATCAGGTTTTCTCGTTCAACGCAGAGAGATTCACCTCGGTGAATGCACTCAGGTTGAACTAATTTCTATGCATTCCTCTCAATCAGCTCAACAAACTTTTTCGCCAAAGCATCGGCTTCAACTTCTGAGCGGCTTTCGGTATAAATGCGGATGATGGGTTCGGTGTTCGATTTGCGCAGGTGCACCCACTCGTGTCCAAACTCTATTTTCAGTCCGTCAATGGTGTTCATGCTGCTGCACTGATGTTTTACCTGCTCTTCAATCTTGTTTAAGATGCCATCAACATCAGTTCCGGGCTTCAGATCCACACGGTTCTTCGACATAAAATACGCCGGATATTCCGCTTTCAGCTGCGACAAGCTTTTCTTTCGTTCGGCCATGAGCGATAATATCAATGCGATGCCCACCAATGCGTCGCGCCCATAATGCAGACCGGGATAAATCACGCCTCCGTTTCCTTCGCCACCTATGACGGCGCCTGTTTCCTTCATCATGTTCACCACATTCACTTCGCCGACGGCTGCACCGGTATATTGTCCGCCGCGCGCTTCCGTCACATCGCGTAAGGCCTGTGTGGAACTCAAATTCGACACCGTGTTTCCTTGTTGGTACGTTAAAATGTGATCGGCAGCAGCCACCAGGGTGTATTCTTCGCCAAACATTTTTCCATCCTCACACACCAATGCCAGACGATCCACATCCGGATCAACTGAGATGCCCATGTCGGCCTTCATTTCTGTAACGGCTTTTGATAAGGCAGTCAGGTGGCCGGGAAGCGGCTCAGGGTTGTGTTCAAATTTCCCGTTGCAATCGCCGAATAAGATTTTGTATTTCACACCAAGTGCATCAAAAAGCATTGGAAGAATGATGCCTCCGGTAGAATTAATCACATCGGCTACAACGGTGAAATTGGCTTCAGCAATAGCTTTGCGGTTGACCACTGGCATTTGGATTACAGCATCGACATGCTCTTTCAGATAATTGTGATTGATGGTTTTTGAACCAAGTTCGCTTTCAGCTGCCATTTCGAAGTCGGTTTTCCCGACCATCTCGAGCAACATGCGCCCGGTTTCCGGAGAAATAAACTCACCATTCTCGTTGAAAAACTTCAACGCATTCCAGTTTGCAGGATTATGACTGGCCGTAAGTATAATACCCCCATCGGCCTTTGCAAAAACAACGGCCATTTCGACGGTCGGAGTCGTGGTATGGCCTGTCATGATTACATCAATTCCGGCGGCTTGCAGGCTTGCGCAAACAAGATTCTCGAGCACTTCGCCCGATACCCGTCCGTCACGTCCCAGCACAACAAGTGGCTTTTTGGCGCTGTGCGAACGCTTCAGCCATGTGGCATATGCAAGACAATATTGAACAACGAGTAATGGATCGAGTCCTTCGCCCGGCTTCTCGCCCAACGTTCCGCGAATTCCTGAAATGCTTTTAATGATTGGCATGCATTGAAGTTTGAAAAGTTCGTAAAGTTGAAAGTTTGTAAAGGCGGGTGTTAGTGGTCAGTTGTGAGTGGTGAGTTGCAAGTGTTCAGTTTTAATTTTACTCAAAACGTTTACACACTACTGGCAACTCGCAACTGGTTACTCATTACTGACAACTATTTCGCTTTCCCCTGCCCTGCAACCTTGTCCATTGCGGCTTTGAGCGCTTCCTCGTCAGCCAGATATTTTGATGAAATCACTTTCAGGTCATCGTCGAGGGTATAAACCAGCGGAATGCCGGTTGGTATGTTGTATTTCAGAATGGCTTCGTCGCTCATGCCTTCGAGATATTTCACCACCGCGCGCAGACTGTTGCCATGAGCAGCAATAATAATGCGCTTGCCATTTTTGATGGCCGGAGCAATTTCGTTTTCCCACAAGGGAATTACCCGTTCAACCGTGTCTTTCAAGCATTCACCGCGCATGTAAATCAGATTGTCAACATCTTTATAGCGGGCTTCGGCAAGCAAAGGGGTCACTTCTGCCTCGTCGTAGAGGGGTGGACGCACATCGTAAGCGCGACGCCACATAAGCACCTGCTCTTCGCCATATTTTGCGGCCATTTCCGATTTATTGAGTCCCTGCAATGTGCCATAATGCTTCTCGTTCAGTCTCCATGAATGTGTAACGGGAAGCCTGGTCCTGGTCCTGGCCAGCGTTTGGGCCGTGTACCCGCCC
>CAZLHV010000226.1:0-5163 GCA_964559205.1 uncultured Bacteroidaceae bacterium
ATCAAAAAAGGGAATGTCGATATCAACGATTCCGGTTGCCCCTTGTCTCCACAAGCTTTGGTTGTCGGTGCGGAACGGAGCATGGTGAGTCACTGTGGTGTCCTGCCCGTAGGTAAGATTTATTCCGGCCACCAAAATAACAATCCACAATAAAGTTTTTTTCATAATTCAGTCAGTTAGTATTTAACTGTCATAAAACTGCTTAGAAGAACATCGCGCAAAAGACTAGAAAAAAATTCAGGATAGTTTGCTGTAAGTAACAAAGTGCTTTGGTGATCTCCGGTGAAAAACATCAGACGGTTGACCGGCGTTTTGTCTGCCATGAACCGAACAATATACATTTTTGCCTGCCGGCCTTCGAGTGTCTTAAGATCCAGTTCCTCAATCAACTCCGATCCCTGTTTCAGAAACACTTCTTTATTCAAATTAGCCGTCACACTTAAAAAAGCTGTAGAATCCATTTTCTGTCCAAGAATGGTTGTTGCGGTGCCCTTGTGGATGTACCCCTGATAGTTTCCCTGAGAAAATGCTTCAAAATATTTCGGAAGCTTCAATATTGCACCGGTGTTTACCATTTCCGAATAAACCGAGTCGAGATCTTTTTCAATATAAAGTTCCGGTTTTAGTGAGTCAAGTCCCTCCTGTGCCAATGCAATATGGCTGAGAAGGAAAACAGCGACAAATCCCGTTATAATTGCTTTCATATTACCAATAATTCGATTTGGGTGCAAAGTACAATAAAATATCGATATCAATGTCGTTCAGTTTAAATAATTTTCGTTTTCTGTCGATGAAAGAATAATTAATGTACTTTAGTGGCTTAATTTGGCCTTGATTAATATTTTAGATATGAAAAAAGCATTGTGGTTATTGTTCATCCTTTTTGGCACTTGCTCAAATGTCGACGCCGGCCGTTTTTATTGGGTTGGCAATAGCGGCGGGTGGTCCGATTTGTCCCATTGGGCCACCACATCAGGTGGTGCTGTGTTTCATTCGACCCTGCCGGGACCTGCTGATTCAGTGTTTTTCGACAGCAACTCATTCGACGCCAATGGCAGAATCGTTTCACTCGACACCAACACTGCTTTTTGTGCATACATGGACTGGACTGCTGTGCCTTGGGATGTCGAATTCAACTCGTTTCCGACCGACACTTTAACTGTTTCAGGCAGTCTGTTGCTGAACAGCCATGTCACATTTAATTTCAGAGGGCTTCTGCGAATTAATGCAGCAGCGATGAAACCAACCCACCTGAATTTTGCCGACAACACCTTGCGTTGCAATGTCAGCCTTGATGCCGATTCCGTCTTTCTCGATTCCGACCTCCTGCTCCCCTACAACTATCTATGGCATACAAGAGGCGTGTGTGTTACTGCCGGAAATCCTGTTTCCTGCCGGCACTTTAACACAGACACTTCGCTCAAAATTGCAGTACCGGTTGTCAATCCTAAATGGTTTGGAGATTCCACGCTCACCGTTTATGGCTCATTTGCCTTGCCAAATACCATGTTTTTTGCCCAAACGGGCATGCTTAACTTTCAGAACTCGGTTCTTGATTCCAACTACATCAATATGTATCTGAATCAAATGCCATGCGATGTGTTGTTTACCGGCTCGAAATCGATCAGATTGTTGAGCAGATTTTACACCACAGGCGATATGGAGTTTCGCGGAGGACTGACCTTTCGGAGCAGCAATAACCCTATTTATACCGGATCTTTTCGCAATAGTTCCTCTTTATCAAAAACCATCAGTCTTGGTTCTTCTGTCATTCATTTGTCCGATACCGGCAGCTCACTTTACCTTACCGATACAAGGTTGAAGCTCTATGCATCAAATGCCTCTTTTGTGTTTTCATACAATGGTGATGCATCCGTGAAAATTTTTACCGGACGTGATTCAACTTTCAGTTTCGGATCGGTTGAATTGCCCGTGTCACCTGTGTACCTTTATTCATCAATGACAGTAGATGAGCTGATCATCAATCCGGCAACGCATGCATACCTGGCTCATGGAGTTAGTATCTTCACTGATACGATTAATGCGGCCGGAGATTGCGGTCATTATTTCTATCTGGCTTCTTTTTGCCAGGAGTGCCCTTCGTGTGGAGATATGTCTGATTGTCCTTCGGCATTTCCGGAATTCATATCAACAGGCGGAAACATCACAATGTCTTATGCGCGTATCCGCAATATCAGTGTGTCCGGAGCGGTGTTCACCGCAAACAATTCTTACGACGAAGGCGGAAATACCGGCTGGGTGATTGTTGAACCCTCTTCGGCTCTCACCATGTACTGGATTGGGGGTTCCGGCGACTGGAACGATGCGACCCATTGGTCTTATTCATCTGGTGGAGTCTCCTCCGGCTGCATCCCTTCACGAGGAAATAACGTGCGTTTCGATGCAGCTTCTTTTTCTTCGCGTGACACCGTATATCTTTCCGACTGGTCCTATTGCGATGCGATGAACTGGACTGGAACCGATCATTTGATTCTGCTGAATGGTCCAGGGAAGCTTTTCATTGCTGATGATCTCACGCTAACAGATAGCCTTGTTTGGAACAATGATCAGGGTGCTGAACTGCGTGCTCCGGGAGCAGGGACCTATTTAATTGATCCTCATCATGCGTTGGTGCAAGCCGACTGGACTATCAACTCTTTGGGAACCTGGCGTTTATCGGATACTTTGATTTCAGAAGCAGATGTCCGTCTTGAAGATGGAATTTTTGACCTTAACGGGCAACTCCTTTCTTGCAATGCTTTGCTCATGGCTGGAACTGCTTCAAGACAGCTTGACTACAGCTCATCCGACATCATTCTGACGGGATCCGATACAGTTTGGAATTCCTCAGGAACAAACCTTACCATTGCCAGTGTGTCGGGAACAGTAACCCTGGCCTGGTCTGGAAATGAACCGGTTATTGTTCAATCTGATAGTGCGGTATTCGGTTCTATTTTGGTTCAGGCTCCAAATACGTTATGGCTCGGAGATGGGGTTGCCTCAGAGCTGAATGTTTCGGCTGGTTCCATTTTGCAGTTTGAACCCGCCTCGCGCTGGCTCCTCGATACACTGATTGCATCAGGAAGTTGCAATCTGCCGGTAACACTGTCTTCATTCACCGGGGGAAACGATACAGCACAGATTGCCCTTGGAAGCATTGATACATTGCGTATTTCGTCACTGATCATTCAAAACCTGACTGCCGATACCATTGGTGGAAAGGCTTTTATTGCTTCAGTCTCAACTGGTTTAGGGAACACACATGGCTGGTCATTTTCCGATACCGCTCAGGGTGCTGTTTACTATTGGACAGGATCGGTGAGCAAGGATTGGCATCAATCAGCTAACTGGACTACTGTGCCTCCGACTGGATGTGTCCCTGGTCCAGCTGATACCGTCGTATTCGATAATGCATATTATACTGCCTTGGCTTCTGATACTGTTTTAGTAAATCGCAATGCGTTTTGTCGTGTCATGGACTGGTCGGGAGTAAGTAACCGAAAACCATATCTTTTACTCGGTGCGTCATTGCAGGCATCGGGCGATGTAACGCTTAATGACTCGCTGACTTTTGCCTATTCAGGTTTCAGTGCCAGTGAGAGCAATGCTCCACGCTTTACCATGGCACCCGATTCGGGTTTGGCCAAGTTCCATGCTGCTTCATTTGGTTATGAGGTGAACACCTGTTTCAATGGTCGCTCGCTTAACGATACTGTGAAACTTTTGACTGATATTGTCACCGACTCTACAGTGTCACTATCATTAAACTCAGGTGTTTTTATTACTGATGACTACAATGTTACAGCAGGGATTTTCCAAACAGGCACAGATGCCCCCAAGGCGGCTAGGTTGGGTTCGGCTTTGTTCACAATTAAATACATTGTTGATCTCCAAACTTCGCTGTATCTGACTTTGGATGCTGACTCTGCTTCAGTATACATGCCCGGGAATCAATCCCTTTTAAGCTTTTTTGACGGAGGAAGCCATGAATTCCTTGACCTGACCATGGATGTGATTTTATCAGACTCGGCACTGGCCGTCTATAAAGGGCAGGTCTATGGCAACAATTCGTTCAGAATACTGAAGGTTTTCCCCGGTATGAATCTGTATCTTGATAGTTCATCCGTTCAGACCATCGATAGTTTGTTTAGTGCCATTGGTACATGTGCTGATTCTATTTTCATTCGTTCAACTGACAGTGGCAATCCTGCCCGACTTACCTGCAACTCTTCAGACAGCATAAGAACACAATGCACGGTGATCAGCGATGTTATTGCCACCAACGGCGCAGCTGCTTTATTTAGTTCTGACGAAGGAGGAAACTCGGGCTGGGCATTCAATATCGAGAAAGCTACTTATGCCTCATTTACCCTACCTGCAACCACTTGTTTTGAAGACAGCATTCATTTCACCAATACGTCTACAGGTTTTATGGGCAACCCGCTCACTTTTGAATGGCAGTTTGGTGACGATTCAACAGGAACTCAGACTCATCCGGTTCACCTTTACGATGATTTCAGGGATTATGTCGTTACCCTTATTTCGACTTATTCCCTTAACGGATGTCAGGATACCTATACCGACACTCTCACCATATACAATCCTATTGTAAGTTTAAGTACGAGCCAACCTGACACCACAATTTGCCAGGGAGATCTCGTTTCATTCAATGCAATATCGCCAAACGATTCGCCAGCGTATGTGTTCTATACAAATGCAGTTCCGGTTGTTCAGTCGCCCGACTCGACTGAGTATACCACCGATACGCTCTCCAATGGTGATCATGTGTTTGTCGAGGTGACGTATATGGGTTGCCGCGACAGCAGCGATGTATACACATTTGTGGTTCATTCCCTTCCATCTGCAAATCTTGTCTCGGACGATGCGGATGCGATCATCTGCGATGGTGATTCGGTAATGCTTACTGCATCCGGAGCCGATCTCTATACGCTCTATCTCAATGGTTCTGCTGCCAACATAATGGGTCCACAAAATGTTTGGCAATTCGACACCATTAATAATGGCGATGAGTTTACGCTATTTGCACGAAACTCCGGAACCGGATGTGAGGCCTTTAGCGGCGATACGATCGACTTTACGGTCATTTCGCTTCCAGTGGTCGGTCTTGCTTCATCCGAGTCCGATACGACCATTTGAAGTGGT
>CAZLHV010000227.1:0-5086 GCA_964559205.1 uncultured Bacteroidaceae bacterium
GCCGCCATCCGTGCAGGTTGCGACGGTTATTTCGGTTATCCCATCACGCCTCAGTCTGAAGTGATTGAATACCTCATGGCTGCTCAGCCCGAAGACCGGACCGGAATGGTTGTCCTTCAGGCCGAAAGCGAGGTCGCTTCTATCAACATGCTTTACGGCGGTGCAGGTGCCGGCAAACGGGTCATGACATCTTCGTCAAGCCCCGGTGTCAGCCTCATGGCCGAAGGCATTTCTTACATGGCTGGTGCCGAACTGCCCTGTGTACTGCTTAATGTGGTTCGCGGCGGCCCCGGACTGGGTACCATCCAGCCTTCACAATGCGACTATTTCCAAACGGTAAAAGGTGGCGGCCATGGCGATTATCGCATGTTTGTCCTTGCTCCTGCCAGCGTTCAGGAAATGTCCGATTTCGTGAAACTTGGTTTCGACATGTCATTTAAATACCGTACTCCGGCCATGATCCTCAGTGATGGTGTGATTGGTCAGATGATGGAAAAGGTCGAACTGTTCGATCCCATCCCTCGCCGTACCGACGAGGAATTGGTGAAGGAATGCCCATGGGCAACCACAGGAAAAACCAAAGACCGCGAGCGCAACATCATCACCTCACTTGATCTTGATTCACTGAAGCAGGAACAACATGTGATGAAACTGAAAAAGAAATACGACAGCATGATGCAGGATGTGATGTTCGAGAACATCATGACCGACGATGCCGAATATTTGTTTGTTGCTTACGGTTCCAGTGCTCGAATCTGCCAGAAATCGGTCGATCTTGCCCGTGCAGAAGGCATCAAAGTTGGCCTTTTGCGCCTGATCACCCTTTATCCTTTCCCCGAAGCGGAGCTTAATCGCCTTGCATCGCAGGTTAAAGGTATGCTTTCAGTTGAAATGAGTCTCGGTCAGCTGGTCGAAGATGTGCAGCTTGCCGTGGCCGGAAAAACAAAGGTCGAGCATTACGGACGCGTGGGTGGAATGATTCACAGCCCGCTGCAGGTTCTCGATGCGCTTAAGAAACAAATCATTGGAGGGTAAGCAAATGGCAGATGTAACATTAGAAAGCTGGAAAGATCTCATTACACCGGAAAACATGGTTTACCGCCGTACTCCGGTAATGACCCCCAAACAACTATCCTATTGCCCCGGCTGTGGTCACGGAACCGTTCATCGTGTTTTGGCTGAAGTGATCGAAGAAATGGATATTCAGGGTGAAACCATTGGTGTTGCCCCTGTAGGCTGCTCAGTTTTGGCCTATGAATTTCTGAATATCGATATGCAGCAGGCTGCTCACGGTCGCGCTCCTGCATTGGCAACCGCCATCAAACGCCTGTGGCCCAACCGCTACGTATTTACCTATCAGGGCGATGGTGACCTCGCTGCCATTGGAACCGCCGAAACCATTCATGCCTGCAACCGCGGTGAAAACATTGTCGTCATTTTTGTTAACAACGGCATTTATGGTATGACCGGTGGCCAAATGGCTCCTACCACACTGCCGGGAATGAAAACCAGCACCTCGCCGTATGGTCGCGTCATTGAACGCATGGGCAATCCATTGAAAATCACCGAACTGGTCGCCAAACTGCCCGGAACATGCTATGTGACACGCCATGCCGTTCACAAACCCGGCAATGTACGTAAACTTAAAAAAGCCATCCGTCAGGCCTTTGAAAACCAAAAGCAGAATAAAGGCGTTTCGTTCATCGAAGTGGTTTCAAACTGCAACTCCGGCTGGAAAATGACCGCCGTCAAAGCCAATGAGTGGATGGAACAGAACATGTTCCCGTTTTATCCGCTGGGCGATATTAAAGTGGATGGCAAACTGGTCCGCGAAGTATAATTTTTTAATCCGGAAAATATGAACGAAGAAATAATTATTGCAGGTTTTGGTGGTCAGGGCGTTTTATCCATGGGTAAAATTCTTGCCTACTCTGGCATGATGCAGGGCCTCGAGGTCAGCTGGATGCCTTCTTATGGTCCCGAAATGCGTGGTGGCACTGCCAACGTAACCGTGATCATCAGCGACAGCCGAATCAGTTCTCCGGTGTTAACCGAATTCGATACCGCCATTATTCTGAATCAGCAATCGCTCGATAAATTCGAGAGTGCTGTGAAACCCGGCGGCGTACTCATTTTCGACCCCAACGGAATTGTAAACCCTCCCACACGTAAAGACATTCAGATTTTTACAGTCGATGCAACAAAAAAAGCTTCCGAACTGGGTCTGACAAAAATCTTTAACATGATTGTGCTGGGTGCATATCTGAAAGTGAAACCCGTCGTAACGGATCAGTTTATTCAGGCAGGACTTGAAAAATCATTACCAACACGACATCACGGACTGATTCCTGAAAACGTCAAAGCGGTAAGCATTGGCCGTGAACTGGTGCAACCTTACGAAGTGAAATAACTTGATGTATTTTCTATTCAGGCTCTTTCTTTCCGGAAGAGCCTTTTTTGTATCATGAACAGCATCCATTCGTTACTTATTGAAAAGGCAGCATTTTACAACCGCCCCGATTTCATCGATGGTGATCCCATTTCGGTTCCACATGCTTTTTCGAAAAACGAGGATATCGAAATTGCCGGATTGTTTGCTGCTATCATCGCATGGGGAAACCGAAAATCCATCATACAGTCGGCACAAAAACTCATGAACATCATGGACAACGCGCCCCATGATTTCATCATCAACCATCAACCCGATGACCTGAAACGTTTCAATGGTTTTGTTCATCGTACTTTTCAGGCGAACGATGCAACAACTCTTGTGTCCATGCTACAACCCCTGTATCGGCATCACGGGGGTCTCAAAACAGCTTTTTCGTCTGTTTTCGGCCAAAAACCCGAGGCAAATGCAGCCGATGCCATTGTTCATTTCCGTAAAACCCTGCTCAGTTACCCTCACGAAAGGCGCTTTGAAAAACATCTCAGCAATCCGGAGCAGGGGAGTGCTGCTAAAAGACTCAACATGTTTCTGCGTTGGATGGTTCGTCGCGACAGGCAAGGAGTCGATTTTGGCCTCTGGAACGATGTATTTCCGATGAGCAGCTTGCTCATCCCACTCGATGTTCACACCGCACGGGTGGCACGCCGGCTCGGCATTTTGCCGCGCAAACAAAATGATCTGAAGGCCGTTTTTGAAGTAAGCAGTTTCTGCCGAAGCATTGACCCCGACGATCCAGCCCGTTTCGATTTTGCACTGTTTGGCATCGGATTATCCGAAAAAAGCTATCTTTGATTCATGTTTTTTGTCATCAGCAAGATATTGTCTTTCCTCATCAGCCCACTCACTTGGGTGATTGCGCTTGCCTTGCTCTCGCTTTTGTTACGGAATCCAAAAACCAAAAGACGTTTACTCAGAATTGCTATTGTTGCGGCCTTGTTTTTTTCAAACACATTCATAGCCAAAGAATTCATGCGACTT
Organism: uncultured Bacteroidaceae bacterium; assembly: GCA_964559205.1. Taxonomy (GTDB): domain Bacteria; phylum Bacteroidota; class Bacteroidia; order Bacteroidales; family DTU049; genus GWF2-43-63. The sequence goes on from CAZLHV010000227.1 coordinate 3,428, forward strand.
TGGGAGCCAGCTCCAGTGGCCTTGACCGAGCTGAAGAGAAATTACGATGCTGTAATTGTGCTTGGCGGCGGCATGGCAACCACCGACGAACGTCAGCAAACAACCACATTCCGTCACAATACTGACCGGTTGCTGCAGTCGGTATGGCTTTATCAGAACGGATATGCCGACCGCATTGTGCTGTCGGGTGGAGCCGGTACGTTGCAGTACAGAAACATGCGCGAAGCTTCGATTTTATACAACTATCTGATCGAAATAGGCATTCCTGCAGAAGATGTATTGGTAGACAGCCTGTCGGATAACACCCACGAAAATGCAGTGAATACAGCAAAATTGCTTTCAGACTCCATTCCGGGCGGGAGCTTTTTACTCATCACTTCTGCATCACATATGCGTCGTAGTCTTGCATGCTTCGAGAACGAAGGTGTTGTGGCTGATCCTTATCCGGTCGATTTTACTGCAGGCAGCAGGCAATGGAATATGATGAACATGGTGGTGCCTCAAACTGAGGGCTTTGCCATCTGGGAAGAGCTTTTGCACGAAATGATTGGTTTTCTGGTATATAACATAGCTGGATATCTCTGATTTAAGATTGTTCTCAGTTTACTTTTCGCAAATTTGTTCGTCTAAACCAAAATCTTCTAATGATGAAAGTTTATTTGCTTCCGTTGATTTTGCTTTTTACCCTGCCAGCATTTTCGCAAATTGTAGTCATCGATTCTTGTTTCAACTCATTGACACCCTCTACATCGTTTACAGGTGGTACCAATTTGCGGGGACAGGACGCTGATTTGTTGCAGTGGAATGGCAGCAGCTGGTAGGGCGGCTGGCCGGGCGCAAACATCACCATTGCACCTGCTCTTGGTGGATCAGGTTGCAGAGCTGTTTTCTGTGGAAACAGTTCATCATGGACCACTGGTGGTGAAGTGTTTGGGTTTCGCATCCAAACCCCTTTGGTTTCCGGAAACACCTATTCTATCCCAATCACTTATGTTAGCCATGGAACCGGATCAACAGGCGCTTTTGCTCCCTATGTATATTCAAACAGTTCTGGTTCAATGACCGGTGCATTCAGCCTGGGCACCCTGCCGGCTGTTGGTTATACCTGGACCACCAATACCCTTACTTTCACTGCTGCTGCTGGACAGAATGGTCATAACTGGATTATCATTGGCACCAAACCTTCCGGCACATCTGGCCTTATTTCCAGTTTCTGCTGCGATGTGGCGGCACCATGCAATGTGAATCTCGGCCCCAATCAGACTATCTGTGCTGGCCAGTCAGTAACACTGAATGCTACCACCACAGGTGCGACATACCTTTGGTCAACCGGGGCAACCACACCGACAATCAACGTGACCGCATCCGGTTCATATTGGGTACAGATAACCGTTGGAGCCTGTACCGACCGCGATACTGCTGTGATTACTGTAAATCCCAACCCAACAGTGAATCTGGGTGCCGACCAAACCATTTGTCAGGGACAAACAGCCACTTTCAACGCCACCACTACCGGTGCAACCTACAATTGGAGCACAGGTGCCACTACATCCACCATCAGCACGGGGACAGCAGGAAACTATGCTGTAACGGTTACGGTAAATGGATGCACGGGAACCGATAACGCCAATCTGACAGTGAACCCCAATCCAACGGTGA
>CAZLHV010000228.1:0-5047 GCA_964559205.1 uncultured Bacteroidaceae bacterium
ATGGGTACATTCTTCATCGAACGACAACAGCTCCACGGGCAAATTGTTGTACCCTAGCTTGGCCAGAAATCCGGTTGAGCGCTCGAGAGTAATGTTGTAGCTGTCAAAGGTCATGGCAGTTGAAAGTGAATACGCTAATCCGCCCACAATCAACTCTCCGTTACTTAGGGTTCCCAGTGATGGAACATAAGCAGTGAGGCTTGTTCCATATGCCCTTTTGCTGAAAACCGGAGCGCCATTGCTTTGAGCCAGCCGTAACACGAATACAGAAGAGTTTGCCGTAGCGGTTTGCGGATAGCCGCCAAATGCAGCAGTACCGGTGAAATTACCTGCAATATTTAATGTTGAACCACCAATGGCACTCATTGTTCCCGAATAAATATTTCCGGTCGAAGTGAATTGCTGTGACCACTGATGTGTACCTGCGCTGTTGAATTTTGTGCAATAGATACTTGAATTGACTGTTGCATTGGCCAATGCAGTTCCCCAGTTAATGGACGCCCCGGCAGGGATGCTTCCTGAAATGTAAATATTACCAAAGAAATCGATGGCCGGCGGCTGAGTGGTCAGATAATAATTCGAAATGCTGGTGGTGCTGTTCCCTGTTCGTACCCACTGACATACTCCGGAACTGTTGTATTTTGCCAGAAAGGGATTGGTGATGGTTGAACCGGCTCCACCCCCTGAGGTAACCATAATTGAACCAAAAGTGGCTGAGGACTGAAACTCTCCGAAAACATAAAAATTGTCTGACGCATCAGCACTGATCCCTGTGGAATAGTCGGATTTATTTCCGCTGACCTGTTGAACCCAGACCAGATTGCCGCTCAGGTCATATTTGGCTACGAAAACATCGGTTGAATATGAAGCCCCGTCGAGGGTTGAAGTCAGGTAAGTGCCGCCAAAGTTGGTTCGACCTGAAAAAGTTCCTGTTACATAGATGCCTGAAGCGGTAACTTCAATTCCTCTGACACACTCTGAGCCCTGCGGAGCGGTGGTGCTCGATGCGATGTGCCTGACCCACTGAAACGTGCCGGAAGCATTATACTTGGCAATAAAAGCATCCTCGCCATACACCGAAGTAAGAACGGTGCCACCGCTATTGGTGGTCAACGAGCCTCCGAAGCGGCAATCGCGGGCAAAATAACCGCCTACATAGACATTCCCTGAAGCATCGGACGAAACACAAATACCCGCCACATTTCCATCCTGGGTTGTGCCGCCACTGCCAAAACGCTGTGCCCACTGCATTGTTCCAGATGAATTTGTTTTACACACGTATCCGGTGTAGTGAAATGCCGAGCCATAGCCATTGGCGCTGATGCCATCGAACGAAACGGCATCGGTCGATGTGCCGGCATAATATCCCGTAGTGAGAATGTTGTCGGAGGCATCGATGGCCAAATCCTGAGGCCAGACACAGGCATTGACATTGCCAACCGAATGATAATGACGCTTTGCCCACGACCATGATTGTGCTTCGGCGTGTTGCATCGCAAACAGCCAAATGACAAGCAAAATCGGGCTGCATTTGACAAGAATCAGAGACTGAAATGATCCGGATTGTCCCTGAACCGGCTTTCTGCAAAAAAGGCTTGGTGCTGGCATACTTCACTGGTGTTGATGTGAAGTAAAATTAAAGAGACCTTTACTATTATAATAAGCAAATGAACAAACGGTTACCTTTTCAGGACAATCCGTTGTTTTTAATTAGCCGCACGAAAAACAGCCCATGAGGAAAAATTTGTCTCTTTGGTCTATACCAAAAAACATGGTTCTTACCAAAATGTATACGCATATTCGAGCGTATAATTCAGGTCAAGCCCATGTCCTCGCCGATTCAGGTAAGTTGTTGCTCCTGAAATTAAACCTGTGGAAGGATCGTAAACACGCGTGATTTCATACAAAACTTCACCTTCCGAAGTGGTCTCAGCCTCACGAACAGGTTTGCCTTCGGCATCATAGTCAATGATGGTTTCGGTTTTCAACTCACCCGAATTCCCTGCCCTGATGATATTGCCAAACTCATCGTATTGATAATCGTGGGTTTCGGTATGCCCCGAAGGATCATCCTTTTGCATGCTCAACATCCGGTCGCCTTCCCAAACAAAGCGCTCGGTGATGAATCCTGCATCGCCTTCCCTGTAAGTGCGTTGTGAAACGACACGCTGTTGATCGTCATAGGTCATCTCGCGCGAAAAAACCATTTCTCCCTCTTCGATCACCCGCTCGCTCAAAAGATTGCCCAACAGATCGTATTCCCAGGTCCTGACCCCACATATTTCCTGCTCTTCCAAATCAATGGTGGTTTTCTTCACCGGCTTCCCGTTCTCATACTCCCACTGGCTTTTTGTAACAGTACCATCCATGTATTCAATGGTCTCGCTTAATGGCTGACCCCCGGCGTCAAATTCGATGACTGTGCGCTCGCTCACTTCCTGCTCATCGATGTAATACAGAGTGGTTTGACGGTGATCCTCGTACATATGTTCCACCTTTTCTTCAATCGAGCCATCCTGCTGTCGTGTCACCGATAGTAAAAGTCGCCCTTCGCTGTCGAAATGTTTTTCTTCTCCAACAAAAGCAATGTCGCTTACAGCCTCCATGTTGCTCCGATCGATCACTTGCTGGTGGCGTGTCACCACCTGACTTTTTATCCTGAATTCCATGAACTGAATTTTTAGTACCTTTGGAATGCAAATGTAAGGAATCGACCGTTATGAAAAACATGATGTTTATGGCCTGTGTTCTGTTTTCCCTCATCGCCAAAGGGCAGCATATTGATTATCCCCACAGTTTTCGTGGCGATCAAAGCGACGATTATCACGGAACCAAAGTGGCAGACCCCTATCGCTGGCTTGAAGACGAGAACTCAGAAGATACAAAGCAATGGGTGAACCAGCAAAACGAAGTCACCAACCGCTATTTGTCCGAAATTCCATTCCGAAATGCAATTCGCGACAGACTTCAGCAGCTTTGGAACTACGAGAAAAGCGGAATACCATTTAAAAAAGGTCCATGGGTGTTTTGTTTCCGCAACAGCGGCCTCCAAAACCAAAGCATTCTTTACGTCCGCAAAGGCATGGATGGCACCGAACGCGTGCTGCTTGATCCCAACAAACTTTCGGCAGACGGAACCACCTCGCTGGCCGATTATTCCGTTTCGCACGATTATAAATACCTTGCCTATTCTACATCGAAAGGTGGCAGCGACTGGAATGATATTTATGTCATCAATATCGAAACCGGCGAAAAACTCAGCGATGTGGTTAAATGGACAAAATTCTCAGGCATCTCGTGGCATAAAAACGGTTTTTACTACAGCGCCTACGAGGTAAGCGACGAATCGAAAGCCCTTTCATCGATCAACGAATATCATAAGGTTTATTACCACAAACTGGGCACAGCACAGTCGAAAGATGTGCTGATTTATGAAAACAAACAGGCTCCATTGCGCAATTACGGCGCCTTTACCGACGATGACGAACAATATCTTTTTCTGTCCGAAAGCGAAAGCACCAGCGGAAACGCCCTTTATTTCAGACCAGCCAAAACAAAAAAAGCCGGATGGGTTAAAATAGCCGATGGTTTTGATTACGATTATTCCGTTATCGGCGTCATTAACGGCCAAATCATGATTCTTACCAACGACGGAGCGGCAAACAACCGGCTCATTGCTGTTGATCCGAAAAAACCACAGCGATCGGAATGGAAAGTGATTATTCCTGAAAAGGAACATGTGCTTCAATCGGTTTCGGAAACCGGAGGCAAACTGGTGGTCAACTACATGGAACATGCTTCAGATAAACTCTACATTTACCAGCTCGACGGCAAGGAAGAAAAAGCCATCAGTCTGCCTGGAATCGGCACGGTGGGTGGCCCGGTGGGCGACCGCAAAGACCCGGTGTTTTTCTATTCATTTACCAGCTACACTGTGCCATCGACCATTTACTCCTATGATGTGCAGCACGGTGAAAGCAAACTGTTCTGGAAACCTGAAGTGAATTTTAGTCCGAGCGACTACATCACACGGCAAGTGTTTTTTCAAAGCAAGGATGGCACAACCATTCCCATGTTTCTCACGCATCGCAAAGACCTGCCGATTAATGGCAATTGCCCGGTGCTGCTCTACGGATACGGCGGATTCAACATCAGCCTGACCCCCTCGTTCAGACTCACTGCCCTGCCCTTTCTCGAAGCAGGAGGCATTTATGCGGTGGTTAATCTTCGCGGTGGCGGCGAATACGGTAAAAACTGGCACGACGCCGGAACAAAAGACCGAAAGCAAAATGTATTCGACGACTTTATCGGTGCGGCCGAATATCTCATTAGTGAAAATTACACCAATGCATCGAAAATTGCCATTCAGGGCGGTTCGAACGGCGGATTGCTGGTGGGTGCCTGCATGACGCAACGTCCCGATTTGTTTAAGGTGGCGCTGCCCGCTGTGGGAGTGATGGATATGCTGCGGTTTCATAAATTCACCATTGGCTGGGCATGGACCGGCGATTATGGTAGCAGCGATAATGCCGAAGATTTTGCGTATTTGATAAAATACAGCCCGCTTCACAACATACAGGAAGGGGTTCAGTATCCGGCAACACTGGTAACCACTGCCGACCACGACGACAGGGTGGTGCCGGCACACAGCTATAAATTCATTGCCGAACTGCAATCGAAACATAAAGGCGAAAATCCGGTGCTGATCCGCATTGAAACCATGGCCGGACACGGAGCCGGTAAACCCACATCGAAACAAATTGAAGAAGCTGCCGACGTGATTTCGTTTACCATGTTTAACCTTGGCATGAAACCCGCAAACTGACAAATACGTTTGCCAACTGCATGACGCGTATGCTTTGCTCTCAGGACTACTACCCATTCGGCTCCTTGCAACCAGGTCGCAACTGGAATAGCGATCAATATCGTTTCGGATTCAATGGTAAAGAGAATGATAATGAGGTCAAAGGCATCGGAAACCAACAGGATTATGGCATGAGGATTTATGACCCGAGGTTAGGGAGATTTTTATCGACAGACCCACTCA
>CAZLHV010000229.1:0-4978 GCA_964559205.1 uncultured Bacteroidaceae bacterium
TGCAGTTTTATGCATGCTATTCATCGTTGAAAACCTTTGTCAGAGCGTCCATCAGTAATAAATGAATTGTGCCGGGAGGAGGCACAACCCCATGCCGGCTCACCTGCAGTTCGCTCAGCGAAAACTCGCTGTTCTGGAGCATGTATAAATACATCTGATACACTTCTTTCTGAAAATGCACGTCAGCTTCGTGAATATCGGCAGCCCCGTCAAGATAAGTTCGGTCGTCACCGCTTCGCTGACTTCTGATGTTATTTTCGCAAAAGGCAAAAGGCATGTGAATAAACAGTGTTTTATCAGGTACAGGCAGTCCGAAATAATCGAATTCGGTTTGCATAATCCATCGGGCCAGCTTTTCCCTTTCGGATTCACTGGCGATTTTGGCTCCCTGAAAAGCAATGTTCGACAACACGTAGCGATCGGCAATGATCCATTGACCCTGGTCGAGCGATTGCTGAATCGAAGCAGCATGATTTCGGCGGTCACCCGCAAACAACATGGCCACAAGCCACGGATCGACTTCGCTCAGCGAGCCAAGCTCGCCACGAAGGAAGCGTTTCAGCATCGGGCCATAAAACGGGCTGCTTTCGTCGGTTCGCGGAAAATGCACAAATCCTGCATCAATCCCTTTTTGTTTCAATGCATTGAGCAACATTTGCGTCTGGGTGGTTTTGCCGCTCCCGTCAAGTCCTTCGAGAACAATGAATTTACCTTTTTTCATCCGTGAAATGAATTACTTTTGCGAAGGTATTAAATGTATGGAAACTCAGCAAAGAAATACAACATTCAACATTGGCGGAAAACTCCGCTTCGTTTCACAGCCCTGTGTGATGGGTATTGTGAATGTAACGCCCGATTCGTTTTATGCGGGCAGCAGGGTGAATGAGCCCGATGCACTGATTGAGCGTTGCAGGCAAATGCTTGAAAATGGAGCTGCCATCATTGATTTGGGTGCCGAAAGCACCAGACCGGGTTCGTCGGGTCCCGGCGCCGACGAGGAAATCAAACGGCTGATGCATGTTTTTCCGATACTGCGAAAAGCTTTTCCGAAAGCCCTGTTTTCAATCGATACTCGACATGCCGTGGTTGCCGATGCATTGCTGAATGCCGGTGCCGATATCATCAACGACATTTCAGGCGGTTTGCACGACCCGGCCATGACCGATGTGGTGGCCGCGGCTCATGTGCCGTTTGTGGTGATGCATATGCGTGGTACACCTGAAAACATGCAGCAAATGACAAATTACACCGATCCGGTGGCAGAAATCAACCGTTGGTTTTCCGAAAGAATTGAGGCATTGCATCAAAAAGGGATTTACGATCTGATTCTTGACCCTGGATTTGGCTTTGCGAAAACCATTGATCAAAACTTCACGCTGCTGAAACATTTTGAGCAGTTTACCTTTCATGAAGTGCCGGTGCTGGCCGGATTGAGCCGGAAATCGATGATCTACAAAACTCTTGGATGTGCCCCCGAAGATGCTCTGCCCGGAACCATGGTGCTAAACACCATTGCTTTGCAAAAAGGGGCTGCCATGCTCAGGGTTCACGACGTGCATGAAGCCATGCAGTGCATTGCTCTTTGCAATAAACTGGAAGTAAGTTAAGGTATAACAGCAAAAATGACCAACAAAATGGCTGTTTCGTTTAAATATTGTCATATATTTGTCAAAATCAATCTTATGAAAACGAGTATTGTTATTCTACTTCTCTTGATGGTCGTTGGCGGTGTTCAGTCACAGCAGATATCGAAAGTTGATTTTGACTTTATTAAAAATTACACTACAGATTCAACATCATCATTTTATTATCCATTGCTGGAGTCAAGATTGATATCGCTTGATACAACGTTAGACAGCGATGCCTATGAGTTGCTTTATTACGGACATGTTTTCACAGACAAATACCATCCGTATAACCGACCTGATGAAATGGATTCTATGCGGTTGCTAATGAAAAGCAATAACTATGAGGAGGCATTGGTTTTTGGCTGGAAATTATACAACGATGACCCTGTGTCATTGAACGTAAACTACCATATGATGATTTGCTATCATCATTTAGGCAAGAAAGACACGGCACGCATTTTTGCCAGAAATTATTATTCATTTTTAGGGGTTATTTACCGCAGTGGAGATGGCGAAAGTGTTAAAACAGCATATGTCGTGACAAATATAAATGACGAGTATCAACTGTTGGGCGATATGGGCTTGAATATGAAAAGTCAGGCACTTATTGATGGACCCTGCGACCTCATGACAGTTACAGCCGATAAGGACACTCCGAAAGAATTCAGGGATATAAAAAAAGTCTATTTTAATATCTCGAAGCCTTTTGAAACATTAAGCAGGATGTTTAAGGAGTGAGTAAATTTGATTCAAGGATCCGGAAAATGCCGTTCGAAATAATGTGGCCATGAAAAAAAACTTTGCATTGTTTTTCGTTTTTATACTGATTTTTCCAACAGTTAAAGCACAGGACACCATTGTACTTAAAAGTGGGATATCCATTCTTGCAACAGTTAATCACCTCAACATGGATTCGGTTTGCTTTCAGCAAAGCGGTGGACCTTTGGTGTGCTATCCAAGAGGCGAAATCATGCGAATTGGATTTTATCAGTCGCCACAAGCACCGCAAGATAATGCTCGTGCTTCATTGCAAAAAAATATCACATTAACCTACCGAAATTGTTTAAAAAGCAGTTATTTGGCACCGTTGACCGGCCAGTATCTTCTTGCATGGGAGCATTCGGTGATGGATTCAGTTTATGATCGTTCATTCGAAATTTTAATTTCGGCCATTTCACAAAACCATCAGAACGAATATAGCGTTTCAGGCTATGAAAGTAAAGTTGGCGGTTTCTATTCCCGATTTACATTCAGATGGTTTCCTCATGGGATGTTAAAAGAGCCGGGTACCATCAAGGGTTACAATATGACAGGTTGGTTTTATGGTCTTTCGAGTTCTTTCGGCGGCTTCCGATGCAGAGACGAATACTCATATTATGATTACAATTTGCAAACCTACCATACCGAGGTTGATCTAATCGATGTGTATAAACTCACTTTTGAACTGATCGGCGGCATGAATGTACCTTTGGGACGACGCTTTATTTTTTGCTTAACGGCAGGCTTTGGTGCTGGATTCATTTACGCGGAATCAGAAAATGAACCATATTATGATATCCCCGCATATCAGTTCGCCAATTTGAACCCCGACAGATTCAGTTTATCCGGGAATGTACTTATTGGATATAAATTCTCAAAGCCGAAAGAATGAAAATCGCTTTACTCATCTGTCTGGTTTCCATCACCATTGGTACATGTGCACAATCCAACGATACGATTGTGTTGTCAACAGGAATACAGATTTATGGTCGCCTTTTAAGCATAGATCATGACTCTGCAAAACTGGTTCAGGATGAGTCGGGTAGCGTTTTCACATTGCCCGTCAATGAAATTAAGGAAGTGAAAAGGGGCCATGCCAACCCGGCAGCACAGGGAAAACCAAAAAACATTTTGCCCAGCCTTCTGAAAGAAAATGTTATTCGGGATTCCTTACCTGCCTACACCAGAATTCTTAAGTCAAGCATCATCTCTCCAGTCTTTGGTCATTTTTTTATCAGCCGGGAGCAACAACTGCCAGGCAAGGAGCAGCATCGATCCATCGAGGTCTGTCTCGGCGCAATTTGGATCCCTGACAATGGAATGGACGGGGTCTTCTCGTACGAAAGTGCTGTTCTTGGAGGATATGCAAAAGCAACATACAGGCAGTACTACCCGCCTCTGAATCCTGAGAAAAATCCAATGAGAAAACAAAGAATGATGGGGACCTATTATGGTATTCAGTTAGGTTTTACGGCGTTTCAGTACCGTGAATTAAGCTATCACTACGTTTATCCTGTCATTCATTATACATCAGCCTATGTGCACATTTTTCAGCCCGATATAGAACTTGTTTCAGGAATTCAGTACGCATTCACCGAGCATTTAACATTTTCGATTCAGGGAGGCATTGGTGCCGGATATTCCGTTGTTTCGATTAGTGGTGACCAGGATATTGACATCAATCAATACAGGTTTAATAACTGGAATCCTGCTTTTCTGACTTTTTCAACCACGATGACTCTTGGTTACAGATTTAAAGCCAGAAAAGACCGCTGATCAGAAATAAACAACTTTGTCGCCAACCAGAATTTTATAGTCGTTTTTTTCGAGATTGAAAAAAATCACTATCCGCACGTTACGATTGTCGTAAACAGCGATAAACGCATCAACCGGTGAAGCCGATGCATTGGCAGGACTGGTCTGTTGCTGCAGGGCAACCTGTTGTCTGATGGCTGCTGCCCGGAGGGTCGAAAAGTCGACAGCAGGATAAACTCCGTCGAAGGATAGAATCCAATTAAGAAAATCAAAATCATTTCCATGCAATCAACCACATGCAGTATATTCGAAGTCCTCATGCTCCTATGGTTTGCATGCAGCTGGCCCATATCCATTAAGAAAGGTCTTCGTGCCAAAATTGTGATTGGCAAAAGCCCCATTTTTCTCATTCTGCTCATCATCGGCTACCCTATGGGCATCACCCACAAAGTGCTCTTCCACTATGATATCGTCACTTACTTGTTCGCATTCAACATGTTGCTCGTAACAACCGATTTGATCATTTATTTCCGCTACATCGGCGACAACAAGCGCCAGCTGGCCTTGAAGAAGGCGGATATTGAGTGTGAGGAATGCTAAATCCTTTTGGCTATTTCGTTTTTGCAATTACCAAACCATCGTCCAATAGATTATTATATCAAGTTCTTTTGATATTGTTATTCCCTTGGAATATCCATGCGTCCATTCCTGCAAAGACTCTGGTCTTTTTTCGTTGCAACTCACTTTCCAAAAGTCCCCTGCTTTTGCTTCTAAAACATAAATGAATAAATCGTTTGGAATTGAATAAACGTTATTGTAGTATTTTTCACCATCAA
>CAZLHV010000230.1:0-4960 GCA_964559205.1 uncultured Bacteroidaceae bacterium
CCTCAATAGCTTCTTAGAATTCTTTCATTTTTGCCTCGTCGTCCTTGTATTTGTCTTCCATTTCCTCACCGATTTTTTCACACTCGTCGCCTTTGGCTTCGAGGTCAGCTTCAGGAGCTTTGTCGTTCATCAGTTTTACCATTTCGCGACCACAATCACAAAGTTTTTCGGCATCGCTTTTCGGGCCGCCGCCACAAGAGACAAAAGCCATCAGGCCAAAGATCACAAGTAATAATTTCCAGTTCATAAGTCATAGGTTTAATTCACGCCTACTCTGTTGCTCATCGTTTTTCGGCTTCCACGATATGCGACAAATATAGTTTTTTTCAATAAAACGGCACGAAATAATCGCGTGTTATTTTTCCTTTAAACAAGAAACGGCGTTATTCAATGAGACTGACAAGCTCTTCGGAGCTAACATTTTGGAGCATTTTGTAGTTTACAATGTTGTTGAAAAGATGCATTTTCTTTTGTTGTAGGGCAATGATTTTTTCTTCGATGGTATTCTCGGATATAAACTTATATGAGATCACTTTTTTGTTTTGTCCAATGCGATGGGTGCGGTTGATTGCCTGTTGTTCAACGGCCGGATTCCACCATGGATCGAGAAGAAAAACAAAATCGGCAGCGGTCAGATTAAGTCCCACTCCTCCTGCTTTAAGCGAGATTAAAAATATGGGGAATTCGTATCCTTTCTGAAACTTCTTAATCATGTTTTCACGCTGCATCGCAGGAGTCTGGCCGGTAAGCATCAGGTATGGGATATTGTTGTCTTCCAGCCAGCTGCCATATAAATTCAAATGTTTGACAAATTGCGAAAAAATGAGCAGTTTATGCCCTCCTTCAATTACTTTTCTGATGCTCTGCGTCACCTGCTCAAATTTGCCTGAATCTCCTTCATATTCCTTCTCGGTAATTAGAGGGTGGTTGGCAAGCAATCTCAGTCGCATGAGTCCGGATAGAATAATCATGTAGGCTTTTTCAGCCCCAAGACGTTGGGTGCTTTCGAGGATGTAATTTCTGATTTCAGATTTTCGCCGCTCATAGATTTCGGACTGAGAAGCGGTCATTGGGCAGTAGTGAATTTTTTCGGTGAGTTCGGGAAGTTCTTTGGCTACTTCTGCTTTTGTTCTACGAAGGATGAAAGGGTTAATAATCTGGCGGAATCGTTTTTCGCTTGATTTTGATCCCTTTTTTTGAATAGGTTGATAGAAGCGATCTCTGAAAAATTTCAAATCGCCTAAAAGTCCAGGGTTTACGAATTGCAATTGTGACCATAGGTCGATGAGGCTGTTTTCGACTGGGGTCCCTGTCATCACAAATCGCTGACCGGCATTTAGTTTCGATACTGCTGCAAATATCTTGCTCTCAGGATTTTTAATATATTGGCTTTCATCTAAAAAAACAAAGCGAAAGTTGAATTGTTTGAGTTTTTCAATATCATTTCTAACAGTTCCATAGGTGGTTAGCACCAAGTCGTATGTTTCGAAAAGCTTTGGACTGAAATGCCTGTTGAGTCCGATGTATGAAGTGGTTTTCAGCCCGGGCACGGTTTGTCGGATTTCGTTCTCCCAATTATGAACAAGCGACAGGGGCATTACAATGAGCGAAGTGTTGTTACCCAATGCAGTTGTCGGAGCTTCGCCGAAAAGGTTGAGCTGTGCACCTTCTTTTGATACTGCCTGCTTGAGTTTCATCGACCATAAGAACGCCAGAACCTGAATGGTTTTTCCAAGCCCCATGTCGTCGCTCAGGCAACCCCCAAAATCGTGCTGATGGAGAAAATTAAACCAACTCATTCCTCTGAGCTGATACGGCCGGAGGCTTTTGAGCATCCCTTCTGGTTGTTCTTCAACTGGAAAATCGCCTTTACCTGCCGATTCAATGAATCGTTCGATGCGTTCATTCCCCTCCAAAATATTTTCGATATACCTGAACTGACTTTTCTTTACTCTGACGCCATCACCATCCTGTTTGCCAATGATTGCCAGATCATGGAATTTCGAGAACCATTCCGAGGGTAAAATGGCAATGCGTCCGTCGGGCAGCACCAGTTCACGGATATTTTCGAGTATGTTCTTTTTCAGGGCACTGAATGGAAGCACAATATTGTCGAAATGAACAAAGATTTTCAAATCGAACCAGTCGCGTTCTTCTGTATATTTCTGACGCAATTCAATATTTCCGATAAAATAGTCTCTTCCTGACATCTGATCGATATTGAAACCGTTGGAATGCAAAAGCGAAGTGTTTTCGTTAACGAAATTCACAATACTATAAGTACTCATGTTGGCCTGCAAGGGTACCGGGTTTAAATGTGCATCAATGGTTCTGAAATGTGAACCTGATACATGCACCAGTCCGTTGTCGGCAAGCCATTTGCACACCCCATTTTCGAATTCAATATCGCGACGAACAATATGAAACAGAAAACCTTCGCTTGTGCGACTAAGTTTTACATGCGACTGTTCTTCAGATTGATACCTAAAGTCAACTTGACCGTACTTAAAGCTAAGCGATAAAACGGTTTCGCCCTGAAGCGAAGTTTCGATGGTAAGAACAGGAGTCGGATTCCCTTCGTAAAACTGGTGCCCCATGCCTTCAAGCGTGAATGGGTAGCAACAAAGGATTTGGCGAACAAATTTCTGCAGGTAATTTTCAACCTGCGAGGCTTCAATCAGCACCTTGTCTTTGGAAAGGAAAGGTTGAATTTTCTTTCCATCAACCTGATGGCTGACCTGAATGAACTTGTTGTCCATGATCAGCCAGCAGGGCTCATAATTCAATATAATGGTGTTGTTTTCGGTGAGTTGAACCTTTTCACCTTTCAGGCTTGTGGTGATGGTGTATTCAATTTTTCCTTGAATAAGGCTGAAATTAAAACAGACATCAAGTTTGTCAATCTGAGGAATAATGGGTTGTTCGTTAATAATATCCTGTGGATCGCCCTTAAAGTAAATCGGAATTGTATTGTCGGCCAGAATGCTAATAGCCAGATCGGTTTTTTGTCTGAGATACCTGATGACCCTGAATCGCAGTTTGCTATTGTGTTGAACTTCGCGTGCAAACTCTAGCGATCTCCATTTGTTGAGCCCAAGCACCCTCGCCAGAACTTCATTTCTGCACTCATCGAGCAATTGTAGCACGGTTAGTTCAGCATCACTGCAACTCTTTACGTAGTTTACCAATGTGCTCGACGACACTCTGACATGATTGTAGGCAAACATCCCCTTTTTCATAATTTGCACTGCGTAGGGCTCAAGCATCCAGCTGTAAATGCCGGAATGGACGATAGCAAACACGAGTTTAAATTCAGGGTCTTTTTTGTCGGTCATCAGTTGTCTTGCAAGCTACAAAATTAATCAATATGTTAAAATTGCTAACGATAATCGACAAAAAGCGTCGGAGTATCTGCAAACCGGAAATGGGATTATCGTTCGACTAGCGAGATATGTTAATCAATTGTTGATAAGTTCCTTTACATTTCAGGGCGCTGCTGTATGTTTGAAATTGATTATTTTTGCACGAACCGTAATCTATATTCTATGGACCAATCAGGATCTCCCACTTCAGGTAAAAGAAAAGTCATTATTCTGATTGTGGCAGCAATCATCATTCTGTTGGTTGCAGTTGCGGCTATTCTGATGATGAATGCCGGTCCGTCCAACAATCAGGATAAGCAAAATAATACTGACTCAGCCCAACAAGCCGAATCGTTGGCAAAAGCAAAAGCCGACAGCATGGCAAGGGCTGACGAGGCCGATTACAAATACTGGGACTCAGTTGCCTTAGAGAAAGAAGCCAAATTGAAAAAATCGGGTCGATAATAGAGTCAGCACTGTTACTGCCCGATAAAGGATGCGAAGGCCGAGGATACTTCCTCGTGTGAAGAAGAGGGTTGAAGCACTCCTGTTTCGGTGAAATTCCAAAATTTAATAAAATCATCCTTGAGATCGGGTCGCAGAACCACAATGATGGGTTTGCCGCTGAGGCGGATTTCTTTCAGGCTGTTGTACCAACCTAATCCATAGGTTTCCAGCCAGCCGCTCTCATCAAGAATCAATACAGAGGACTGTTGTATATGAGAGCTGATGTGTTTTTCGCCAAGCTGAAATGCAGTTCGCGAAAACCGGTATTTTCCAATTTCATAAGATGCATTTTCTATATCGGGTCCGGCCAGAGCTATTTGTTCATTCCCCGGAATAAGCGAGATGGAATATCCGATGTGCTGATCACCTTTCAACGTATATTCCATGACCATTCCACTGAAAGCGATCTGGCGGTCGATGAGCTCAGGGATGACCTTGTTTTTAAGAAGGCTGCTTTTTCCGCTGCCACGTGGCCCCGAAATCACCAAAGCTTTGCAAGGGGGCAATTGTCTGAAGTGAATTGAATCGACCCAGACACTCATGGTATTGATAAAAAGCGAAAGGCTGCTTTTGGGCGAACGAAAAACCTGTTTAACGGGAGGCAGAAGTGAAATGACCATGGGCAGGGTGTCAAAGCAGGTTTCGAGTACGGTAAGGAATCCTTTGTTTCTGTGTCGAAATCGTGTAGCCAATCGATCGTTTCGTAATTCCACGCTCAGAGCGGAAAGAGTAAGTACAAATAAAATGGCCCTCATATTCATCCGAAGTCCTATTATGAGCCCGTCGGCTGTATCTTTACCCAAAAGAAGAGATGATAAAAGTGTGATGATGAGAAATAGGATCCAGAAGCCGGGTTTAGCCAGACGTCGATAGGCAAATCGGTATCGAAGAATCAGGATTGAAATCACCGACAGCCAGGCGAAGAGCGAGACGCTAAGTGGAAGGAATCCAAGGGCAAACAAGGTCGACGAAAGCAGGATCAGAAGCAATATAAGCCAAAAAACGGAGTGATCGGTGAATTGGGGACCCTTTTTTCTTTGATGAACTGTTGAGTGTTTATCGTGTCGAGGGAGGATAATTGTGGATTCAGG
>CAZLHV010000231.1:0-4936 GCA_964559205.1 uncultured Bacteroidaceae bacterium
TGTTAACACCGATCAATTTGCCGTTTATTCACCTGTCACAAACGAAAAAATGCTACACCGGCTTGAGCTGGCACTAAAACACAGGTAATCTGATGAAAGAACTCATAAAATATCATGGTGCTGGCAATGATTTCATCATGGCCGATGGTTTTTTAGCAAACCATCTTTTTAGTAATCAACAAATCAAACAGTTTTGTGATCGCCATATAGGTATTGGAGCTGATGGATTTATCATTATTGAGCCCTCACCTTCGGCTGACTTCAGAATGCGCTATTATAATTCCGACGGAAATGAAGCCGAGATGTGCGGAAATGGAGCACGTTGCGCTGTAGCTCTCGCCTTTCATTTGGGTTATTGTGGAACAACTTGTGCTTTTGAAGCCAGCGATGGCTTACACACTGGCATCATCACAGATCAGGATTTTCCTTTCTGGCAAGTCAAAATCAGCCTGAATGTATCGCAGGAACCTGAAATGATGCACGATGGGAGCAGCTTTGTCAACACAGGAGTGCCGCACAATGTACGTGTGGTTGATCACCTTGAGGCGATTGATGTCAGACAGAAAGGAGCAGAGCTTCGATATAACACAGATTTGTTTAGCGATGGAGCAAACATCAATTTTATTTGCCTGAACAATGGCCATATTCTCATACGGACTTATGAGCGTGGTGTAGAGGACGAAACACTTGCCTGCGGCACTGGCATTACCGCTGCGGCACTGGTAGCTAAAAAGTTTTACGGCTTTTCCCTACCATTAACCATTGAAGCTCGCGGCGGCACCCTTGTTGTTGATGAAACAGATGGCCTCTTGTGGCTACAAGGGCCGGCAGCTTATGTATTCACTGCCAAAATTCCATGAAATGCTGAACGGAACGAGATGTGTTTTGCGTTTGCCGGAGCTTACCGATGCCAGTTTCATGCTCAGAATAGAGAATGATGAAAGATATTGGCATCTCAGCAACAACACATCTCCGTTTTCAATAGAAGACATGTGGGCTCTTATACAAAGCTCATCTTCTGATCTATCAGTCGATCATCAGTTGCGTATGGTGATCGAAGAAAAAACAACCGGGCTCTCTTGTGGTTTAATCGACGTTTTTGAATACGACCCGAAAAACCAAAGAGCAGGGTTAGGCATATTTATCTGTGAAGACTATCGCCGGAAGGGCATTGGTTCTGAAGCGCTGAAACTGCTTTGCGATTACCTGTTCACGGTGTTTGAGTTACATCAGCTATGGAGCAGGGTGCTTGTGTCGAATGAGGCCAGCATGAATCTTTTCCGTAGTGCAGGTTTCATTCAGACGGGAATAAAAAACGACTGGTTGTTTTTCGGGAATCAGTTTCATAATGAAGCATTTTTTCAACTTAGGAACAACAAATAGTGACATGAAAAGAAAAAAACTAATCCTGAGCATTTTGGGGGTACTGATTCTTGGGGGAACAGCCCTGGGGTGGTATATCTACAACAAAGCTTTTCAAAACAACATTAACCCTGATGTGAAAGGGCCGCTCGAAATCTTTGTTCCGACGGGAAGCACGTTTAACAACCTGATTGATAGTCTTCGTGCAAAACAGGCGCTGAAAGATTATGAATCGTTTGAAACCCTGGCGAAGTACAAAGGTCTAGACGAAAAAACAAAGCCAGGCCGCTACATCATCCAACCCGGCATGAGCAATAACGCATTGGTGAATATGTTCATGAGCGGGAGACAGAGTCCTGTAAAAATCACTTTCAACAACATCAGAACCCGACAGGATTTTGCTGATAGAATTGGTTCGCAGCTTGAATGCGGGCCGGAGGCCATTCTTGACCAGATCAGCGACGAGGCCGTGGCTGCCAGATTTGGATTGAACAAAGACAATTTTATTGTCATTTTTATACCGAACACATACGAAATGTATTGGACAACGAGTGCAGAAGAATTTGTTGAAAAGATGCACTCAGAGTATGAAAAGTTCTGGACACCTGAGCGTAAATCTCTGGCTGAAAAAGCCGGATTGAGTCAGGTTGAGGTCAGCATTCTTGCATCGATTGTTCAGGGAGAAAGCAACAAAACTGATGAAATGGACGAAATTGCCGGTCTTTACATCAACCGACTGAAAAAAGGATGGAAACTTGAGGCTGATCCGACAGTGAAATATGCTGTGGGTGATTTTTCGCTGAAACGTATTCTGAAAAAGCATTGCGAAACCGAATCACCCTATAACACCTACCTTCATGAAGGTCTCCCGCCCGGTCCAATCAACTTTCCTGATCCCGTTGTGATAGATCAGGTCTTGCACCATGCAAAACACAATTTCATGTTCATGTGTGCAAAAGAAGATTTTTCCGGATATCACAACTTTGCTGTCACCAATGCCCAGCATGAAGCAAATGCCAGAAAATATCAAGCTGCATTTCGCGAACTGGAGAGAAAAAAGAGAGCGAAACAAAGTCAATAAACAAAAACCTATTTCAACTCATCAGGCTGCAACAATTGCTCAAGAGCCTTTTCGGCGGCTTGTTGCTCGGCTCCTTTTATGCTGAAATCGATTCCCCGGCTACGGGCATTGCCATCGATGAGGGCTTCACATACATATTGTCGCTTTCTGCCTGATCCGCTAGTCTCAACAATATTGAAATCGAGCGAGTGCTTTTCTCGCTGGCACCATTCAATGAGCTTGCTTTTGAAGTTGGTCTCGGTCTTAATAATAGCATCGACATCGATGCGTCTTCCAAAGATGAAATGAATAAGCAGATTTCGTGAGAATTCATATCCTTTGTCGAGATAAACAGCGCCAAAAAACGCCTCAAATGCATTGCCGGTATATGATGCATTCAGGCTTGCCGCATGGCGGTTCATCACCACCAATCGACCGATTCCCAGTTTGTCAGCAATTTTATTCAGTGAATTCCGGCTAACGATTCTCGATCTCATTTCAGTGAGTTCCCCTTCATCGGCAAACGGAAACTTTTTAAACAGATAATCGGCCACAATTAAACTGATGACGACATCGCCCAAAAATTCGAGTCTTTCGTTCGACAGCTCATGGCCGTTTTTTTCTGCTTTTGCAGATTTATGCAGGAACGCAAGCTCATATAAAAAAATATTTCCGGGCCGAAACCCGAAAATATTTTTAATGTTACTCGATAATTCGTCGGCGTGTTTTTGCTTAAAGAGAAAACCCAACATCGACACTATTCATATTTTTTAAATGCAAGACAAGCATTGTGACCTCCGAATCCAAATGTATTGCTCAGGGCAACTGATATCTGGCGCTCACGAGGCTTGTTGAAGGTAAAATCGAGTTCAGGAATCTCCTCGTCATCGGTAAAGTGATTGATGGTCGGAGGTATGATTCCATTGTTGAGTGCATACACAACAGCAAGGGCTTCGATGGCACCCGCTGCACCCAAAAGGTGTCCGTGCATTGATTTGGTGGAGTTGATTGAGATGTTTTTAGCATGATCGCCAAACAGGCTGGCAATTGCTTTTGGTTCGGCAATATCTCCAACAGGGGTTGAGGTACCATGGGTGTTGATGTGATCGACATCATTTATTGTGATACCGCCGTCCTGAATGGCATTCCACATGGCTGCTTTTGCACCTTCACCTTCCGGATGCGGAGCAGTGAGGTGATGAGCATCAGCCGAGAGACCGAAACCGATAAGTTCGGCATAAATGGTGGCGCCACGTTGGAGAGCATGCTCAAGTTCTTCGATGACCAAAGCAGCACCGCCCTCACCCATCACAAAACCATCACGATCCTTGTCGAAAGGGCGCGAAGCTGTGGCAGGATCATCGTTTCGGGTCGAAATGGCATGCATGGCATTAAAACCACCCATACCTCCCTGATTGATGGCAGCTTCAGAACCGCCGGAAACAATCACATCGGCATATCCGTGGCGGATCAGCATGATGGCATCAGCCATAGCGTTTGCCGACGAGGCGCAAGCCGAAACAGTGGTATAATTTGGTCCTTTCAGTCCGTGAATCATGCTGATATGACCTGCAGTGATGTCTGCAATCATTTTAGGAATAAAGAAAGGGCTGAAACGTGGTGTTCCGTCGCCGGCAGCAAAAGCGGAGATCTCCTCGTAAAAGGTGATCAGACCGCCAATTCCACTAGCCCAGACCACACCAATACGGTTACAGTCTTCTTTTGTCAGGTCAAGACCTGAATGCTGAATGGCCTCATTGGCAGCAATAATACCGAACTGAGAGACCAAATCGTATTTACGAACCTCTTTTCGGTCGAAATACAAAGATGAATCGTAATTCTTTACTTCGCAGGCAAACTGCGTTTTGAATTTTGATGCATCGAATCTGGTAATCATTCCGGCACCACTAACTCCGCTGGCTAAACCATTCCAGTACTCTGCAACGGTATTACCCAACGGAGTTATTGCGCCAAGGCCAGTTATAACAACTCGCCTTTTATTCATCAAGTGTTGAATTTACTTTTTGTTTTCTTCAATGTACTTGATTGCCTCACCAACCGAACTGATTTTCTCAGCCTGATCGTCAGGAATCTGGATTTCAAATGCTTTTTCAAACTCCATGATCAGCTCAACCTGATCAAGAGAATCGGCGCCCAGATCGTTTGTGAAGCTGGCTTCGGGTTTAACTTCAGCTGCGTCGACACCTAATTTGTCAACGATGATGGCTTTTACTTTTTCTGCAATTTCTGACATGTTTTCCTTATTTTAGTAAAACAAGCTGCAAAGAAACTACTTTTTATGGTCATGGCAAAATTTAGGCAGAGAAATCTTACTTAAAAAACACACAAATCGCTATTTTCAAGACAATTAAATAAAATGACAAGCCATGATACCTTATACTTATATATAAAAAAGGGCTGCAAATGAATTTTTGCAGCCCTTTTTACTAGCTCATCAATCAATTATCTCTTTAAAACTAGCTGGTCAAACCAGGTCATTCCATCGGTATCAAT
>CAZLHV010000232.1:0-4936 GCA_964559205.1 uncultured Bacteroidaceae bacterium
TTCAGATTTTTGAATCAGTTGCGCCTTCTCGCTCAACTCGATGCCATCGATAGCGGTCAGCGGCCAACAAACACCATTGTGCCGTCGAAACTGGCAGAAGCAGAGCGACAAATGCTGCGCAAGGTACTTGGCTTTTTCACTTCCTGTCAGACAAGAATTGGGTATGATTTCACCGGAAACATGTGATTATCAGCCAACTTCGCATATTTTTTGTAAAATTCGCATATCAAGAATGCTGATTTCGCGATGATTTACATCAATGATGTTTTCCTTTTTCATTTCCGATAGTAGTCGAACGGTGTTTTCTTCTGAGATTCCTGACATTTCTCCCAATTCGCGTCGCGTCAGACCCAGCGGAAAAGTGGTGCTTCCGTTTAATTCAGAAAGATAAATGAGACTTTCGGCCATTCGTCCTCGTATTTGCTTTTGATTCAACGAAATAAGCTTATTCATGATGTTAGCCACCGACCGACCAAATGCTGCGTTGAGTGAAACAAGGAGCTCATGATCTTCACGGTACAGGTCTTTAACCAGATTCAGATCAATCATACAAATGCTGCTATCTTCGAGCGCCATGATTGAATAGAAATAATGAGGGGACTCGAACATGGACAGCAACCCGATATAAGCTCCCGGCTTCATAATATAAAGTATGATGTTGCGGTTGTTCAGCCCTTCGATATAAATCTTGGCAGATCCGCTGAGCAAATAAATGGCATGGGTGACATCACTTCCCTGACGGCAAATTTGTTCGTGACGCCGATATGTAACATGGATGGTGTCCACATTAACCGGGCCATCGCTTTTCCGCTTCAGCGATTTATAAAACTCGCATTTAAACGGGCAAATCTCGCATTGGATGTTTTTGCTAAGCTTCATAAAAAGTGTATCAAAGCGGTAAAAATACAAAAAGTTGTTGAAAAAAGTTGTTTTAGATCAATGTTAACGTGCAATATTATAAGTATTATTTAAATACCAAATCAGCTTATTTTTGACCTTTCTAACCCAAAAAAGGAGGTATCATGCACCACGGACCAGCAGTTGAACTGGGCAAAGACAATTCCGTTGCTAAAAAGACAAAACTCGGAGTGATATTGTTTATTGTGTACCTGTTGATTTATGCAGGCTTTGTATTCATTGGGATGGTTTATCCCCAAACGATGGGTATGGAGGTAATCAGCGGACAGAATCTTGCCGTGATATACGGCATGGGACTGATTATTCTTGCAGTAGTTATGGGATTGGTTTACAATGCAATTTGCACCAGGTATGAAAACAAAATGAATAAGGAGGAACAGGTATGATTTACGATGTATCTACGTCAGCTATCATTATTTTTATCATTTTTGTTGCCACAGTTCTTGGGCTGTCGTTTTATTTCGGACGGCGAGCCAAATCGGCAAGCGGATATTATGCAGCCGGAGGCAACATTCACTGGTTTGTTAATGGTATTGCCTTTGCGGGTGATTATTTATCGGCGGCCTCATTTCTTGGTATTTGTGGAATGATTGCCTTTTTCGGCTACGATGGATTCCTGTATTCAATTGGATATCTGGCCGGATGGGTGGTGGCATTGTTTCTGGTAGCAGAACCGCTCAAGAGGCTAGGAAAATACACATTTGCCGATGCCCTCGATGCTAAATTTAATAGTCCCGCGATTAAACTCACAGCAGCAATTTCCACGTTGGTTGTATCCTTGTTCTACCTTATTCCTCAAATGGTGGGTGCCGGTGCCTTGGTTACACCATTGCTCGGATTTCCGCATTGGGTCGGTGTGGTGATGGTGGGCTCCATTGTTATTCTGATCGTTGCCACTGCTGGAATGACATCAACCACATATGTTCAGTTTATCAAGGGAGGTTTACTGATCATCTTCTCCATCATTGTTGTTTTTTATGTCCTTAATGTTGGTCTTAAAACCAAGCCTTACGACGGTTATCATGAATTTATCACCCTGAACGCCAAGGTTGAAAACGGAAAGGTAACGGCTCTATCAGACAGTACATATAAGATTTTGTCGCAACACGACGAAAAGGACATGAGTTTTGTTAAACTTGAGAAGGATGGTTTCACCAATTGGTGGAAATTGAACACGAGTGGAGAGCAACCCATACTCGAAGAAGCCCTTTCAGTTGTTCAGACTGCCGATGGCAAAAAACTTTATAATGGTGCTCCACAAGCCGAAAAACGCTTTTATCAGGTTGGACATATTAAAAAGCTGGTTTATCAGGGCAAAGAAGTTACCGAAACAGGCCCACTCGGACCTCTGGCCTACATGAAAACTCTCGAGGAGAGCGAAGTGGTACGGTTTCCCAAAAAAGCATTTGCTGACGGAAGCGACAAAGTAACCGTTTACTATCAAGCTGTTACAAAAGGAAAAGACATTGTAAAGCCAGGTCTTTATTATAAGTTAGAAGGCGGTTCATTCTGGTCGAGACTCGACTTTTTATCGCTGATGATTGCATTGTTTTTAGGAACCTCTGCATTGCCTCATATTTTGATTCGCTATTATACCGTTCCAAGTCAGAAGGCTGCACGAAAATCGACCATTGTCGCCATTGCCGCTATTGGATTGTTTTACATGCTGACCCTTTATATGGGTTCAGGTGCCATGGTTAACGGAGGCCTCGACGTTGAAAGCAGCAATATGTCAGCTCCTTTATTAGCCAAGATTTTTGGAATAACTATTTTCTCCATCATTTCGGCTATTGCATTTGCAACCATTCTCGGAACAGTGAGCGGTTTAATTGTGGCAGCGTCGGGAGCAGTTGCGCATGACCTGATGGACAAATACATGAACAGGCAAATGACTGAAAAGCAGAAGGTTAGAGCCGGTCGCATCGCAGCCGTAGTGGTTGGACTCATCGCAATCTTGCTTGGTATTATATTCCAGAAACAAAACGTAAACTTCCTGGTCGGACTTGCATTTGCCATTGCTGCATCGGCAAACCTGCCTGCAATTTTAATGCTTTTGTTCTGGAAAAAAACAACAGCAAAAGGAATTGCATGGGGAATTGTGGTTGGCATGACTGCCGCATTAGGAATCATTTTACTCTCGCCCACCATGTATGAAATTTATGGTTTGCCAGCCGAAAATGCTCCTATTCCACTTGCTAATCCCGGCATATTCTCCATTCCGCTTGGATTGCTGACACTGATCGTGGTTTCGCTTATCACTTTCCGTAAAAAGAAAGAAGCAGCTGCTGCCTAAAACGCAAACATTATTTTTGCACCAAATATCTTTCAAATGAAAAGAATAAGCATTTTTGCATTGCTACTCTTGCCTGCATTGGCTGGAATGGCACAGGACAAATCGTTCGGAATTAAATTTTCCGGATTTGTGAAAACCGATGTTTTTTACGACACACGTCAATCGGGAGCAGCCAATGGTATCCGCGAAGGTCATTTTTATCTCTTTCCGGATGGCATTTTGTATGATGCGGACTCGAACGATGTGAATGACAATGCACAGTTGCACATGCTCAGCATTCAGACCAGGTTAAAAGGCGACATCAGCGGCCCTGATGCCTTTGGCGCAAAAACGTCGGGAGTGATCGAAGCCGAGTTTTTCGGAACATCTGATGCCGATCTCAACGGTTTTCGTCTTCGTCATGCTTATACAAAGCTTGATTGGAGTAAGACCAGTCTTTTGGTTGGACAAACCTGGCATCCCTTGTTTCCTGCCGAAGCATTTGCTGGAACCCTGAGTTTCAACACCGGTGCTCCGTTTACGCCATTCAGCCGTAATCCTCAAATCAAGGTTCTGCGTACGTTTGGCAAAGTCAGTGCCGGATTGACCTTCTACGGACAGCGCGATTTTACCAGTGCCGGTCCTGACGGTAACAGCAACAAATACATGCGGAACAGCACCATGCCTGGCATGAACCTGCGTTTTCTGGTAACTCCAAATGATAAAGTTACTATTGGACTAGGAGGTGATTACAAAACCTTGCGTCCTGAACTAAAAACCACCGCAAATTACATTACCGATGAGACCATCAGTAGTATTGCAGGATTTGCATTCGTGAAAGCCAAAACCAAACCGGTCACCCTTTCACTCATGGGCACCTATGCACAAAATGCAACCGACGTGATGATGCTTGGCGGCTATGGTGTTTCTGAAATCACAGACACCATGCGTGAATTTAAATCATACAGCAACCTTACCACCATGTCGGTGTGGTTCGATATCAGCACAAATGGCGCTAAAACCAAGGTGGGATTATTTGGAGGCTACAGCAAAAATCTTGGTTCCGACACCGATACTTTGTTGACTGTTTATGGACGAGGAACCAACATTGATCACTTAATGCGCGTTTCGCCCCGGATTTTATTTATCCGCGAGAATCTGACCTTTGGAGCAGAACTTGAAACCACCATTGCTGCCTATGGCACACCCAATCCGGATGGCACAGTTGAAGTTGATTCGGATATGCAGACGATGAACATTCGATTTCTGCTTTGTGCGATTTATAAGTTTTAATTTCCAATCTATTTCCAAAAAGCCATCCCAAAGGGTGGCTTTTTTTTATTCACCGAGAAAGGCATACGTTGTGAAAATCAGTATTTTAGTAGCCAAAATGACATTCATTGAAAGGACTCTTTGCACAGTGGGTTTGAAGCCATTGTTCTTTACACTCGATGACTCAAGGATGTTTTTTGATTGGCTTCAAAAAAAAAGAAAGGCTGACTTATACACAGTCAGCCTTTCCTGAAAATGATTGTGATGTTATTCGATTACAATTCTACGATTGATTACCGCATTATTGTGGGTCAGTCGTAAACCATAGACTCCGGCTGAAAGATCACTTACAACCAAATGATCGCCGGTCATTGAGCTTCTGTAAACCACTTTCCCACTGATATCTGTAATTTCGATCAACGCCACCTGACCATTGATTTCGGGTGCACTGATCGTGAACGTACCATGGCTTGG
>CAZLHV010000233.1:0-4885 GCA_964559205.1 uncultured Bacteroidaceae bacterium
ATAAAAAACTTTTGAAGCATTGCCAAAACCAGCTCTATTTATTCCAACAACTTCAGCCTCTGAGGCCGTCTTGCAAATAGCTTCCATAGTTTCAAGTGGTGCAGTAGGGAATTGAGTCAATTCAAAAACAAAAATAAAAAATAAATTACATAATACAAAGCGGTTGAATAACTGATTACAAGTTGCAGTACAATAAACCTTAATGCAGTAAGATCAGTCTTTGATTTTTCTTTCTTCAGTTTCAAAACACGCTTATACGCGGAAACCATGCGAAAATATTCCCTCCCGACATTTGTCAGACCTGAAGTAACTTTATATTTTTCATATCCATATTTCACTAACTGTTTTTCTATGTAATCATCAATGCCAAGAATTACATTTAAGAAACCAGCAATTAATGATGGAATTATGGGTAAGGCAAACGACCAAATGTTGAAGTCCATAGCACCCTGTTTTCTAGAAAGATATTTCTAACATTTTCATTACAAATTGATTCATTCCTTGCAAATAATCAAATGGCCTTTCAATCGGTTTATTGACCATGAATAATAAATCATGATCAGTTTTAATGCGATTTTTCAAATGTACATTTTTTTTACCAAATCAACTCAACGGCATCGCCTTACGCCCTCTTTGGCTAAATTCTCCGTAAAACGCAATGTCTTCCTAAGCTGCTCCTGTCCTTATACCTGTGCTTTGTGATACAAAAAAAGCTCCCGAAGGAGCTTTCCCTTTTATACCCATTTGAAATATATGATAGGCCATCGGAATGTCATATATTTCATGAATTGGTAAATGCCGACAGAATGATCCAGACTAAAATATAATTCTCGTCGGTATTACTTCATCGTTTACAACTGAGGCACCGATGTTTTTGGGCTGCGCTTCAGGTCAATACCAAACACAACTTCATGCGTGCCACTGTTGGCATCCGATAAGCCGCTTAGCGTGTAATCAAAAGCATAACCGATCAAAAACTGCTTATACTTCATCCCCAGCATCACACTCAATGCATCGTCGGTTCGGTAGCTCAGTCCCAGCCAGTAGTTCTTATCATAAATGGCCCGCAGATTCACATCAAACTGCATGGGTGCCGGATTGCTTTTTTTCAACAAGAGCGATGGCTCAGCCTCCATGGTTTCGCTTAGTCTGAACCGGTAGCCTCCGCTCACATAAAAATGCGGTACTTGTTTCATCAGCTCATTTGCCGGATTCAGCGGAAACTGCAAGAGCTGTGTGGCCGAGAAACCGGCAAAAAAACGATCCTGATACAGCCACATGCCAAAATCGGCATCTGGTACCAGCACCGTTTCCTTTTCACCGTTAATCACCACATCGGTCGGATCAATAATGTTCAGATTGCTTTCGTCAAGCACCAGCTGATAACACGACACCGATAAACCAAAGGCCAGTTTGGTTTCTTCCGACAGATTCAGGTGATACGAAAAAGCTCCCCGCGCGCCTGTACGGCTTAATGGTCCAAACTGATCGTGAATCAGCACTCCGCCTACACCTGTTTTCCCTTCAGCGCCCAACGCACTGTGGAAGCTCAGATTTTGCGTGAACGGGCTGTTCTCAATTCCTGTCCACTGCCGTCGAACGCCAAGCCGGAGCTGCATGTCTTCGTCACTGCCTGCCACAGCCGGATTCAGCACAAAAGGATTAAACATATACTGACTGTACATGGCTTCCTGCTGCGCAAATAGCTGGCTGCACATGAGCATCATCATTACTGCAAATATATTTTTTTTCATGGCCTTATTCTTTTATGATGGTTACAATTCCATTCACCGATTCACCATTGCCCAGATCGAGCATATACACAAACGAATTGGCAGGCGATTCCTGCGCTTCATACGTACCATCCCACTGATTGGCCCGATCGGCATACGCACTGCCAGCACCTGAAAATTCGAAAACAAGCTGACCCCAGCGATTGTAAATTCTGATGCTGACGTTGGCGTAGTAGGCAATGCCCTCAATCTCCCAGGTGTCGTTCACACCGTCTGCATTGGGCGAAAACGCATCGGGGATGTTCAGGCAAATTTCGTTGATCATCACCGAACCAAGAGTATCGCAGCCGTTGGCATCGGTAACACTCACCGAATAGGCGCCGGGCTCACTTACCGATATTCCCGCAGTGGTTACACTGTTACTCCACAAATAGGTGTATGGTGCCGTGCCACCGCTCAGCGTAACCATCGCTGTGCCTGCGTTTCCACTTTCGCAATTGATGTCAGTCGATGTCATCGCCGGAACAAGCAATTGAGGCTCAGATAGAACGAAGGTTTCTTCCACGCTGCAACCCAGACTGTCGCTAACCGTCACCACATAGGTGCCTGCCACCAGGCCCGACACATCTTCGCTGTGCTCCGAAGCATCATGGCTCCATGCATATTGAAGCGTCCCGTTTCCACCACTTGCGGTGAGATCGATGCTGCCGTTGGCATCGTTGTAGCAAAGGGGGCTTGAGGTAGTACCGCTTATCGATGGTCCGCTCACAAAAGAGTTTAAAACAACATTTACACTGCAACCGTTCTGATCGGTGATGGTCAGCGAAAAGGCATCTCCGCCACTCAGTCCATTCACCGAAATGTTGCCACCGTGTGTGTTCAGGGTATCGGCCGACAAAACGCCGTCGCCACTAAGCTGAATGGAATAGCCTGCACCCGCCACAAACTCGGGCGAACCGCCGCTGATGGTCACTGTGGCGCTACCTGTGGCACAATCCTCATCAACCACAGCCGTTATGGCGTTCACATAAGTAAACTTCATCGGAATACCAAGATCGAAACAATCATCAGCATCCGTGTCCCAGCCGCGTGCATCATCAGCACCTCCGGCGGCAAGGTTCAAACGGTCATCGAGTGTAAAAGGCACGATCCAGAACGATGGGCCTGCACTGCCGAGAGCAGTAAACACCGGCGAACCAGGTCCTGCCGTGTTGTTGTCTGAAATGTCTTCCTGATAATCCAACAACCCCGAAAAGGCTGCGTCAAGAGCCGGATCTGCATTGCTAGGAGCTGCAGTATAAAAACCATAACCCAATCCTGCCGGATCGCTGCCTGCAGCAGGTGGCAAAGAATAATTATTGTCCGATTGAATTTCCAGGGCATCCCCAAGGCAAAGCACATATTCGTTCGTGCCGTTGGTCACTTCGGTTCCGTTGACAAACACACTCACCGTTCCTGCATTGGCGCTGCATGAGGCATTTTGAGCACTGCAACTGATGGTCTCATCCGTATAGCATCCGCCACCCGTTGGTGATACCGTAACGCTCACATTGTCGCCCGGGTTCAGTCCGTTGACGGTGTAAGTGGTTGCCGTGGTGTTGTCATTTACAGGGGCGCCGCCATTGACCTCATAGGCAATA
Source organism: uncultured Bacteroidaceae bacterium (assembly GCA_964559205.1). Lineage (GTDB taxonomy): Bacteria > Bacteroidota > Bacteroidia > Bacteroidales > DTU049 > GWF2-43-63. The sequence continues at coordinate 3,374 of CAZLHV010000233.1, forward strand.
TCGTATCCGGTGGCACCCGCAGCTGCATTCCAGGTTACTTCAACACTGCCCGTGGTGGAAGTGCCACAGGTGAGATTAATGGGTGCCGAAGCCGCTACCGTGATGACCACTGTATCGGTTACAGCCCCGCAAAAAGTGCTGGCCGCTGTCCATACAAATACGTTTGCGCCGGCATCCAGTCCGCTTACATATGACAAAGGATCCGTGATGTCGTTGAAATCACCATGACCAGAAACCACCGACCACACCCCCGCCGATAAAGGCGATGATCCGGCCATGATGGCAAAAGTGTCGCAGATCGCCTGATCAGGTCCTGCCGCAACAATGGTCACTCCCGTGTTGACCGATATGGTGTAATCGCAATTGTCGCCGGCATAACCGTCAATCATCATGTAATAAATTTCACCAACCGTCAGCGACGAAGCAGTCAGGGTGAAAGCTCCGGTTTGACCGGCATCGGTCAGGGCACAGGGCGATTTGAGCGAAAACTGATGTGTGGCCTGGTCGTATGCAAACACACCGGCCTGTATTCCCGACATGCATGATCCTCCGGTTACATTGAAGTCGAAAGTAGCCGAAGTTGAAAGTGCTTCAAATTTCAACCAGGAATTGTTTTCGATGGTAGCACCGAAAATTCCGTCATCAGGAACAGGACAAACGCCACCACCAATCAGGTTAAAAGGAGTATCTTCGCCATAATAGGTCGAAGTGGTTCCGCAGTAATCCGCAACGTTACAAATGGCGGTCGCCTGTCCGAAAATATCGGCTGCGGGCGGGTTTCCTGCACATACGGGCGGATCGCCGCACGAAATAACGGCCGACCAGCCTGCATCGGTGCCCGACGCATTCGACTTCCACACTACAGTAACACAAGTGCTCATGGTGTTTATCTTCAGCTGCGAGCTGTAGCCGGTTTGTGTGTTGTCGTCCAGATAGGTCAGAATGGCAATGGGTGTGCCGGTTGCAGTGGTGCCGTCGTAAAATATGAGTGAATCACCGGGCACATCGATATCGAACGATCCTCCCGTTGAGAAATCGAACTTCAGGGGCGAAGCCGATGATGAACAAAAGGTGACGGTATAATTCTCGTTGTTGCCATATGCACCGGCACCGCCTCCGTCGATGAAGGTTCCGCTGCATGTATTCACGGTTTGCCCGTTGTAGGTGGCCATGTTGTAGGTTTGTCCCGATAGATTGTTTACCGCAAACAACAAATACAACATGCTGATCAGCATTAATCGTTGAGTGTTTCTCATATTGCCGGAAGTTTTCTGTTTTTCGTTTTGGGTTTCTTTGTCGATGAAAGAAGAGAAAAAAAACCGGCCGGGGGAGCCGGTTCTTGCATCAATCACAACATATATAAACTATGAACATGATTAGCGTAGCAGTTTGGTGCGCGACAACCCTTCGCTGTGTTCAATCACCAGCAAATAAATGCCACGGCTGATGTCGCTGACCTGTCCAGGGACCCTTTTGCTGCGTTCTTCAAGCACAACCTGACCGGCCAACACC
>CAZLHV010000234.1:0-313 GCA_964559205.1 uncultured Bacteroidaceae bacterium
GCTGTGTGTCCAATGTTCTCTGGCATGCATGACATAGGAAGACTCAAATGGTTCGGACCAGAAAAACTCGTCATTTTCCGTCAACAGTTCATAGGCAAATTCTTTTTGTATGAGATAAACGGATTTTTCGGGATCAACATAAAGGTCTCCTGTGGTACTTAATGGCTCAGAATCTAATATGTTTCCGTATAAATCGGTATATAATAGATTTGGCTTTCCGATGGAACGGTTTGTGAATGCGCAAAGCCAGATTCTGTTGTCAATCACTTCATAGTCATTAATAAACAAGGGTGTGTCGGGGAGCAAGGCTATA
>CAZLHV010000234.1:323-4844 GCA_964559205.1 uncultured Bacteroidaceae bacterium
AGATGTCAACAGCGGGAATATCATGTGAGAATTCAAACAAAGTGATGTTTGGATTTTTTTTCAGATCAGAAAGCTCAATCACTGTTTTCTTATATCGGACATGACTTATGATTAGAAACTGGCAGTTGCCGCAAGGCAAAACAGTGTAATTACCAGCCGAATCGGAAATTGCGCCTGTTTGAGTCCCCCGAAAAATCAGGTGAACTCCGGATATTGCATTTCCTTCTTCGTCAGTAACCTTTCCTTTGATCGTTTGAGCAGAAATTGCGCAAGGAGTCAAGGCTAAAATCCATATGAACAGAAGTTTATTCATTGAATTCTTTCTTCAAAAGTTCTTTGGCTTCTCGAGCATAGTAACCTTTTTTTCCAATGATTTGTTTCAGAAGGTTTTTTGCCTGGGTTCGATCGCCATTCAGCAGGAATATTTTTGCTTTATACCACTCTGCATCACTCGAAAATGCACGATATGTCATCAGCATTGCTTTATCGAAATACACCATGGCTTTGCTGTATTCGCTTTGTTGAAATGCACAATATCCCAGATAGAACATGGCATTTTCATCATCGGGATACTGCACTTGTAGCTTTTTGAACTGGTATTCAGCATCGTCAAAATTCCCGTACTTCATTTTTATAATTGCGTCACCAACAAAGGTTTTGTAGGGAATAGTGTCAATGCTTACTGATGGTTCCGAAGCCTTGGCTTCGTCATGGTTGCTAAATCTGCTATCGAGACTTGCAGGAGCTTCTTTTTTTGCCAAGGTCAAATCAGTCACAAGCCTGTCGTAATCCAGAACCCGATACTGATCGATCCACAAAAAGGGGAGTGCAACTGAAAGTTCGGCTTCTGCTGTTTCTTCGAGAGCGGTGCCAGAGGTGATTGTGTACATCGGACGTGGTGAATCATCGGAGTCGCTATCCTCACAGGCACCTGATCTTGAGAATTTATCTGAAGCTTGATTTGACACGATGTTGTCATTTTCTTGGTTTAAATCAACAAGATCATCTTTCATGTCAGAATGATCACCCGAAGTAGTTTCGTTCACCACTAAATCCTTTGATTCAGATTCCTGAGTTTTTTGAGGATATGTGGTTTCTTGAGCAACAGCAGGTTGATGATTTTCGGTATTGAAAGGAATGGTCACCGCCGCTATAGCAATAACGGCAACCGATGTCATGGTGCCAACAGCAACCTTACCTGCGGCAGGAAGCCATGACCAAGATCGGCCGAAGATGAAAAGGCTAAAGCCCAACTTGTGTCTCCACCATCTCCGGCGTGCTTTAGGAAACTGATTCCAGCCTTCCTGAGCATCACTCAGAAAGGGGTCGTCGGTTTCTTGCGGATGAATATGCGGATGATTATTCATTTCCTGTGCTGATTAAAATGTTGCGTAAATTTCGTTTCCCGTTTTGAATATGGCTTTTAATTTCTTTCCAGCTGAATCCCGTTTTGTCGCTGATATCGTTGTATGACAGATTGTTGAGGTAAAACATTTCGATGCAAACGCGCTGATCGTTTTTAAGACTGGCAATGGCTTGTTGCAATTGTTCAATGGGCAGGTCAATGCGTTCGTCGTCCTCTTCTTCTCCTGCCAGTCCGAATGCAATTTTATCGATAGAAAACACCACAGGTTTAACTTTTCGGAGTTTCATCAGGCATTCATTTTTGGCATAAGTGTACAGCCAGGCTTTGAATGAGCGTATGCTGTAATTGCCAATGTTCTCCAGCAGGTTTTTGAAGATGGTCATGGTGGTGTCGGCTGCTTCGTCCTCATCTTTGAGATATTTCAGGCACACCCCCATGACCAGTCTTGCGTAACGGTCGAACAGGATTCCGATCAGCGAGGGGTTGCCTTTTTCATTGAATTCGGCAATGATTTCCTCATCGGTTAGATTTTTTGTTTTCCTGCTCAACAGAAATTGCATACACGATTAATTAAAGGCCGCCATTGAGCAGTCTCTCAGACTCTTTGGCAGCAAGCCATTCAAAATAACTTTGGGTTTCAATAACAATGACTCCTCCGGTGAAATCGCCATATTTGGCTGGAACACCGCCTGTGTAAACCTGCACGCTGCCAATGGCAACAGCCGGGCACATAGCTTTGGGGTTCACCATCCTCATTCCATCGATGATGTAAAGGGCATCACCTGAACGTGATCCGCGAAAATAGATTTCGCTGTTGTCGTCACTTACCTGAATATCAGTTGACATAAGCGAAACGAGCTTGTTGATATCGCGTTTTTCAGGGATGTAGGTGATTTCCTTTGAGCTGAGGGTTTTCATGCTGGTCTCTTCCGGGTCAATCATCCGGTCGTCAGTAATGACCACCGGCGGCAATCCGACCCCCTGTGTCATGGCCACATCGCTCAGAATAGTGAGTTTGTCCTGATACACGGCAACATTGGTAACCATGTGATCGGCATACCCCACAAAAGTAGAATAAACTACATACTCGCCTGCAGGAACAGGCTTAATGGTAAAAGAACCATCGAGATCACTTTGAGTGCCAATAATCTGGTCTCCGTATTTAACATACACATTGGCAAAGGGTATCGGACTGTTGGTTTCCGCGTCAATTAGTTTACCCTTAATGGTTCCACCGGCTTGTGAAAAAACCGGGCTGATGGCGGCAATGCTCAGTGCGAGCATGATGGCAAAAGTTACAAATTGTGTTTTCATGGTTGAATAAATTTGTTCATGGATGCCGTGCCGCCGGTATTTCACAAATTTCAGCAGTAAAATTATAAAAAAAAAGGTAAAAGGTCTTTTTTAGTCAGTTTTCGGTCAAATTCGGCCAGATTCCGGACGCAAAACCTCAGGTTGCTTTGCAGGATGTACTATCGCAAAAAGGAGGAACCTCTGATTTCTTGCATTGACATAGCTGACATTCCTGTTCGGAATCCATGACAAATCTGAGTGGCCGGATTCCGGTTCCATAATGAGACCCGTCGCACCATGGGGACTGAATGCTTCTTCCGCAGGCACACCAGAAATATTTTCCGGGACGCAAAACCAACCGCAGCGGCTTATTGTCGACCGATCGAGGAGTTGCATTACGTTTTGGATGTTGAATCATTTCTGTCGATTTTTGTAATGAACAGAATCGCCCCACTCGCTCATACCAGGCTCATAACCTGCAAGTTGTATTTCGGAAATAATTTTTTCAAGAGTTGTTTCAGTAGGATTGCTGGTGCCGGTTTTGTTGTCATATAGCAAATAATGAGGCAGATAGACTTGAGGTGTGATATTCGGCATCACAATATTCGCCCCGGCCTGAAATGCCATGATTCTTCCTTGGGTTGTGATGGTTTCCATGGCTGTTGTTGCAGCAATATTGATGTCTTTCATCATCAGTCGCAGGATAGCCACCATTCTTAAGCTAAGGTCAAAACGCTCCCTGACTGGGATCAGCTGCTCTTTTGATGAATAGAGCGGTGTTTCGTGATGCTCGATATATGGACCCATGCCACACATGTCAATGTCCAGATCCTGCATGGTTCTCAGATCTTCTGCGAGCATAGCCAGATTTTGCCCTGGAAGGCCGATCATGACGCCGGTGTCTGTTTGAAATCCTATTTTTTTGAGAAGGGAGAGGCATTCAACGCGTTTTGAAAAACTGTGATGATTGTCGGAGGGATGAATGGCTGAATACAGATTTTGATTGGAACTTTCAATCCGTAAGAGATAGCGGTGTGCTCCAGCATTGAACCATTTTTGATAGGTTTCTTCCGTTTGTTCTCCTAATGAGAGGGTAATACCCAGCTTTTGTTGAGATTGCTTCCTGATTTTCAGAATCAGCTTTTCGATGAAACTGGTCCATTGAGGACTTGATAATTCGCCTCCCTGAATGACGACAGAACCCAGTTGATGGTTAACGGCAATTTGGGTTGCAGCAAGAACTTCATCCTCAGAAAGCTGATATCGTGTGACATGAGTGTTCCCCTTTCTGATGCCGCAGTAAAAACAGTTTTTCGAACAAATGTTTGAAATCTCAATCAACCCGCGCATATAAACTTTATTCCCAGAATGCCTGATGCGGGTTTGATTTGCTGCAGAATACAATACCTGTGCTTCGTCTGATGAACAACCAAGCATGTATTCCAAATCATTTTGCGAGAATTCCTTTTTGGACAGGATGTTTGTCAGATTGGACATATTCGGCTGAATGGAAATAGAAATCAATCTTTTTTTGCGGGGAATGCAACCTCTATCCCAAATCTGAACAAAGGATTGGAATATGGGGTATAAATATTCATGTTGGCATTGTACATGACCATAAAATAAGAACTAACTTTTTCAGAAAGATATTCGCGATACCCTGCTCCGATTAATAGGTTTTCGCTCAACACCTGTTCGTACTCTCTTGTCGGATTGAATACATTTGTTTTATAGGTCAGTAGTTCATATTCAAGATGTAGAAACAGGAAGCTGAATGGCTGAGCCCGGGCAAAAACTCGCCCTCCGAAAATGTTATATCTGTCTCCGTAGTTCATGGAGCCATAAAACTGGTACGAGACTCC
>CAZLHV010000235.1:0-4833 GCA_964559205.1 uncultured Bacteroidaceae bacterium
ATCGTTGTTTTATTACACCGGAAGTATCATTTAATTTAAGCACCTATGAAAAGCATCATTCTGTTCATGCTCGGCATTGTGTTTTCTGCCACACTGGCTTTGGCTCAGGGAACATGTAAGGTTACCCTTAAAGTTACCAACAACAAGCAGCAGCCATTGGCAAAAGTGCCTGTTACGCTCATCGAAACAAGTACGAAGGAATACATTTCGGGTAAAACCAATGCCGAAGGGGTGTATGTGTTTACACTCAGCTCGGGTCGGGAATGGAAACTGAGCATCGACAGCATGAGAAACTATCGCACCATCGAAGTGCCTGAAAGCGGGGGAATTGAGAGAACGATGTCGGTGACCTACGATTATGCCGACTATAAGCGACGCACCCGGCCTCCTGTGGATCGAAGTACCCTGACGTTTACCGAAGTTCCGGCTCCGGTGTATGGCGATAAGCCACGTCCTGATGCTGATGCAACGGTGAAACTGAAGCTGTATCGTGACAACAATGCTCCGCTGACCAATTTTCCGGTGAGTCTCACCTGTTACAAGCAGGGGAAAACGTATTTGGGAAAAACAAATTCGTCGGGGGTCGCCGGTTTTATCGTCCCGGTCAACAGCGAATATGAAGTGGATATTGATGGCATTGAAAGCTTTACGTATATCGATGTGGCAGATCCGGGCGAGTATTCACTCGGGCTGACCTATGAGCCCACCAACGTGAAGGAAATCGAAAAAAACGATACCATCGTGCAGGACATGCGAACGGTGAGCGGAGGAACCTCTTCGCGGGTTTATGTAAAGATGAATGTTACGCAGTCAGGATCCGGTGCCATCGGAGGCGAAGATGTTTACTTGCAGATGCTGAAATCGAACAAGGTCTATAAAGCCAAGACCAACGATAAAGGTGAGGCGTTTTTTCTGCTGCCCAAAAACCGGAAATATATGGTGCATTTCCGCTACCAGAAAGATGTGGATGTGGTCAATTATCTCGATGTGCAGGGTATTGCCCATGCCGAAATGAATGTAATGTACATGCCTGATCCGAAGTTGCAATTCCCCGAAAAATATATTCCCACCCCGGAGGATCTGATGGTTAAGGAGTTTTTGGAGTTTGTTACTGAGCAGTTTCCGGAACCGCAAAACGATGAGTCGATGCGCATGACAGTTTCCTGGTATAACGAAGGCGTGAATGCGCAATCGAAGGAAGCCATTCTGCAGATTGGCTTCAAGGCACGTGAAGACGACGGCGGCTTGTACGGTCCACCGGTAAACGTGGCTCTGGTGGTTGATCGCAGTGGTTCCATGGAGGGCTACGATCGCATCGATGCACTGAAAAAAGCCTTGCTGCAATATGTAAGCAAGCTGCGAAAAACCGATATCGTGTCGCTGATTGCCTTTGATGACGAATCAACGATTCTCGTTCCGGCACAGCCTGTGGGCGATGGCCAGCGGCTTCGTGACATGATTCAGGATATCGAGGCTGGAGGAGGCACCAATATTTATAATGGCATGGTTGACGGTTATGAACAGGTGCTCAAAAATATGATTCCAAAAGGAACCAATCGTGTGGTGTTACTGACCGACGGCTATGGCATTACGCCGGTAGAAGAAATGGTGAGTAAATCGAAGGAATACAACGCCAAAGGCATCGAACTTTCGTGTGTTGGAGTAGGAGAGGGCTACAATCAGGCGATGCTGAGTCTGCTTGCCACCGAGGGTGGAGGCCTGCTCCATTTTGCCGGAAGCTCAGCCGAGATAAACCGCATTTTCGAAAAAGAACTATCGAGTGTGTTGAGCCCATGCGCCAAAGACGTGCATGTCGAAATTGTCTATAACAACCAGATTGTATTTAAACAACTGTATGGTTTTCCGACGCAACAGCGCAATGGTAACACAGTTGATATGAAACTCGATAATATTTACCCGGGGCTCAATACGCTGGCACTTGTGAAATTTGATTTGCATCAGCCTACACCTGAAATTGAAAACCAGCCGGTGATCATTCGGATGAAATATTACGACTACCGCAAACAGCAAGAGGTGGTGCAGGAGGAAAAGGCACGCCTGAAATGGTCACCAGCCACGGGACAGATTGAGCTGGTGCTTGAAGCACAGCACAAAAAACTCTATGCCATCGCCATTCTCAATCAATCGTTGAAAGTCATGGCCGAGGCGCATGCAGCAGGAAACACACAGGCGGCACTCGACGCCATCAACTCGGCACTCGAACAATACAAGGCGCTCTATCCCGATGCCGCCGATGAGGATGTCAAACAGCTGGTCGATGCCATAAACACCTACGCCGTTCATCTCACTCAGGTGATGAAGAATAAAACAGGAAGATAGCCAGCCTATGTTCAGAAGCTGTGTGGGTCTCAGTATGAGCCATTTCAGTTTGTACCGATCAATACAACAAGCCAAATAATACCGACGAGAATTGTTTTTGTCGGTATTTGAAAAATGAAATATATAAGTTACTGAAAAGATAAATCAAAAAAGCAAAATAAAATATTGCTTTATGTAAAAAGCAAAATGTATTATTTTACTGATAAAGTAGGATGTTTTGAAATATCGTTGGGTTATTCAAAAAACAACATGCTGCTAATTTTATTGAGACTTTACGTTGATTCTTTGTTTATGGAATTCCTGGAATTAATTCAAGTTAAATCCATCAGGAAGAAATAGATTTTCTACTTCTGCATCTCTGATGTGAAAGCGTTTTCTGTGTACGGGACCTTGCGTTGAAGCTTTCTTTATGTTCCTTTTTGCCGACCGAATCATCAGATACCCGGCAACAATGGGCCCCCAGGCAACAACATACACTCCCTGGAAAGCAGCGATGAAGCCACCATAGGTTCCAACCGTGAGTATAGCACCTCCAAGCATCAGTACCCAGCCGGTCATCAGCAGCGTTTTATCAAATTCACTTTTGCGCGAAGATTGAATTTCGCTGAGAACAATGCGGTCAATAATTTTGATTATTCCGCCAATGGTAGGTTCGTCCAGCCCTTTTTGTTGTAACTCAGCTCTGATTTCAAGATAACCAAAATCATCGGTTTTCTTTGCCGCATAATGACTTACGATGGCTGAAATAAGCTCTTTTTGTCTGGAATCGTTCAAAAGGTTCAATGCTACATTTTTATGGGCCAAAAATAGTGAAAAGTAGTCATTCCTGAATGAATCTTTGAAGTCAAATTCATGTCAATCCGCGTCAATAAATGAATTTTTAATGACGATACAAAGTGTCATATCGAAACACGAAAATTTCCAATCAGCCACATTGTACATTAAATTGTATTTTTGCATCAAAATTTACCTGCATGAAAGCATTTGTTTTTCCGGGCCAGGGTGCCCAGTTTCCGGGAATGGGAAAAGATATGTACGATCGTTTTCCCATGGCCAAAGAGATGTTTGAGCAAGCCAACAGCATTCTCGGATTCAACATTACCGATATCATGTTCAACGGCACAGAGGAAGACCTGCGCCAGACGAAAGTGACACAACCTGCCATTTTTCTTCACAGCGTCATTTTAGCCAAATGCATGGGCGATCAATTCAATCCGGATATGACTGCCGGTCATTCGCTGGGCGAATTCTCTGCATTGACAGCTGCCGGTGCCTTAACATTCGAAGATGGCCTGAAGCTGGTCTATGCCCGCGCCATGGCCATGCAGAAGGCATGCGAAGCTGAACCTAGCACCATGGCTGCCATTCTGGGTCTCGACGACGATAAAGTTGAAGAAGTGCTTGCTGCTATTACCGACGAAGTGGTGGTTGCTGCCAATTACAACAGCCCGGGTCAGCTTGTCATCTCAGGATCAGTAGCCGGAATCGACAAGGCATGTGAGGCGCTCAAAGCCGCCGGAGCCAAACGTGCGCTGCCCCTGAAAGTGGGTGGTGCTTTTCACAGCCCGCTGATGGAGCCTGCACGTGTTGAGCTGGCTGCCGCTATAGCTGCAACAGAAATTAAAACCCCTCGCTGCCCTGTCTATCAGAATGTAAGCGGTAAACCATTTACCGAAGCAGCCCAGATTAAAGAAAACCTCATTGCACAGCTTACCTCTCCCGTGCGTTGGACACAAACCGTTCAAAACATGGTAGCTGATGGTGCTGCCGATTTTATCGAAGTGGGACCGGGCAATGTGCTGCAGGGACTCGCAAAGAAAATTGCTCCCGAAGTCAACACGGCTGCGGGCAGCATCGAATAATTAACGCAAAAGCCGTATGCTGCTTTGCCGGCGCATACGGCTGTTCATTTCATCAGGCGAATTGTTTTAATCAACAACATATGGATTTATCGAAAATCATTGCAGTTTCAGGAAAGCCCGGCTTGTTTTCGCTGGTATCGCAAACAAAAAGCGGTATGCTCGTCGAAAGTCTTATCGATGGAAGTAAAATTCCGGTGTTCCCGACCGACAGGGTCAGTGCACTCGAAGATATCAGCATTTACACAACAGGCGAAGACATGCCCCTGAGGGAAGTGCTGGTGAAAATGTGGAAAAACCTCGAAGGTGCACAGGCCATTGATCCAAAAGCTGACAAAAAAGAAATGCTGGCTTTTATGGACAAGGTGCTTCCGGAATGGGATCGCGACCGCGTGTATCCGAGCGATATCAAGAAGTTGCTTACCTGGTACAACCTGCTGAACGAGAAAAAACTGATTGACGAGGAGGCTGCCGAAGAAGAAAAACAGGAAGAAGCCACCACCGATGAAAAGTAAAAGCAAGGCTTTGCTGCCGGTGCTGAAGAACACAAAACTGAACGACAAACACTTTGTGCTCTCGCTTCAGCTTCCCGCAGATCATCCGGAAATATGGCCCGGACAATTTGTCGAGGTCC
>CAZLHV010000236.1:0-4789 GCA_964559205.1 uncultured Bacteroidaceae bacterium
GGAATGTTCGAATGTCAGCTCCGCAAAAAAACCATTAAAAACCTCCATCCTTTGAGCAATTGAAAACATTTTTGTACGGGCATAATTGCTCCGGCTAAAGGCACTTGTAATCGAGGGATTGTGATTAATCATGTCGTAATAATCACCAAAACTGACATGTGTGCGCACAAATTTCTTCGGGATATATGTGTATCCAAGCCCAAAACGTCCCCGCAAATCGTGATTATTAAACCCGAAACTTAAGTCAGCACTTGATTGCAAATGGGCATCATTCCTGAAACGCTTGCTGAAATTTCCATTCAAATTATGCCGATAGCCTCCAATTCCAAAAAAATTCATTTGAGAGGGAATCGGTCCAAAATAATACTGAATCTGTCGTTCACGGTTTCGATGCCCCACCCCCTTGTACAGAAAACTCCAGATGCTGATATGATTATAGGCTGAATCGAGCTTGCGTGTAAACTCCTCGCCAGTAAAAACTCTTCGCAAACTATCAACATAATTGGAATATATGATTTCCTGTTTATTAAGCGAAATCGCACGGTTTTGATCCCACCACAACGAATCCCGGTTGAGTGCATCGTTGTCATATCTCACCATTTCCAGTGCCTGCCCGGGATATGAAGCCGAGTCTTCATTAAATACATATGCAGAGTAGTATGTTTCTCCTGTGGTAATCATCTGAACACGTCCTTCCTTGATTCCATACTCAAGCACGGTGTGGGATGGGACCGAATGCAATGAATCGACCAACTTATATTTCTGATGAATCCGGAATGAATTTACCATGGTAAGGGCTCTGGGATCAATGGTCAGATCAATTTCTTCAAGGCAGAACGCTTTGTCCCTGATATAAATAAACCCCGTGAAAAGCGCATCATTTGGAAACAATGGTGTGATTTTTATTTTAAAGATCTTTGTAGAATCGTCGTATTCCAAACCGGCATAATCATATTTATATAAGGTAGGGCCCATTGGTGACAATGGTGAAACCAAAGGCTGCTGACACAGCATCTCTTTTCGAAGTTGAGGCTCGTAAAAATTGAAATTCCAGTCCTCAGCCGTTTTAAACAACATGTAGGGTTCCTCATAAACAAACTGAATATTGTCGATTTCAAGCCCTTCATCATCATATCCCAGACTAATGTAAATGTAATCCTCAAAATCGGCAAGCTCATACTTGTTTTCTGCAGCAACCACATCACGGGCCTGCCCCTTGCTGACATATTGTGTCAGAATCACTTCATTGAGCGATCCAATGTGCTCAACCATTACAGTATCCTGCTGCCTTGGAATTGTATCGGACATGTGTTTTCGAAGCTGCTTTTGCTCCTTGCGAAACCGGCGCAACGCCTTACGTTCTGCTCTGCGCTCTTTCGGAGTTTTCAGGAGGTTGCTCCCCGAAAGATTACTGAGACTGTCTGATGTCGCTTTTTTTATGCTATCATAAATATCGCGTGGTTCACGACGCAGGAGCGACAATTTCCTGCTTACCTCAACACGATACTCCGACGCACTTAGCAGATACGCTCTGCGGTTTTCTCTAGCCATTTTCATGATATCACGTCCGAGATCACGAGTATCAGCCACAATCAAAGCCTCGTTGAGCTTGGTAACCGACTGGTCAAGTATTGTTTCGACCTTGCTGCCCGAATGCCCCACCACAACCTGCGTTTCAAGGGTACTATAACCAATGAGTGAGAAAACCAGCGTGTATGTACCAGGCCTGATCGAAATCTTCCACTGTCCGTCAGCATCGGCCACCGTACCTGTTTGAGTATTCTTGATCAGCACATTCACGCCCGGCAATGGCAACCCACTGGCATCGCGAACCACGCCGCTAATCACCTGTGCGCCCGCACTTAATCCAAACGTAAATAACAAAATGACCCAAAAAGTGCGCATAATTGTTTCAATAACCCATAAAAATCAGGAATATTTCACCCCAATGACGATTTTCACCCTCAAAATGTTACTCAGCTAAAATATAGATATTATATTAAGTGGATTGAAACCTATTATTAAACTGATTTTCTTCGATCTAACTGATCCTAGGAAAAATTAATGTTATTTATGTGTTAATTTATTTTCCGACAAGCAATTCATTTATACATTTGCGTATTGTTTTACCTATTTGCTAATTAAAAAGAACAACCATGAGCATGTTTTGTTTTCAGTGTCAGGAAACTGCAAAAGGAACTGGATGTACTATTGCAGGTGTGTGTGGAAAAAAAGAGCCCGTTTCAGCAATGCAGGATTTGCTGATTTACAATGTGAAAGGTTTAAGCTGGTGGATGGATCGGGCCATTCAGCTAAACATAAACATTGATCCTAAGACAGATCGGATGGTGCTGAATGCTATATTTGCGACAATTACCAATGCAAATTTCGATCGCAATGCCATCGTCGGGCTGATTGACGACACCCTAGCTGCCAAGCGCAAACTTCGTGCAATCGTTGAAGCACAGGCGAGCGAAATGAACATTCCGGGCGCAGCTCAATGGGATGCCTCGGGTGTGGAAGAATATGAAAAAAAGGCGCTACTAATTGGGATTTTATCGGAGACCCACGAGGACATTCGATCTTTGAAAGAGCTTATTATGTATGGGGTGAAAGGGATGGCTGCCTACGCTGAGCATGCATGGAATCTGAATCACAGCGATCAGGAAATCATCTCATTTACGGTTCATGCCCTGTCACAACTGCTTCGCACTGACATTCAGGCCGATGAGTTGGTTGCGCTGACAATGAAAACGGGCGAGTATTGTGTGAGAACCATGGCTTTACTTGACAAAGCCAATACAAGCACATACGGCAACCCGGAAATCACACAGGTAAACCTTGGGGTTCGCAACAATCCGGGCATTCTCATCAGTGGACATGATCTTAGAGATCTTGAGGATCTTCTTGAGCAAACCAAAGACACTGGCGTCGATGTTTATACCCATAGTGAAATGCTTCCGGCCCATTACTATCCAAAGTTCAAGCAATACGAAAACTTTGTCGGCAACTATGGCTCATCCTGGTGGAAACAGGTCGACGACTTTGAAACATTCAATGGTCCATTTCTATTTACCACCAACTGCATTGTGCCTCCGCGCGCAAATGCCAGCTATGCTGACCGAATTTATACCACAGGAGCTTCAGGGCTCGAAGGCGCCATTCACATTGCCGACCGGCCTGAAGGAGGACGCAAGGATTTTTCTGTCATCATAGAACATGCGAAAAAGTGTCTGCCTCCGACTCAAATTGAAAGCGGAACAATTGTCGGTGGATTTGCACATGCACAGGTTTTGGCTCTTGCCGATAAAGTGGTTGATGCCGTGAAATCGGGTGCCATCCGAAAATTTGTGGTGATGGCCGGTTGCGATGGCCGGATGAAATCGCGCGAATACTACACGGAATTTGCCGAAAAGCTACCAAACGACACTGTCATTCTTACGGCAGGTTGTGCAAAATACCGATACAATAAACTGCCTTTGGGTGATATTGGCGGTATTCCACGCGTACTCGATGCAGGTCAGTGCAACGACAGCTATTCACTGGCAGTTATCGCACTTAAGCTGAAAGAGGTTTTTGGTCTTGACGACGTGAACAAATTGCCCATTGTGTACAACATTGCATGGTATGAGCAGAAGGCTGTTGCTGTTTTACTTGCTCTGCTATCACTTGGCGTGAAAAACATTCACCTGGGGCCAACGCTTCCAGCATTCCTCTCGCCAAATGTCGCCAAAGTACTGGTTGAAAACTTTGGAATAGGCGGTATCACCAATGTGGATGAAGATATTGAAATGATGATAAACGCTTAATAAAATCAGGGCGGGGGCTTTCCCCCGCCCTTTAATTTTGAAAAATATGGAAAACTCTTTTGCCCATTCGCAAGTGATGGCGGTCTCCACCGCCATTGATTATACTCCTGGTGGGATTGTCAGTAAAATCATCACTAAAAACCAGGGCGGCAATCTCACACTTTTTGCTTTTGACAACGGGCAGTCGCTCAGCGAACACACAGCCCCTTTTGATGCTGTGGTTCAGGTTGTTGAAGGAACTGGTGAATTCATCATCGGAGGGGTATCTCATCTGGTGAAGGCCGGCGAGATGCTCATCATGCCGGCCAATGAACCTCATGCAGTGAAGGCATTCGGGTCATTTAAAATGCTATTATTCATGGTGAAAGATTAAAAAAGTCTTGACTTTTTCAATTTTTAAATTATCTTTACAGAAATTTAACCCCAAACCTATGAAAAAAGGAATATTGCTGCTTTTACTCGGAAGTGTTGTCTTGTTCTCTTGTAAAAAGGACGAGGACCCTGAACCGAGTCCATACGACAACATTACTGTTTCTCAGACACAGGAAGCCTTTGTCATTCTTACTACAGCCACCTGGTGTGGATACTGTGGTGAATGGGGCATCCCCACCTTCGAGGAAGCTTTTGCCGGCGAGGATGGTATCGATGCCAACCGTGTCAATGGGCTTTCGCTCCACTACTCATCGTCAGATCCAATGTATTTGGCTATGGCTCAGACATTGAAAACCCAATATGGCATTGGTGGCCCGCCCAATCTTTGGATTGAGTTTGACAACACCTATAATCTTTCTCCTACTGGATGGAAAAATGCCATCAAGACCAGACAAAACCAAACCGGACCAGACTGCGGTGTTGGAATGCTGGTTGAATATGCATCTGGTTCATACACAGTTTATACCAAGGTGAAATATTTTACCACCATGACTGGCACTTATAATTTGGCCATTTATGCCATTCAGGACGGTATCATTAACCCGCAG
>CAZLHV010000237.1:0-4737 GCA_964559205.1 uncultured Bacteroidaceae bacterium
CCAAATATCATTTCTCGGTATTTCTTGCAGCGGTTTTCATGCTGATATTCAGGCAGCAACGCGATGCTGTGGGGCTGTCGGTGGTTCACGACGGACTGGGTTTGCATACTTTGTCGAAATCCACTTTTATTCATCATCAGTTTTTAATGACTCAGCTTCAGCAGCATCTTGATCAAATGCGCAATAAGCCTTCTGCCAAAACCGAGCTGGTTCAATCGCTGCACGATATTGCCGAGCGCATTCACCGACGCTCAATGGTCATTATATTCAGCGATTTGCTCGATGCCGCTCATGATCCCGAATCATTAATGGATGCCCTCCAGCATTTGCGTCATCAGGGCAATGAAGTCATTTTGTTTCACACGCTTGATCATTCACTTGAACAGCAGTTTGATTTTGGAAATGCTCCTCATAAATTCATCGATCTTGAAAATCAGTCGGTGATTAAAATCAGACCTGCCGAGATCCGAGAAGCCTATCAGAAGAACTTTGCAAAGCTCATGGAGACTGTCAGGACACGATCGCCACAATACGGGATTGAGTATGTTGAAGCGGATATTGCAGAGGGGCTTGAATCGGTGCTGATGCCCTTTTTTGCACGCAGAAGCAGGTGGTGATCAGTTGTTTGTTGTCATTTTTCGGCGATAAAGAAGGAGCAATGACCCGGAGATGAAGAGCCCAATGCATATGCCAAGCAGAATTGACCTGCTGGAAGGAAAATCGTTAATGATCTGTTTTTCAGAGATACTATGACTTTCAGCTTTAACCTCATCTTTCAGCAAGGAATCGGCTTTTAACCTATATGTCCAGGCTTTATTGAAATCGCCTAACATCGTATAGTTGTTGCTAAGTTGTAAATAGATTACTTTCAGGTTGGCCAGATAATCCATTCGCATGGCGAATGATTCTGCATTGATCAGGCAGGCATTGCTTTCGCGGTAATTTTCCTCGGACGCCAGGTCTTTTGCACGCTGAATCAATGCATGCTGGGCCAGAAAATCGTTATCTGTTTCCAGGCAGAGCTCCATCGACTTGAAGAAGCAAATTTCAGCACTGTCTTTTTGATGCAGGTCGCTAAGTAAATAGGAATAGTATAACCATGCCGTTGCAGCTTCAGAATGAAAATCATTTTCGCGACACAATTCGATGGCTTTCCAAAGTTGGAGGCGGGCGACGGAATCGTTTCCTGACAGCCTGTTCAGATCGCCCATGTTCATTAAACAAAGCGCGGTATGAAACGGATCATTGACTTTTTCAAACACTGTGAAGGCGGCATTCAGGTAGACCGAAGCAGAGCCAGTGTTGCCGGTTTCAATGAGCAGAACCGCCGTATTCATCCATGCCTGTGCAGCCCCAAAAGTGTTTTGGGTAAGGATATGAAAACGGGCCGACATGCGGTAAAGTTCTGACGCCGAGTTGTATTTGCCTCTGAAATGATGAATTTGTGCAAGGTTGTTTAATCCCAAAGCAATTCCTGCCAGATCGTTGAGTTTCAGATCGATGGTGAGGCTGCCCAAAAAATACTGCTCAGCCTCTTTCAGGCTGGTGGTTTGCCGGCAAACATTTCCAAGGTTCAGCAGGGCAGCAGATATGCCAGTTGAATCATTTGCCGCAGTGTACCATTCGAGACTTTTTTGCAGATAAACTGAAGCGCTATCGAACTCGCCTGAGAAATAAAAGGCCACGCCCATGTTTTTATAGCTCAGGGCTGTTTCGGCGGTATCGTTTTCACGACAACTTTCCCACAACGCCCATCTGGCAAAATATAAGCTTTGTTCCGGGTCGATGCTTCGCAAATTAGCCGATTTCTGATTGAAGTCGTTCTGGGCATGACCCCCAGGCGCATGACAGCAAAGAAACAGCATGGATGCTATGTGCAGCAAGCCGGATACCTTCATTTATTAATTCAGTTTAATGTAGAAATGATCAGACACAAGGAGTTTTTCATTTCGGCTTTTTACACCGACTCGCAGACTATGTTCACTGGCATTGCTAAACCACACCACGCTAACTTTGTTTTGATTTTCGTATGCGACAATGCAACCACCATTGACTTCCCAGAAGATTTCGGCATTTTGTCCGAAGCCTTTGATTTTATACACCGAGACTTTGCTATTGCCGGAAACACTTTGTGGCCCTGAGATTTTCAGTGTTGCCGGTTCGATGAGCGAGAACACAAAGCTGTCGATTTGCTGTATGAGCTCATTCATAAAAGGCGTGTATCGGTTTTTTTCATCAACCTGAGGTTCATGCGAGCCGCTAGGTACGGTGATCAGTTTCACAGGAAATCCAAGTTTTTCGGCTCTGTTGGACAATGGTTTTGAACCATAAACTTTTTCGACAAAAAACGCCGTAATGTCTTCATCAATATTCCGGAAGGGAAACTGATAGGAGTAAGGAACAATTTTATCGGAATCACCATGAATAAGCAGAAGCGGTGTCTTCTCGCCTGCATCCATCATCTCATCGTCGGTCATAGCACCCCACATGCTGATGAGCCCTTTAATCCTGAATTTCTCCTTGTAGTCGTTGCCCGAACAGTCAAGGCAGCCAAGATCATCCTGAAGCATAAATAGGTTGCCCTCTGCACTTTCATATACTTCGTCCTTGCTCATAAAAGCAGTTTTCAATGCGATGAATCCTCCGGCAGAATTGCCTGCAAGAAATATATGTCCGGGGTCAATTCTGTATTTCTTTTTGTGATGTACCAGCCATCGCAAGGCAGCTCTGACATCCTGAACAGCTTTATAGATACAACGCTCGAGGTTTGAATACGCTCCCGGAAGAAATATATAACCTAAACGGTAGTTTACCGATGCTACGACATAGCCACGTTTTGCGAAGTAATCGGCAAATTTTTCCTGAAGATCGTCTCTTTTATCACCAACAATAAATGCACCGCCGTGTATCAAAACCAACAAGGGACGTAGTTGGCATGTGTCGGCATCGGGTTCATAAATATCCATTGTTAATCCAATATCCTCGGCCATCAGATTGCTGCTGATACCATTGAGTACTTCGCTGATGATGGCAGGATAAGACTCGGCATTCATATCGGGGACAGGCTTTGATTGATAAAAGCCAGGGGCATGTCCGTAGGTTACTTCGCTCCGCTTGACTTTTTTGAACAACTCGGTTTCGTATCGTTTGTGATGAGCAGGCAGGGATGATTTTGGCTGCGCTGTAAACTTGATGTTGCTTTGATCATCATCCGGGTGGAAAGTCATCGATTCCGGCGTCAATTGCCAGGTTCCTGCTGCATCAATTTTTAAATCAGCCAAACGAACAATCAGGGAATCTTCCGTGGCCTTGATGCTTCCTGTATTTGCTAAAGGGCTGTTGCTGTTGATAAAAGCCATTCCGGTCGCATGTTGCTTTTGAATATCCGAAAAGCGAATAAAAAGCTCTTTGCCATTTATGTTTCCCGAATACCATCGGTCTTTGCTAATGACCGAAAAATCAGTTTCAGATGAATGAGAGCAAGCGGCGAGGATTGCACCCAAAAGAATAAAATACCACGTACTGCGAATCATGAAAGCGTTTTTACAAAAATAATAAAAACCGACTATGCATCACCAATCGAACTGGAGTAGGGTAATATATTTTATGACAATGTGCGTTTATCGCAGATTGAATTGAAGCATGCAGATTATGATGATCATGATGGAATTGTAGTGCACGAAGCCGGGCGCATTGCAATTGCACAGCAAAACGAACATTATGCATTATGTTGCGATGATAAGAAATCAAAACAATCGGGCAATGGCATCGCGAACACTTTCCATGAGCCACATTGGGGTGGATGTTGCACCGCAAATTCCAACCGAAGCATCGGGTTGAAACCAGTCCTTGTTCAGTTCATTCACATCGCTGATAAAATGGCTTTGCTGATTGACTTCCTTGCAAATGCTGAAAAGAAATTTCCCGTTGGAACTTTGTGCTCCGCTGACAAAAACAATGATGTTGTGCTGCGATGCAAAGCTGCGTAGACGTGGAACCCGGTTAACAACCGATCGGCAAATGGTGTTGTTGATGGTTAAATGCTTGTCGGGATCAATGCCATGAGAAAACATGCATTTCCGGATGTGATCTGCCAAACGATAAAACCCTTCTTCATCCTTTGTTGTTTGCGAAAAAAGGATGACGGGTTTTGAACAATCGATCTGGTGGAAATCGTCGGCTGAGCTGATAATGATTGCATTGTTATCGGTTTGGCCATTAAGGCCGGTAACTTCAGCGTGTCCGGGTTTTCCGTAAATAACAACCTGCCCGTTGAGAACTGACATGGTCTGGTATCCCTGTCTGATTCTATTCTGTAGTTTAAGAACGACCGGGCATGAGTGGTCGAGGAGCTGCAGGTTGTTCTCGCGGGCAATACGATAGGTTTCGGGAGGTTCGCCATGGGCACGGATAAGAACTTTTTCGTTCTTCAGCTGCGCCAGCTGCTGATGCGAGATGACCACCAGGCCAAGGGAACGGAGTCGTTGCATCTCGACGTTGTTATGCACAAGATCACCAAGGCAGAACAGGCGTCCGCTTGATGCGAGTTCTTTTTCGGCTGCTGAAATTGCAGAAGTAACGCCGAAACAGAATCCTGATTGGTGGTCGATGGTGATGATCATGGTTTAGGGATACGAAGGTAGGGAAAAATGGGGAGAAAGAATATTGAAGAAAATTTTTAATTCAGGTGTTCAATTAAGTTCTTATTTTAATCGCCTGATATGGAGTTGGTTTGGC
>CAZLHV010000238.1:0-4700 GCA_964559205.1 uncultured Bacteroidaceae bacterium
GAAGGGGTATATAAAGCAAGAATCCTGATGGAAATGTTCGACCCGTTCAATACAGGATATTTTAATGAATGCGAAGACGAAAGAGCAGGTAAATCAATGGAGTTTGTACTGGAAATTGAACCTGATTTCAATGTTACGGTATTTCCTAATCCTGCAACTGACGCGATTACGATTGGTATTGAATCCGTTGAACACAATTTTGAACTCATTGTGTTTGATCATACTGGTAAAGAGGTGCTTAAAACGGAACTCCACGACCTAATATCAATGATTGATTTGAAGCAACTAGAGGTTGGTTTCTATTCATACATTATTAGAAGCAGTTCAGGCCAAGTGTCAACAGGAAAGTTTTCAAAATTTGCCAATTAACCATGTTTCGGTTTTTTTGCATAATAATTTTCCTCATCATTAGTAAGCTGACCTATGGTCAGCTTACTAATCTTATTCCCAATGGGAGCTTTGAGTTAAACACTCCTGTTTATGATCCATTGTGTGATACATTATTTTATATTGAAAACATTCCCAATTGGGAAAGAGGAAATGTTAATATGAATCAATATTTCACATACTTGAACAATGCTTGTAATTTTATCTCATATCCCACACCATTTGAAGATGTGAGATATCATGGCGTGCCTTACAATGAGGACGGATATGAATTTGCAAAAGATGGCATTGCTTATATGGGAATTACATTATATTCTGACACTTTGTATGTAAATGACGACAGAGGTATTATAAAAGCAATGATTAACGCACCCCTACAAACAAACCATAAATATTGTTTGAGTTTTTGGGTTAGCAGTTTTGATTGTGCGGGTTTTTCTACTAGTTCAGTTGGAGCTCTTTTTACTGATACAGCATTTTTCGCAACTGTTAACAATTCTATACCTGTACAAGTTCAAAACACTTCAAATAATTTTATAAATTTTAATGGATGGCAATTGATTTCATCAAGTTTTATTGCAAGTGGAAATGAACAGTATTTGTCTATTGGAAATTTTAATTCCATTGATTCAACCTCAATCGTTGCTCAAGAAATTCCATCTATTTGTTATAATAATTATATTTTTTCTGCTGGAGTTTTCATAGACGACGTTTCTCTCTACGACTGCACAGGCTTTTACTACGAGGCCGAGGCAGGCGAAAACCGCGACCTGTGCAAAGGCGAAGAAACTACGCTGGGTTGGGATGAAAATACGGCACGTACATTCAAATGGAGTGTGGTAAGTGGCGATAGTGCAAGTCTGACAAACGATAGTTTGCCACGTCCAACCGTAAGCCCGCAGCAAACCACCGTTTATGCGCTCTATGTGGTTGATGAATATGTGCAGGAACATTTTGATACGGTAACCGTGGAGGTGATTGATTGTGAAAATCCCATTTATTTGCCGAATATTTTTTCGCCCAACAACGATGGCAACAACGATGTGTATTATGTTCGCAGCAGCTATGTGAAGGAGTTAAAAGCCATGAGGCTTTATGATCGCTGGGGCGAGGAGGTCTTTTCATGCAATACTTCGACGCCGCTCAGTGCGACAAGCACGGAATGTGGTTGGGATGGGACTTTCCGTGGTCACAATGCCCCCGAAGGCGTTTATGCTGTTTTTGTGGAGGCTTTGCTACTGAATGGGGAAACGGTGGTGAAAAGCGGAACGGTGACGTTGGTGAGGTGAGAATGTGAAAGGAAATTAATCGAAGAACCTAGGTGATGGCTGATTAACGGCTTGTTTTTTTCCCGGGAACACTTGCAGCAGAATTTCGTGTGTGCCGCCACTCATGGTATTATTGAGTGGACCTGCGTTCATATCGAATGAATAGCAAAGCCGGAAAACCTGACCAAATCGGACGCCGGTGAGTACCACAAATGATTCGTTAAGGCGATAGCTTAGTCCGCTATAAAACGAGTTGCCAAAAAAGGCAGAGAGGTTAAATTCGTGTTGGGTTCTGTAAACACAGCTATTGACAGCATAGGCTGGCGACAGAATGGTTTGCTCGTTCAGCGGGATGAGGCCACGCAGGTAACCATAATAATGTCTTGGTACGGTGTATAAGTTTGCCGATTGAGCTGAATTATTGATGTGAGTAACAGAAAACCCGCTGCTTAGATTCCGCCAGTTCATTTCGATTCCTGCATCGAAATCGGGTTTCCATTTGTTCTCGAGGGCCAAATAGTCGACATTCTCGGCATCTTCGAAAACAATTCTGCCGAAATCGACGTTTTTGGTGAGCACCCCAGCTCCGATGCCCAGACTGAGAAAGCTTTCCTGCCCGGTTTGCATCCTATAGGAGTATGCTGCCTTGATATTGTAATTATTTTCCAGCCCCAGTTTATCGTTAACGAGGTTGATACCGGCTGCGACCTTAGGTTTTTCGAAAAAATGCTGATAGTTAACAAGCATGGTGACCGGAGCTTCGTTGATTCCTGACCATTGGCTTCGGGTTAAGAAATTGAAGACAGACGACTGGTTTTGGCCGCAGGCTGCAGGGTTGTAGAACAGGCGTGTGAAAGACTGCTGGCTGAGTTGAATGTCGTTTTGAGCATTTGCCGAAACAGCAAACAGGAAGCTGAGGGTGAAAATCCATAACGCTTTCATGGGAAGGTGGTTTTGCAGTAAATGTAATACAGGCAAAGCCATACAGATAAAGTAAAATTACTTGATTATCGCCGTGAAACCGCTCGTTCTATGATATGAGATAAACAGCTGAAAGCTAGATGGCGGCAATAAATCGTTTATCTTTGCCGTTTGGAAACAGAAACCGATTGATATGTCATTTGAAATCTGGATTATCATCAGTGTACTGGCGGGCGTTTTGACCGGCATTTTGGCTTATGTGCTTTCTGACCGCCTGTTTCGGCGGAGAGACAGGATGAGCGACCCGAAATACCGCAGGCGAATGGCTCTGACAGAAGGCTTGCTGTGGATTTCGCCTATTCTGAATTATTTGCAGCAATGCATATTGCTGACAGAAGATTACTCTCAGCGCAAGGTGAGTCGGAACGGGATAAAAGAATTGTGGCCTGAGCTGGAATTAAAAGCCATTGAGCAGGGGCCAGGACGCGAAGTACTGGTGTATTTACCCGAATGGCTTTATTTGTTTGGCATGCAAATCATTTCGAAGCTTGAAAACAAGAAAAAGAGTTTTCCAGAAGCGATCGTGGTTTTGGATCCAGAGCATGCCGATGATCATGAAATGCTTCATCAGTATCTTGCCAATTTCAGGCAATTGCTTGCTGAATTTCAGAAACTTGATTCCGAGGTGCGTCAATTGTTTCTGAAGTGAAAGAAAAAAACGCTGGGGTTTACATAAAACACCAAAGGCAGGAAGACCCTGCCTCTGATGCGTTCTTTTAACCATTAAACCACACTGCGAAAGTATTTACATGTAAGTTTATTCTACACGTTTGTTGTTTTTGTACGCGCCAATAAAGCAATCGGAATAGCCAGCGGCAATGATGTTATCGCGGAGCTGAACGGCTTCTTCATAAGAGGTGAAGGTTCCTGCGATATATCTGTAGAATCCGTCGGGGTATTTTTCTTCTACTACGATGAGGTCGGGCAGGGCGTTGTCTAGTTTGGTAAAGTAGTTGTCTGATTCGAGTGGGGTGCGCGAGGCACAGACCTGCACCTTGTACACAATGTTTGTATTCGGCTGATATGAGACAGATGAAGGCGTTTGGCCCTGATCATTGATGTTATAGCTAAGCAGATCGTTGTCGTTGATATCGCTGACAGAAATGACGCGGAAAGAAGTTCGCCTGTTTTTCTGATGATCGTCTTCGTTCACTGCATTTACAATCAGGGGGCGTGATTCACCATAGCCTTTAGAGAGCAATCGTTTTTGTGATATGCCTTTTTTTACAAGATACATGACCACCGATTCGGCTCGAGCCTGAGACAATCTCTGGTTGTAATCGTCGGGGCCACGACTATCGGTGTGGGAGCTGATTTCGACGCTGATATTCGGGTTGTTTCCGAGCATGTTTACAAGTTTGTCGAGTTCTTTTTCCGATTCTTTCTTAAGGGTGGCCTTATCGAAATCATAATAGATATCGTTGATCACAATCTCTTCGTTTTCCTGAATCGGTTGGAGGTTGAAATCAAGATCAAATCCGCTCTTTGATGAAAAGTTGAATCCGCTGTTGAGATCAGGAATGCTGATGTCTTTGGTTTGTGTCCAATAGCCTTTTCTTGCCATGAGCAGCTTGTATGCGTTATTGTCCTGAAGGTGAGTAAATTCATAATAACCGCTGCTGTCTGTGGCTGTTTGATCGAAATAGCCGTTTGATCCGAGAAGCATCAGTTTCTGATTATCAATTGGCTGTGTACCCGAGGCATCAGTTACTTCGCCTTCGATGGTGATTCCACGATCGTCGGGGGTTAACGAGTAGTTTCTATGGATGGTTTGTGGGTAAAGGCTTTTTTCGGCCTGAGTGATCACTGAGTCAGCTTCCGTGCGATAGTTGTTAGCAGCGATGACCAAACCGGCTTCATCCTTTTGTATCATCCACATGGTGGCCAGACCTTTTTCATCTGTCACGATGGTATCAGTGTGGCCTGCATAACGAATCATGATGGTTGCACCTTGAATGGGAAGCAGAGATTTGCTGTCGTTGACCTGAATATTAACCGGCACGAGGACAGGAAATCCTCCCCTGAGCGGTGTACGCCGCCAGTGTAAAACGAAAGGCGTCGGTG
>CAZLHV010000239.1:0-4672 GCA_964559205.1 uncultured Bacteroidaceae bacterium
CCTGTTTGCCTATCAGGACGGGAGTAATGCCATTTGTGACGCAACTTCCGGCACAAGTGTTTATCAAAGACCTAATCTTAGAATAAACGGATTGAATATAGGCAGCGGGTCATTGCAAAACTCTGCATACGACTATCCTGCTCCTTATGGAAACTGGTATTGGGCTGCACGGCATCAAATGCTGATCCCGGCGGCAGAACTGTTAGCAGCTGGGGTTCTTCCCGGAATGATCAACTCATTGTCATTTAGTGTTGTGTCTACTGATCCAGGAACAGTATATGATTATCTGGATATTAGTATGAAGCTTGTTTCTCTTTCAGATCTTCCATCGACTTTTGAACCGGCCGGAGCTAACCTTCATACTAATTTTAAGCTGTCTTCTTCTGGAGAAACGGTGTATTTGTTTTCGCCAGCCCAAACAATGCTCAGTTCACTGAATGTCAATGCTCAGGGACTTGATAACAGCAATGGGTTGTTCCCCGATGCATCATCAACCGATGTCCTTTTTCAGACAGGAACACCAGGGATTTCTAATAACACCTCCGACACTTTTAACACATATCTACTACCTCCGGTATTCACTGTCACTTCAGGGGTATTTGTGTCTTCCTTCTCAGTTTCAATCATTAATCCAAATACCATTGCTTCTGTCATCCGGTATACAACCGATGGAACAGATCCTACACCTGCTTCTCCTGTTTTCTCAGCACCCTTAAATATCAACTCAACAACTGTACTCAAATCGGCAGTTTTCGCAAATGGTTATTTGCAAAGCCCGATGACTGCTGCAACTTACTTTTTCTCATTGAATCATACCACTCCTGTGTTGTCTGTTATTACAGAAAATGATAATTTATATGGAGGCTCAGGGATTTTCGATAACTGGTGGGCCGACTGGGAAAAAAACGCATATGTTGAGTTGTTCGATACATTGAATCAGGTTGTTTTTTCACAATCTGCAGGTATTCAGGTTGATGGAGGTTGGGGTGGTAGCAGGTCACAACCTCAGCATTCATTTAGAATAGAGCTCGATGATCCTGTTCTGGGTGAAGGTCCGGTTTATTTCCAGGCATATCCTGAAAAACAGTACAGGGATAAGTATAGTAAGTTTTACCTGCGAAACGGGAGCAACATGTTTTTGTCTTTTCCTTATAAGGATGCTTGTCAGACTCGCCTGATGTGCGAAGAAACCATGAATTATTACTCGGCAATGGTGCCGGTTTCCGTATATATCAACGGCGAATATTTCGGCCTGTACGAAATGCGTGAAAAAATGGATGAAGAGTTTTTCAACGAAACCGATAATGCCAATGAAGACAGCGTAAGTATTCTTTCGCAAAGCGCATGGGGTGGAGGAATACTCAAGGCCGTTTCCGGATCTGTCGATTTATTCTTCGATGATTACAATCAATTTCTAGCTTTAAATCCATCCAATCCGGCTTTTACACAAGATGCTAATCAGTATTTTGATCTCGATTACTATACGGACTATATCATTGCTGAGTCATGGATGGGAAATACCGACTGGCCTTGGAATAATATTAAAATCTATCGGTCTGATGTGGCCGATGCCTGGCGATTCTGTGTTATTGATCTCGAACTTGCACTTGATCCGGGAGGATGGTCCGATTGCTATGATGATCACATCGGTTTTATGTTAGGTCAGAGTACCGGTATCCCATATATAAATATTTGGCTGCAGAGCATTCAGAATGACGAGTATCGGGTTTATTTCATCAATCGTTTTGCTGATTTAATGAACACAAGCTATCTCCCTGAGCGCTTAACTCAGGTTGAAGGAGATATGTTCAGTAAAATGTGGCCTGAAATGCCAGCTGAATATAATCGCTGGGGTGATCCCGGAAATATTCCTCAGCAAATGGCCGATTTCTATTCTCGGCATCAGGAGTTTCAATATCAGCTGATGTTGAGAAATGCCGTGGTTCGAAATGATATTGAAAACCGCTTTTCGATGAATGGACAGGTAAACACATTGCTAAACGTCTATCCTCAACAAGCTGGCCGGATTCGAATCAATACCATTGTGCCCGATTCGTTGCCGTGGCTCGGCGTGTATTTTTCCGGAAATCCTGTGACTATTACTGCTTACCCGGAGCCCGGATACACTTTTTCACATTGGATTTCATCACTCCCTGTGTTATCCTGTGATACATTGGAGTCGATTGTGCTTGATATTCCCGCTGACATCGATCTCACTGCGGTGTTTTTGCCCGATACAGATGCAGGAAAGATCATCGTGAGCGAATTGAATTATCATTCCGACTCGACCCTGAATACCGGTGACTGGATCGAATTGTTTAATGTAGGAAACAGGCCTGTCGATCTATCAGGATGGAAACTAAATGATGGGCTGCCGTATCATAAATATATCATCCCCAATGGCGTTATAGTCGACCCTGGCGAAAGAATTGTGTTGGCTCAGGATTCAAGTTTGTTTCATATATTCTGGCCTTCTATACCATGTATTGGCCCAATTGGATTTGGATTCAGCAATGGAGGAGAAATGATTGTTATTTCCGATACCAATGAATTGCCAATGATTCAGGTGAATTATTCCGATGCCCATCCTTGGCCTGTGGAAGCAGATGGACTGGGGCACACTCTGGAATTGAAATCCGACTCATGTAATCCGTCACTTCCTTCAAGCTGGTTTGCGGGTTGTGTCGGAGGCTCCCCGGGTTCACCATGGACTCCCTGCTTAAACGACATCATTATTTCCGAAATTAACTACCGGTCTGCCGATACATCCGATGCCGGTGATTGGATTGAATTGTACAACCCTTCATCGATTCAGCTCGATATCAGTGGATGGACTTTTAGTGACGAAGATGATATGCATCTGTTTGTGCTTCCTGCGGGTACCGTCCTGCAGGCAGGCGAAAGGATTGTGCTTGCTGGTGATTTAACCAAATTTGCAACACAACATCCTGCTGTCGTATCAGTTGAAGGACCTTTTTCTTTTGGATTGAGTTCAGGTGGTGAAGCTCTGCGTTTGTTTGATCAATTGGGTGTGATTCGTCAATCAATGGTTTATGGCGTAACCACACCCTGGCCTTTAGGCGCTGCTGGCAATGGATACACCCTCGAATTGTTAAACCCAGCCGGATACCTGTGTGAAGCTGAAAACTGGATCAATGGATGTCCCGGTGGTAGTCCTTCCACACAACTCATTTGGCCTTGCTGGCCGGGTTCTATAAACGAAATGGATCAGGACTTGACCACAGTCCTGTTTTATCCCAACCCTACAAGTGGAGAATTTGATATTCGCCTGCCCGCTGATTGGGTTGATGGACCTGTTCATGTGGACATCAAAAATACCGATGCGGTTTCCGTATTCTCAGCAGATTTCATTTCCGTGGGTCATTTGGTAGGCGTTAACCCAGGAACTTTGTATGCAGGAACCTATCTGGTTCAGATTGTCAATCATTCACAAATGATTCAGGAAAAGCTCGTGATCATTCGTCCATAGACATTTTCGGGTGTATCGACAACCTGGCTCATGAATGCAAGTGCATCGCAGAGTTTAGCAAATTTTATTTCTTGCGATAGGAATACAAAATTGCCTCAAGCTGCATCATCAAATCTCTTTTGTCATTGCTGGGATAATAAACATATCCTTCGAGAGTAATCACTTTCTTACTGCTTTGGTCAAGAAAAGTGAAGCATAAAAACGGGCCTCCCATAAAATCGCCTTCCGTTTTCCATAAACCTCTGACCTCAGTGGCACGCGTTCCGGCAAAGGGAACCAGCCTTGCCGTCATTCCATTGATGGTGTCTGTGGTCATGTAAGAACCAGAAATTTCACCAGGGATGTATTTCTTTGTGATATAGCTCCTGTATTTGATAATGTTGTTCAGGCTAAACTGAGCACTGTCAACAAATTCTCTAGTGTATATGAGCACTGCCTGAGAATATTTTGCTGCCTCCAGCCTGTACCATCCAAACCCTTCATCTGTTTTGGCTTCATAGAAACTTTCGGGTAAAACCATTTTGAACCCAAATTGCTTCAGCATTTTTTCTGTGACCTTGATGTTCTCTGTCGACTCATATGCTTTTGCAATGCGGATTCTTTCCACTTCTTTCATCATTTCGATCATTGTGGATGAACGTTCTCGAAGAATCCGTATGGCCGCCGTGTCAGATGAAGCGTTTACGTCAATGATTATCTGAGGCGACGAATACACATCTTTGCTGGCAAGCATCTGGTTTTTGCTTACGGTGTCATTCACTGTAACCCGAATAATTTTCCTGTTCTTAAGAAAAATACCCTTAAAATCGGCCGGTTCTATTTGTAA
Source organism: uncultured Bacteroidaceae bacterium (assembly GCA_964559205.1). GTDB lineage: Bacteria > Bacteroidota > Bacteroidia > Bacteroidales > DTU049 > GWF2-43-63. The sequence goes on from CAZLHV010000239.1 coordinate 4,317, forward strand.
GGGATCATACATGGCTTCAGCCTGATTTAATCCCTCAACATCATCGCCTAATATGGATTTTAATGTAAACCCAACGGTTGATTCCCATTGGCGATCTGGCATAATGATTAGTACTTCGGACATGGCACCTGTTGACGGAGGCAGGCCGGTTTTGTCCTTTTGTGTACATGCTGTGGCCAACACAAGCAATATGCTTATGGCCGAAATAAGTCTTAAGTGATTCATGATGTTAGCTGTTTTTAATGATTTTAAGTTTTTGGCCAACCTGAAGATTATCCGAGTTCAGATTGTTTGCTCTTTTGATACTATCCACGCTAACCCCATATAATGATGCAATCTTCCATAAAGTGTCTCCG
>CAZLHV010000240.1:0-4560 GCA_964559205.1 uncultured Bacteroidaceae bacterium
CGTTGAAACCCTTCGGGTAGAAAATCAAGAGTGGTTAGGTCGACCGTATTTATGAAATGGTCGGTTTCAATCGGGTCGATCCAGTTCATGTTCCCATTTTCGTCCCTCACGCCTTTATAAACCATCATGTTTGGCTTTTTTTGTGCTGTTGGCATCTCAATATGGATTGGAATATCCTTATTGATAGTTAGTTGCTTTCCATCCGCAGTTGCGTTGAAGTAAATCATGCCATCAGTTACAAGTGGCTTCCCACCGGATGTAGTAGTTAGATTTGAAAGCAGCATGTCGTTGAGAGAATAGGCTTCGGCTAGCTCAATCTTCACATTATCATAAACAACATTTCCATTCTCGTCTAGAAAACAGCCTTTTGGACAAATAATGATTGTTCCTTGCTTTCCTTCAACAATAATGTCATCCCTGCCACTAATTGAAAAGAATTCACTGGGAACCATGGTACTTTTAAAAGGATCTTCAGGGTGTAATTTAATTGTGGGTTCATTCTTATGCCCGCAACTAATAAAAAAAACAAAGATGAAAATAGGGAAACAAATTATCAGATTCCTTAGGTAGTTTTTGCCGCTAAATAAAAGAAAACTCCTTTTCATATGCTCAAATATTGTTATTGAAGGACAAAGTTAATGAAACAATAACATCAACAAACAAGTATTTATGAGACAAATAAAAACGATTGGCAGAGAAGTGATTTAAAATCTAAAGAGTATTCAAAAAATTTCGTACACTAGTATACACCTTCCCCAACTCCTCCTCCGAAATACAATACGGTGGCAAAATATACAGCGTATTGCCCAGCGGACGCAATAAGATGCCGTTTTCGGGAAAAAAAGTCAGGATTTTTTGACGCAGCGAATTGAGATAGCCTGTTTGCTCGTTCGAAACAATATCGAAGGCTAAAATGGTTCCTTGATGGCGAATGTTGGCAATTTTGTGGTTGTCGGCAAGTTGAAGAGCCGCTTCTGCTTGCCATTGGCTGAGGGTTGCAACACGCTCCATGGTCTTTTCGGTTTCAAAAAGATCGAGGCTGGCCAGTGCAGCAGTGCTCGACAGCGGATTAGCAGTGAACGAATGTCCGTGATACAAAACCGTTTCGCCAGAAGCCGAAAATGCGTCGAAAATGAATTCGCGGGCTGCTGTTACGCCCAGCGGCATCACACCACCGGTGATGGCTTTCGACAGACACATGATGTCGGGAATATCGGTGCAATGATCTGAAGCAAACATTTTTCCGGTGCGGCCAAATCCGGTCATCACTTCGTCGGCAATGGTGAGCATTTGATGTTTGCGGGCAATGCCCAGCATGGCTTCCATCACTTCGGGCGAATACACCAACATGCCGCCGGCACCCTGAATCAATGGTTCGTAAATGAATACGCCACCAGCAGCTTCCCGGCACCAGGCTTCGAACCGTTTCAACTTTTCGGGAGTGTCGGGCACTGGCGCATGAATGGCCTTAAACATGTGCTCGCTGAACCATTTGTTGAAAGTTCCAGGCTGACCAGCCGACATGGCGCCAAATGTATCGCCATGATAGGCATTTTCGAGGGCGAGCACTTTCACATTTGTTTTTCCCTGCATTTTCAGAAACTGAATGCCCATTTTCAGTGCCACTTCAACGGCAGTTGAGCCATTGTCGCTGTAAAATATTCGTCGGGGTGTTCCGGGCAATATGGTTTGCAATCGCTCAGCCAATTCGGCTGCAGGCTGATGGGTGTAACCGGCAAAAATCACATGCTCGAGTTTCAGAAATTGTTCATATACTTTGCGGGCAATGTAGGGATGCGCATGGCCGTGAATGTTGACCCACCACGACGAAATAGCGTCGATGAGTTCGTGGCCGTCTTCGTCGGTAACACGGGCGCCTTGCCCCGAAACAATGACCCGCAGCAGATCGTTGTCGCCCGGCACTGCAAACGGATGCCAAACGTGATTGATATCGCTCGATTTTGTGCTCATTGAATTCAGACTAGTTGGTGCAAAGCTACGGAATTAGGGAGCAATATCATAGAGTGAAATGTATGTAAAATGTGTGATGAAATTTGACCAATCCTGTGAGTACTTACCTGAGCTAGTTACTGCCCGAGAGAAAAAGCTTTGATTCAGGTCTTTGCGAATTGCTCAATAACTTCAGTATCGATATGGTTTAATTCAGGAATTTGCAAAAGTGACGGCAGTCCTGACTTCTCAATAATAATCCGTTCGTTTTCATATGCATCGTTACCGTTAAAAACCAGCCCCGCAAGCGGAATTTGATGGTTGCGGCAATAGTCGATGCTCAGCAATGTGTGGTTGATGCTGCCCAAATAGTGGCGCGACACCAAAACAACTGGAATTTGCCATTGCTGCAGTAGGTCGCCGAAAGTGAAGCCATCGCTGGTGATGGGAACCATGAGACCGCCGGCTCCCTCGATAATCAGATTGTTGTTGGTTTCAGGTATTAAAAGCTTTGTTGGATCGAGAGCAATATTTTCTTTTTCGGCAGCTGCATGGGGGCTCAGGGGCTCGCGCAGCAGATAAGTTTCGGGGAAAATATGTGTTTGTCCTCCTGTGAGTTTTCGCAGCTCGTCCGAGTCGTTTCCTTCGATGCTGCCGCTTTGAATGGGTTTCCAATAATCGGCATTCAGGGCGCGGCACAATATGGCTGAGGCAAGGGTTTTCCCAACACCAGTTCCTATTCCTGTAACGAAAAATATCTTGTATTTGCCCAATAACTCTTTAGGGAAAATCATATTGTTTTGAGTTTATAGGTGCAAAATTCAATCACCGGACACTTTTCGCAAAGGGGTTTTCGTGCTTTGCACACATAGCGACCATGCAATATAAGCCAATGGTGTAGATTGTGAAGCGTTTCGGGCGGAGCAATTTCAACTAGCTTGCGTTCTACCGCCAATGGCGTTTTGGCTCCCGGTGCCAGGCCCAGACGCACCGAAACGCGCTGCACGTGCGTATCGACAGCCAGCACATTTTGCTCAAAAAGCACCGAAGCCAGCACATGGGCTGTTTTTCGACCCACCCCTGGCAGTTCCTGCATTTGCTCAGGATTTTCAGGTAAACTACCTTTGAATCGTTCGAGCAAAGTGATCGCCATATTTTTTAAATTCTTTGCTTTATTGTTTGGATAAGAGCACGATTTTATTTTTTCGAAAATATGCTCTATTGAAGCATTTGCTAGTGATTCTGTATCTGGAAATGATCTGAAAAATTCAGGAGTGATTTGATTTACCCTGACGTCGGTGCACTGAGCGCTAAGAATGACGGCCACAACCAATTCATAAGGTGATCGAAAATGAAGTTCTGTTTCAGGCGACGGCAGGTTATTTCTGAAAACATTAATTAAATTTTCAAGCCGCTGTTTTCTGTTCATAAAAGCGATTTCTTTACAGTCGGGGTTTATGTCTCATGCTTTCAAGCGTGTTGGCTTTCAAATATGTTACTAGCTCATCGGTCAGTTTGTGAAAAATGCCCCCCATTAAACATTTGTCGAAAGGACAAATAGGTTTTTCGAAAGGACAGGTACGGAGACTAATTCTTCCCTCTATTGCTTCGAAAATGTCAAGAAGCGAAATGTTTTCGGCATCGTCACTAAGCGAAAAACCACCGGCAGGCCCTCTTACCGAATGCACGAAGCCAGCCTTGACCATGGTTTGCATCACTTTTGCGATGTGATTTTTACTGGCACCTGTGCGTTCTGAAATTTCATTGACATTCATGAAATTCTTTTCACTGTTGGCAATCAGAACTAGAGCATGAATGCCGATGGAAGCAGCTTCTGAAACCTGAATCGGTTTTGACATATAGGTTTGAGTGTTAATTGCAAAAAACAGGTACAAAAATACTTAAAATACTGAAACCACAAAATCCTTACCTTTGTATAAAAAAACAGAAAGATGAAGAATATCGAAGATCTTGGGCTGAACAGTCAGCTTGTGCATGCGGGTGACATTGAAGATGCTTTTGGAAGTGCAGTAACCCCAATTTACCAGACCTCAACATTCGCATTCCGAAATGCAACACACGGTGCTGACCTGTTTGCAGGACGGGAGAAAGGTTTCATATATACACGCATTGGCAATCCGACCATTGAAGCGTTGGAGAAAAAGCTGGCGGCAATGGAAAAAGGTTTTGGAGGCATTGCATGCAGTTCAGGCATGGGTGCTGTATCGACAGTGTATCTTGCATTGTTGTCGCAGGGCGATCACATGATCAGCTCTAGTGCAGTTTATGGTCCCAGCCGCAACATTATGGAGAATCATTTCACCAGATGGGGCATTGAAAGCACGTTTGTCGATACCAGCAATATCGACCTTATTCGGGAATCCATCCGGCCGAACACAAAGTTGTTATATCTTGAGACACCGGCAAATCCCACCATGACCATCACCGATATACGGGCAGCTGCAGAGCTTGCACATCAGCACGGAATCGCGGTTGTGGTGGATAATACATTCAGCAGTCCTGTTCTTCAGCAACCGCTGGAGCTCGGTGCCGATGTTGCTTTGCATTCATTGACAAAGTACATCAACGGCCATGCTGACGTCGTTGGCG
>CAZLHV010000241.1:0-4543 GCA_964559205.1 uncultured Bacteroidaceae bacterium
AATCATAACAAAACCTTTGCCCTTGTCGTAATCGGCGTTTTGTTTTTCATTTTTGGATTTGTCACATGGCTGAACAGTGTGCTCATCCCATTTCTAAAAATATCATGCGAACTTTCAAATCAGCAGGCCTTTTTGGTGGCAAGTGCTTTCTACTTAGCCTATTTTATCATGGCAATTCCAGTCTCAGCCATTCTTAAAAAAACAGGGTTTGTCGGTGGGATGTCAATGGGATTGATGATTATGCTTATTGGGACGCTCATGTTCATTCCCGCTGCCTATCTACGAGAATTTCCAATCTTTCTCGTTGGATTGTTTATTCAAGGCACTGGATTAACCCTGCTCCAAACAGCAGTAAATCCTTATGTGACCTTACTCGGCCCGGTTGAAAGTGCTGCCAAACGAATTAGTATCATGGGAGTTGCCAACAAACTGGCAGGTGCCATTAGCGGGTTAATTCTAAGCTCGGTGCTATTAAGTAAAAGCGAAGGACAGATTAACAGCGAAATTGCTCAGCTAGCTCAAAATCCGCTTACCGGAATTGACCAGGCACGCGAGCTGTATCTGGACGAGTTGGCTCAAAAAGTGATCGGCCCTTACCTTCTCATGGCTGGCATTCTGCTAGTTCTGGCTCTGATGATCCGTCTGGCCCGCCTTCCTGAAATCGAGAAACAGGAAACCAATTCGCGTTTCGGCATTAGAGGCATTCCGGCTTATGCATGGCTTGGGGCCATTGCCATATTTTTCTATGTCGGGGCAGAAGTTGTGGTGGCCGACAGCATTATCCTTTACGGGAGAGGGCTCAATCTTTCCCCTGTCCTCATCAAACTCGGCAACGCTGAAATCAATCTCCTGAATCCGGGCTATTTCACCTTATACGTGATGAGCGGAATGGTTATCGGTTATTTCATTGGAATTGCACTCATCCCAAAACGTCTGAGTCAGGCAAATGCATTAAAACTATTCACCCTCAGCGCTCTGGCCTTTTCAAGTCTTGCCCTGATTACTGATGGGTCGCTGTCACTTTTCTTCATCATTCTGCTTGGAGTTTCCAATTCAATCATGTGGCCTGCCATCTGGCCTCTGGCGATCGAAAAAACAGGCGATCTCACCCAGGTGGTATCGGCTTTGCTCATTATGGGCATTATTGGAGGCGCGGTGATCAGCCCTGCATTTGGATTCCTTGCCGACAAGTTCGGCATGGACAAAGCCTACATGATTCTTTTGCCATGCTATATTTTCATTTTGTTCTACAGCATCACCGGACACCGGATCAACAAACCAGCAGGCCATGGAAAATAATAACGCAAGATTGAAAACCATCGTTCCAAAAGCTTCTGCATCACTTGCTTTTGGGATTCTTTCGATTTTAACCTGTTGGTTCTATGCTATCCCCGGGCTTATTTTCGGAATATCAGGCGTTATTCTGGCAGGGGTTGCCGAAAAAGCTTTTCAGAGGAATGAGAATGAATACCATATCAATTCTGTGGGCATTTACAAAGCCGCAAGAATTCTTGGTATCATCGGCACCGTTTTATCAGGATTAGCATTCATTATATTCGTGTTCTTGTTTTTTATTTTTGGATTGCGTACTTTTAACCTGTATTTTCACTTGTACAACTACTAGTCATGATTAAAATTTTACCGGCAGAAAGCATTCGGAGTGCCGATCGGTACACCATTGAAAACGAACCAATTCAGTCGGTTGAATTAATGGAAAGAGCCGCAAATCTTTGCTTTGAGTGGATTGCAAATGCATTTCCCGACAAGACAACACATTTTTTAGTGTTTTCAGGCACCGGAAACAATGGGGGTGATGGTCTTGCCATCGCCCGGATGCTTCTGGAAAGTGGATATCAGGTCGATGTTTTTTTTATCAGGCTTTCAGAAAAAACCAGTGCCGATTGCGAGTGGAATCTCAATCTGCTGCAGAAAAAAATCAATGTGGTGATGGTTGAGTCAAAAGATCAATTCGTTCCCATCTCAGGTCAGGCGGTTTTGATCGACGCCCTTCTCGGGTCTGGGATAAAGGGACCACCCTCAGGATTGGCAGCTGAAACCATACAGCATCTGAATTCCAGTCATCGTCCGATTGTTTCTATCGACCTTCCCTCCGGATTAATGGCCGATCAAACCTCAATTCTGCATTCAGACAGAATCATCAAAGCGAACATCACGTTGACCATTGGTGTACCAAAACTGGCATTGTTTCTACCCGAAAATGGCATATTCTCAGGCAAATGGTTTTTTATTCCCATTGGTTTGAGTGAAACTTTTCTGAACAGTTGCGCCACGCCATTTTACTTTGTGACGCACAACGATATAAGCCCCATATTCACCGAACGAAAGGTTTTCGCACACAAAGGCAGTTTTGGCCATGCTCTTATTATGGCAGGCAGCAAAGGAAAAGCAGGAGCTGCAATCCTTGCCGCAAAAGCATGTATACGATCCGGCTGTGGTTTAACTACCATTCACTGTCCCGAGTCTGTTTTGAGCATTGCACAAACTCTGGTTCCCGAAGCCATGTGCTCAGCCGATACCGAACACATGACCATTTCGACAATTCCTGATCTGAGCCCATATGACACGATTGCCTTCGGACCAGGATGCGGAAAGCATAAACTTGTCGCATCAGCTCTAAAACTTCTTATTCAGGAGACCCGTGTCCCTCTGGTCATCGATGCTGACGGACTGAATATCCTTTCAGAAAACAAGACATGGCTCTCGTTTCTGCCGGCTGGAACTGTTTTAACACCACATCCAGGTGAGTTTGAGCGACTTGCTGGTAAGTGGAGCAACGATTATGAAAGATTGCAAAAAGCCATTGATTTTGCTATTAAAATAAAGTGCGTGCTTGTGCTGAAAGGTGCCTATACCATGATTGTGTCTCCCATGGGAGAAGTCTTTTTCAACCCAACGGGCAATCCGGGGATGGCAAAAGGCGGAAGCGGAGATGCACTTACAGGTCTTATTGCAGGCTTATTAGCCAGAAGAATTCCGCCTCTTGAAGCCGCACTTGCAGGCGTATACCTGCATGGCATAGCCGGGGACTTTGCGGCCGAAGAACTGACTCAGGAATTTATGTCGGCAAGCGATATCATCGAATATCTCAGCATGGCATGGCATTTTATCTCTGGGTCAACTGAAGTATCGCAGAGCTGAATTCCGCTCCAGAATAGCATTCCATCTAATTAATCAGGCCTGAAATACTCATGAATGATGTAAGTTCATGCGATAAAATGGCTGTCGCCACTTAAGCTGGCTCATGGCTCTTTCCTTAGGCACCTTGAAATGAAAGCCACATAAATCAGGTTATCATTTCATGTGAAAACAGGTATTTTTACTGTTCTTAGAGGCTTTGCTATAGATTACTTTTCAGCTTGGATTACCCCCCCCTCAGACATGGCAAAAAATCTACAAAAACCATTTAAGAAAAACCACAGCAAGAAAAGCATTGCCGAATGGCTGCTTTTGGGATGCATGGCTGTTTTGCTCACCTTTGGCATATATATCACCCAAGAAACCTGGAAAAACAAAGTTGATAGTAAAAACAAGCATGTTACTTCGCTGGCCATGTCGGTTGAAGAAGCCTTAAACGGCAGCGATGTGAAACAGCTTACAGGGACAGCGACGGACATTAACACCGCTCAGTATCATAGTCTGAAGAACCGGTTAATGATTATCCGCCGTGAGCTGAATGAACCATCGTTCATATACATATATAAGGAACACGCAGGCAAACTGTATTTTATGGTTGATTCAGAACCGGAAGATTCGGAAAACTGCTCTCCTGCCGGTCAGGTATATTATGAAGCCAACGATGAGTGCTTTATTCCCATCAGGGAAGGAAGGATCATCATTACAGAACCAGCCGATGATCGATGGGGACGTTGGATCAGCGTGTTGGTTCCGATGCGCGACGCAATTACAGGCGAAGTGTACGCAGTTATGGGCATGGACTATCCATCTGAGGGATGGTATGCTGAAGCACGACTACGCACATTTCAATCCGCTGGTATTGTGATGGCGATGATGCTTCTGCTGATTGCACTGATGGTGATATTGAAGAAAAACAGGGCACTACGACACAAAAGAGAGCTTCAGCGGATAGCGGAAGACAACCTGCGTGAAAGAGAGGTCAATTTCAGGACTTTCATCGAGAGCATGCATGATATGATTTATATTTGCGACCTTCAGGGATACATTTTATATATGAATCCTGAAATTCCGCGCAAACTACAATATGCATATGAGGAACTAGAAGGCACGCGAATGACTTCGTTTTTTTCGCCTGATTTATCCGATGAAGTATATGTGACCTTTCTGTCAATTCTTGCAGGCAAAAACGATCACATTCCCTTCCCGATGATGAAGAAGGATGGTACCACAATATTTGTTGAAAACAAAGTGTGGTTTGGAAAATGGAACAGCCGGGACTGCCTATTTGGTATTTCTAAAGATTTGTCGAAAGAGCGGGAAGCCCTGATGAAATTTAACCGTTTTTTCCAGAGTAATCCAGCACTCATGGCCGTTAGCCGGATAAGCG
>CAZLHV010000242.1:0-4488 GCA_964559205.1 uncultured Bacteroidaceae bacterium
TTTTTTTATTCTGATATTTCCGAAATTACTACTTCTTCGGTGCAGCAGCTGGAGCAGCAGCAGCTCCTTCAGCACCAGGAGTTTCCTCAACGACATTTCTGGTTTGGGTTACAATAACCAGAACATTGTTTTCAGGAAGATTGATTTTATAATCAGCAGCGGCAATATTTTTCACGCGTACTGCATCGTTGATCTCAAGTGGTGAAATGTCGATGGTCACTTTCTCCGGCATTTTGTCGGGCAAAGCAGTCACTTTCACTTTACGCACTTTCTGCTGCAGTTTACCGCCTTTAAGTACGCCGGGAGATGTTCCGGTTACACCAACAGGAATTGTCAGTGAAACAGGTTTGTCATTGGCAAATTCATAAAAGTCAACATGCATGATGCTGTCAGAAACGGGATGATACTGCACTTCCTGCAGAATGGCCATGTGTTTGTGTCCGTCGATGTTGAGTTCAACAAAACATGCATTCGGAGTGTAAATCACGTCTTTGAACTGTTTCTCCTGTGTGAAGAAATGAAGCTGTTCTTTTTGTCCGTAAAGCACGCATGGCACCAGGCCTTCGTTACGGAGACGCTTCGCATCTTTTTTCCCTACGTTCCCTCTCAGGGAACCGCTCATAGATACTGTTCTCATTGGTTTGTGTTTTGGTTAGATATACGTGTTTAACTTGAAGTGAGTACTGATAGACTCACAGGTCAGGTTTCGCTTAATGACATCGGCAAACAATTCGGCTACCGACAGCACTTTTACTTTCGGCGACTTGTGCTCGCGATTGATGGTATCGGTTACCACAATCTCCAACAATGCCGAGTTGTCAATGTTTTCGTAGGCTTTTCCGCTCAGCACACCATGTGTACACATGGCTCTGACGCTGTTGGCGCCCGAGTTCATCATCAGATCGGCTGCCTTGGCCAGTGTGCCGGCAGTGTCGACAATGTCGTCGAGTAAAATCACATCTTTTCCTTTTACATCGCCAATCAGGGTCATTCCGCTAACCTGATTTGGCTTAGAGCGCTGTTTGTAGCAAATGGCCATGTCGCAGTCGAGAAACTTTGCATAGGCATTTGCGCGCTTAGTTCCGCCTGTGTCGGGCGAAGCCACAATGAGGTTGGGAAGATTGAGCGATTTGATGTATGGAATAAATACAGTGGATGCAAAAAGATGATCGACCGGCACATTGAAAAACCCCTGAATCTGATCGGCATGAAGATCAATGGTGATGATTCGCTCAACGCCTGCAGCCTGCAACAAATCAGCGATCAGCTTGGCGCCAATGGCTACACGCGGTTTGTCTTTACGGTCCTGACGGGCAAAACCATAATACGGAATCACCGCATAAATGTGATGTGCAGAAGCCCGCTTGGCAGCATCGATCATCAGCAACAGTTCAAACAAATTCTCGGTGGGAGCATTCGTGCTTTGAATCAAAAACAATTCAGACCCGCGAACCGTTTCTTCAAACGAAATCTGAAACTCTCCGTCAGCAAAACGGGTGATCTCGGTATTTCCCAAAGCAGTACCATATTTGCTGGCAATTTTTTCAGCAAGTGGTCGGGTAACCTGACCGGAGAACAACAGAACTTTTGGTTCCATGGGTGAAATTTTTTGCAAAGGTAGCAATTTTCTCGACCCGCCCAAAAGGCAAATGGAGAATTATTCATCAGGAAATGCGGATTACCTGAAAAAACTAAGCTGTCCACCCTATCAGGTCGGCAAGCTCACGCACACAGCCCTGCCCGCCCGGTGTACGTAACACCATGTTACACACAGCTTTCACTGCCGAAGCAGCATCGGCCGGACAAGCGCTTAGACCCACAGCTTTCAGCACATCAATATCGTTAAGGTCATCGCCGATGTAAGCCACCTCACTAAGCGCAATGCCCAATTCCCTGCACCACTGCTCAAGAACTGGCAGTTTTTTGTCATTGCCGACATATATGCGCTTCACATGAATCATTTCGCCGCGATATGCAATAAGATCCTGCATGAGGCCATTGCTGATGAAGCCAAGCTCTACACCATTGCGCCCCGCCATCTTAAGCGCCATGCCATCGCGGGTATTGAATTTTTTGATCTCCTTTTGATCTGAGGTAACATACATGCCACCGTCGGTCATCACACCATCCACATCGAGTGCAAGCAAACGGCAGGTAAAACCCGACGGCACCTGTGGAAGAATATACAATAGGCTGTCAACACTACAATTCAATGCATTCGCCAGCTTCAGCAACTCGGATGGCTTTGGCCACATGGTTCCCGAAACATACTGCGCAAAAAGATCCTGACTCAGGCCGCTCATTGCCGACAGCGACTGCAGATCAAGCCCCCGGCTTACCATGATTTGTTGAAGATTGCTGATGAATGTTTTCATGGGTTGCTATGCTTTATTTACCTCATTTCTTTGCTATCACTCTGATCGAAGCCGAAGAAGAGACAACAACCGGGCTTCGCGAAATACTCCTTACTTTTTTTGTTCATCCTTCGACCCCCCTTCGACTCCTCTCAGGGCAGGCTGCTCAGGATGACAGTAAAATGCTTTAAACAATGATTCGTCCAACGGCAGTAGCAATGGGTTTCAACGATTCTATCAATTTTCTGAAAGTGTCGTGATTCAGTTGCTGCGATGCATCTGATTTTGCTACCGCAGGATTCGGATGCACTTCGATCAGCAGGCCGTCAACACCCATGGCCATGCAGGCTCGTGCCAAATCCGGAACTCCGTAGGCGTAACCCATGGCATGGCTCGGATCGAGAATCACCGGAAGATTGGTATTTTCTTTCAAATAGGCCACTCCACACAAATCCAGCGTGAATCGCGATTTCGTTTCAAACGTCCTGATGCCTCGCTCACACAACATCACATTGGGATTCCCACCCGACAAAACAAATTCTGCAGCTTGCACAAATTCCTGCAATGTTGTTCCAAAACCCCGTTTAATCAGTATGGGTTTCTGAGAGCGGCCACAGGCGCGCAGAATGCCATGATCATACATGGCTTTGGCTCCAATCTGAATCACATCGGCATAATCGAGCACGAGCTGGACATGTGTGCTGTCGCGCACTTCGGTCACAACCGACAATCCATATTTTTCGCGTATTTTCGCCAGCAACTTCAATCCGTCTTCGCCCATGCCCTGAAAACTGTAAGGCGAGGTGCGGGGCTTGAAAGCGCCTGCACGGATACTGGTCAGCCCGTGTTCAATAATCAGCTTTGCCGTTTGCTCCATCATGTCTTCGCCTTCAACACCGCAGGGCCCGATGGTCAGCAGCGTCTGCGCGCTTCCGCTTGTGAATCTGCCTATGCTGATTTTTCTTGTTTCATTTTTGAATTTTCTTGAAGAAAGCTGTATGTCGGAATCCAGCACCCAGTTTTTCTCAATGATGTCGTCAAATGTTGAATCAATGTTTTTGATTGCGGAAGGTGTCACCATCAGGACATTCGATTCGTAATGGACCACAACGCCTTCGTAAGCCGCTGCCATTGCTTCAATCTGAAAATTTGAAATATTTTTTCTGAGTTGAATGATCATAATTCGCCTTTGATAAGATTGTTGAATTTCACTGTTCCCACGAGCTTTCCATCTTCATCGGTCACCGGTAAAAACAATACCGGAAATGAAAGATTGTTGACATAATCAAGCATGTCGAAAACAGTGTTGGAGCTTTGAATCAAAGCCGGATGCGTATTCATCACATCTTCTACTTTGAGGTCATCAAGATTGGGCCAGTATTTCAGCAACGCCTTTCTGACATCGGCCATGGATGCGATTCCCAGAAGGGTGTCGTTTTCATCGACAATGTTTGCAAAACCAAGTTTATAGTCATCGATAACCTTCAGCAATTGCGGAAAAGAATAAGCATTCTTTGTTACAGCCGGTATTTCATCGCGCTTCAGCATGAAATCGCTGACATGATATTCGCTGCCTGTATTGCTGCGCAGTTTCATCATGGCCGAACCAATGAATTCCTGCCTAAGCAAAAATGATCCGACAACAACCGCCGACACGCCCATGTTGCGCAGAATAAACGAAAGCTCAGCATTGATGCCGCCATCCACATGAATCTTTTTGTCGGGATATTTGTTTCTGAACTCGCGGATCTTTCTGAAATTCTTTTGTTGAAACGGTTCCCCGCTCTTTCCGGGCGTAGTGGCCATGAATAAAATGAATGACGCCTGATTTGCAAAGCGATCAAAAACAGAAATATCCGTATCGGTTGTGATGGCAATTCCAAGCTGACCTTTAAATGAATCCGGCATTGGATGCCAGTTTTCAATGGCCTCAAATTGAAGGGTTACATATTCAACACCCGTTTCAACAATCTGATCATAGAATTGATGAGGCTCCGGGCTGATGATATGTAAATCGACAGGAGTATCGGAATGCTTCCGTATTTCGCGGATATCATCAAAAACCGATGGGTCGTCGTTGCAATCGATGTGAAACCAGTCGGACTGATAGGCGTCGAGTTCGCGCACCAGTTCA
>CAZLHV010000243.1:0-4485 GCA_964559205.1 uncultured Bacteroidaceae bacterium
AAATCCCATAAACAATTGATATCTTTGACCAAACTTTCAACCATGAAAAGACTACTGATTTTTACACTGATGTTATCTGGCTTGTTTCTGCAGATTTCAGCACAGTCGCTGTCACAAAAAGACACATTGATTGCATATTATGATGAAGATGTTTACCTGTACGGCTACAAAGATGCGACAGGAAAAGTAGTCATTGCACCTGCCTATGAATCGGCCATGGAATTCAGCGAAGGTCTTGCTGCTGTTTCGAAGGACTACATGACAGGATATATCAATAAAGCCGGTAAAATGGTGATTGAGCCAAAGTTTGAATACGGCGGATCGTTTAAATATGGTGTTGCTGTGGTAACTCAGGGCGAGTTTAGTGGATTAATTAACACCAAAGGGGAATATCTTATTGAGCCCATGTATGAGTTTATTGGTGAATTCAATGACGGCCATGCTTACTTTTATGATGGCTCGTTGGGTTTTATCAACAGAAAAGGCAAAGTTGTGATTGAGTCTCAGTATGAAGATGTTGGGGATTTCAGCGAAGGTCTGGCCCGTGTACTGAATGAGCAGTGGGGGTATATTGATACAACCGGACATTATGTTGTGGTGGAGAAATATTCATCAGCAACTGATTTTGCCGAAGGTCTGGCAGCTGTATGTCTCGATGGCTTGTACGGTTTTATTAATAAACAGGGCGAAGAAGTAATTGCATTTGAGTATGACGACGCATACCCATTTTCCGATGATCTTGCACTGGTATTGAAATCAGATAAATATGGTTACATCAATCGTTCTGGTAAAACCGTGATCGATTTTAATTACGACGATGCCAATTCCTTCAGTAAAGGTCGTGCAGTGATTGCCATTGACGGCAAATACGGACTCATTGACAAAAAAGGAGCGATTATTATCCAACCTTTGTTCAGTTATATTTATCCATTTGATGATTCAACATATTTGGTTTATAACACTAATGAAGAAAGCGACAGTTATCTGTATGGCTTGTTCAATAAATACGGCAAAGAAATCCTTGCGGTGGAATACGACGATATCAGCTTTCGAGGTGAAGGGTATTACGTGGCGATCAAAAATGGCAAATATCGTTTAGTCGGGCCGTCAGGCTTGCTGAAAAACAGCAGTGAATACGAATACATAGGTTATTTTGTCAACGGTTTGGCTCCTGTGAGCACGAATGAAAAGTACGGAATGATCAATCTCCAAGGCGAAGAAGTGTTGCCGCTTAAGTTTGATTATATCAATTCGTTCAGAAAAGGACTGGCTCAGGTCGAAAGTGATGGTTATTACGGATTTATCAACACAAAAGGTGAGCTAGTCATTCCTGCAAAGTATGACTATGCGTATGATTTTGTCGCGGATGTTACCATTGCTTCGAAGGATAATGTGTATGGCTTTATCGACCGAAACGGAAATGAGATTGATTTTATCTATGACGACATCTCGTCGTTTTCCGAAGGCCGGGCAGTTGTGAATAAAGAGTACAAATATGGATATGCCAATGAACAAGGCAAAATTGTGATTCCTATTGAATTTGACTATGCCGAATCGTTCGATCGTGGAACTGCTTTTTGTAAGAAGGATGAGAAATACGGATCGATTGACACCAACGGGCTGGTGATGATTCCTTTTGTTTATGACGATATTGTAGAGGAATTCTCCTATTACAATGAATATGCTCAAGCGAAATTGTTCCGGGCAAAAAAGAGCGGAAAATATGGTTTAATCGATCGCCAAGGCAAAGAAATCGTCCCTGTAATTTATTCGAAAATATCGGACTTTGATGAAAATGACGAAGCCTATGCTGTATTGAACGGAAAAACAGGGGTGATTAACATGCAAGGTAAAGTAATCAGGCCATTTCTTTACGAAGAGGTTTCCTCATTTCGTGAAGGATATGCCAAAGTGATGCTGGATGGATTGTGGGGAATTATTGACAGTGACTGGAACGAGATGATTCAACCTAAATATGATTTTGTATTGCACTTTGCTGAAAATTTTGCAGCCGTTCAGAAAGGCAGCAAATGGGGATTTGTGAATATGAACGGCGATGTGGTTGTCGCACCGCAATACGATGCAGCCGAATCGTTTCATGATGGATATGCATTGGTGCAAAAAGCCGGAAAATGGGGACTGGTTGATACCAATGGGAAATTAGTACTCGATTGTGTATATGACCAACTGAGTCAGGTAAACGGTGGCTTTTGCAATGGCCGGATCGGAAAAAAACAATACCGGATCGAAGCCGGGACCTGGAAAAAAACGAAACTGTAAAAAAAAAGGCTGTCGCAAATCGACAGCCTTTTTTTTATCCCTTCAATGACTTAAGCTTTTTATCCCAATCCTCGAAATCAAGCGGACGAAACAAGTGCTTTTCTCCTCGCTGGGTAAAAACACGCAAATCGTTTTTTCGAGGCCGTTCCCATGAATGAATATCCTCGATTGGCAAATCAAGTTTTAATTTAGGTTTTGTGACACCGGCAGCCTCGGCAATCAAAGCACCCGCTAATCCGCCACCCACAACCATTTTTTTCTCAATAAATGCCAAACGTTTGTTTGTCAGGACCGCAAATCCCATTTTAGAACCAAAGAAACCCTTCACCATAAAGCCATTGGTCTCGGCTAAAATGGTTTCATCAGGAAAAAAATTCTGAAACTGACTCATGTTATTTAATTTTTGCAATAATACAATAATTTCAAAAGTCATCTTCGTCCGCCGGTTCATCAAAGGGCGAAACACCTGGCGGATTAAAAAGCCCCCAACGATCGATGACATATACTTCAGGGTCAAAAGTCTTAATCCATTCAAGAAACAAGAGCCTGTATTCTTCAATCAGCTCGCGAACTACGCTGAAATATCCGGCTTCGGCAAAATCAAACATTTTCAGCGTGTGTTGCTGAATCATGAGGTTGTGAGCCGCCTTACGAATGAGCACAGCCGCCTCCATTTTCAAATCATACAATTCGGCATGATATGCACCAACCACCTTCACCACCAACGTTGAGGCATCTTCGATCATAAACTGCTTTACACTCTGCAATTGGGTGTTGTCTTCTGGTATTAAATCGGCAATCAACATCACATAATTCAATATCTCTTTGCCCTTCCGATACAAAGGTGTGTCCTTTACATTGGTGTTGTTTGTTTCAAAATCATCGTCAAACATGGTCGCAGAAAATTTAAGTGATTAAGATATTCAAATTCAGAGCAAAGGTTTTAGAAGATGTTCCAATCCGTTGAGCCTGATTTCGTACATTGTTTCAAGTAAAATTCCAAGGCGTCCTTTTGGAAAGCCCTGTTGCCGGAACCAGACAAGATAAGACTCAGGCAAATCGGCAACAAGTCTGTCTTTGTATTTTCCAAATGGCATGCGGGTCTTCACCAGATCCTCAATGATTGACTGATCCATCATCTGTTCATTATTTTCCGATACAAAAATTGCCAAACACTGAGCTCAACACATCTTCGTTGCTTACTTCACCGGTGATCAGCCCCATTTGATGTAATGCCTGATGTAAAAAACTTGCAGTTAAATCCTGCGGCATGCCCGATTTCATATGCTCAATGGCCTGCAAAAGCAAATCTCCAATACCAATAAATGCCTCATAATGACGCACATTCGTTAATAAAACATCAGGTGAGTCAATATCTATTCGAACAGCTTCGGCAATTTTGTCAATCAGTTCATGAATATTCTCGTTGCGTTTTGCAGAAATAAAAACGACATCATATTCAAGCAACTCACGTAACTGCTTTGGCATGGCCACAAGCAAATCAATTTTGTTGACAACAATAATGATTTTTTTCTGATCAAAATCTTCGATCTGATTTCGTAATGACTCAATGCCAGACATGATTCGATCGTTTTCGCAATCAGAAGCATCGAAAAGCAAAAGAATAACAGAAGCTTCGGCTGCCTTGACATACGATCGGTGAATGCCTGCTGCTTCGACCGGATCGAGTCCCTGTCTCAACCCTGCCGTATCGATAAATCGGAAAAGAAAGGAACCAACCGTTTTTGTATCTTCAACATAATCCCTGGTTGTGCCTGGTATTTCGCTCACAATGGAGCGTTCTTCGTTTAGAATACGATTCAGCAACGTTGATTTTCCAACATTTGGCTCTCCGACAATAGCTACAGGTATTCCCTGTTTCAAAACATTACCACTGCGAAACGATGCCGCCAGATTCAGGCACTCATGCCTGATTTCACTGCAAATACCCATGACTTCACTCCGATCGGCAAATTCAACATCTTCTTCAGAAAAATCGATTTCCAGTTCCATCAAAGCCGTAAGATCAATAAGCCTCTTTCGTAGCTGAGAAAGTTTTAAAGAAAAGTTTCCGCGCATTTGTTTCAGAGCTAAAGCATGGGTGGCTGGGTTGCGGCTGCGTATCAGATCATCGACAGCTTCGGCCTGCAGCAAATCCATTTTTCCATTGACAAAAGCACGTAAGGTAAATTCTCCGGGCTGAGC
>CAZLHV010000244.1:0-4431 GCA_964559205.1 uncultured Bacteroidaceae bacterium
TTAAAAAGCTCCGACTGATTAAACGATGCCTCGTGTGTGCCAATGCCTGCATCGGTTTTCGGCAGAATCACAAATCCGAATTCTTTTTTCTCCATATATGAAGATCCTTCGAGCGTGCTGCTCCATGCTGCAAGGGGTTTGTTATCGAGGGATACATAAAATTCGATGTTGCCATGATCATAATCGCACGACGATGCCTAGCACCATTTCATGTTGTAATATTTGGGAGCGTGTGGCAAGGATAGCTTAACATTCAGTTCTCCGCTTCCAATGGCGAACGAAGTAGCGCTTGGTTTGAAAACACCTTTTTCGTCCTCGCTCAATGGACGTAAATGTTTGGGGCCATTCATGGCTAAAGCATTGGCTCCTGCTGCATCGGCACTTATGTTTACTTCACCGCTGCAAATCACAGCCTGAGGCTCTTTTTCGCTGTCGCTTGAACTCAACCCAAATTCGGCTTTTACCACATGACTACCTGTTGTTAATTGCGACATGGCGGCTTCGGTGTATTTTTTAACAACACTGTTTTCCTGAAATAACTGTTGGAAAACCCAAATATCCTGCGCCGTTTCAAGCATCGACTGATCGCTCTCAAGTTTTGAAATAAACTCGGGACTTACATTGAGAGGAATATTGATATAGGTC
Source organism: uncultured Bacteroidaceae bacterium (assembly GCA_964559205.1). Lineage (GTDB taxonomy): Bacteria > Bacteroidota > Bacteroidia > Bacteroidales > DTU049 > GWF2-43-63. Next base: position 646 of record CAZLHV010000244.1, read on the forward strand.
CAGTCTTTCGAGATGTTGCTGGCGAAACTCCATGGTTTGGTAACAAAAACTTTGCTTCCGTCAATATAGATTGTAAGATAACCATAGGCCCACGAGCTTACTTCAAGACCTTTTTCCTGTCCTAATTCAATCATGGTTTTTCCTAATTCAAAACGGACAAATAATTCATCGCCGACATTGACATCCTTTTTGTATTCTGTTGCTTTAAACCCGGTATAAAAATATGCCTTTCCCGGCTCTAATGTGTTGCTTACCGCGTTGTTCTCGTTGTTCATATGTACTTCTTTTTGTGTGGGTGTTTCACTGTTGTTTTTTTTGTTTCCACTGATTTTTTCACCGGCATTTTTTAAATATCCGGTTTGTGCGTTTGCAATGGTGGCAACAAGCATAAGTCCTATGCTCATAACCCTGATAAAAATGTTGCGTTTCATGGTTGCTGGTTTTTTAAGTTTCTGCAACTAAATTACCTTGCTGCAACCGTACCTGACTTAATATTATGGCCAGTCGCACCTGTTTCGTGGTGAAAAGGTGTTTGTTTTGGGTGAAATTTCTGCCCGGATCAGAGAATTTTCATTCTTGAAAGAAAATCGGATTTGTAGTTTGGACTAATGATGATTGCTTCTTTGCCGATATAAACCAGGTTGTCTTCAACCGACGATATTTTCGCCAATGAAACAGCATGCGAGCGGTGTATGCGCACAAATGAACCGCCCAGCTTCGAAAGCACATCTTTTAGAAATGCATGTACAATATGATTTCCGTTTGTTGTATGTAAAACCGTATAGTTATCGAGCGCTTCGAGCCAAAGAATATCGTCGATGTTTACCTGTTTGAGTACGCCTTTGTCTTTTACAAAAATCTGATTGTTAGCGGTTTCAATTTCGGGATTTGATGCTACTTTTTGCTTGAATTTGACCAACGCTAGTTCAATATTATTACGCAAATCAGCATCTTTTACGGGCTTGGTGATGAAACCCATGGGTTCTGCTTCGGCCGCTTCGGCAAATGTTTTTGGGTCGGTATAGGCTGTAATGAACATGATGGGAATATTGAACTTGTCGCGAATCAACTTTCCCAGGTCAATGCCCGATTTTTCGGAACTAAGGTTGATGTCGAGCAGGGCAATATCGATATCGGCCTCAAGTAACAATGGTAATGCTTCGTTGTAGCTGTTGGCAATTCCAACCACGTTGTAGCCCATGTTTTGAATACGCATTTCCATGTCCATTGCTATAGAAAATTCATCCTCGATGATCAGAATGTTTTTTGTCTCGTTTGTCATTTTGTCTCGTTTTTGAATTCAAACCAGGCTTCAAAACCCTGATTGTTCCCGATGATAAGCTCCGATTTCAACTGCCGTGCAAGTCCCTGCGATAGCCTCATCCCTAGCGACTTGGTTTTCGACACATCGAAATCTTCAGGCAAACCTTTTCCGTTGTCATTAATCCATATTCTTACTCGATGATCGGTCTGCGTGCAGACAACATTAATACGCTTTTCGCTCACGCCCTCAAAGGCATGCTTAATGCTGTTGGTGATCAATTCATTCATGATGAGTCCGCATGGAACAAGTTGGTCGATATCTACTTCAATGTTGTCGATTTGTCGTTGAAGCACAATCCCTTTTTCTGAAAGACTAAACGATGTCTCGATGTATTTGCAAAGATTGTCAACATAATCGCGAAAACTGATTTCGCTCAGATTGGCCGACTTATACAGGTTTTCGTGAATCATACTCATCGCTTCAATGCGGCTTTGACTTATCTGAAGAATTTCTTTTGCACTGCGACCTTCTGTTTTCTCGGACTGCAGGTTAAGCAGGCTCGAAATAATCTGCAAATTGTTTTTTACGCGATGATGAACTTCGCGGATAAGCACTTCGCGTTCTTTTAGAGCATTGTGTAATTCATTATTTAATTTTCGCACTTTTTTATGGCGGCGCATCAGGGTGTATAAAAATAATCCGATCAGTAATACCAACGATATCAGTGCATAAATGCCATTGCGAATTTGTTGATTTCTTAGAGAAATATTTTCATTGATAAGCTGCTGTCGCTCGGCTTCAGTTTCAAGTTGCCTGATGATCGTTTCCTTGTTATTGACGTTTAGCTTCGTCTGATATTCGGCCAGTAACTGGTTGCGGCTTTCATTATATAAGGTGTCATTCAATGCAACATATCGTTCGAGATATTCGAGCGCTTTTTCGTGTTGTCTGTTTTGCTGATATGCCTGATACAGCGTTTTGTAAACATCAAGTTTTAATTGGCGCGTAGTTAAATACCCTGCCAAATTCAGAGCTTTGCTCACATCGTGAACTGCCTGACTGGCATGGCCTTTTGAAAGATATGCTCTGCCGCTTAGCAACCATGATTCGGCCTCACCGGCCCTGTCTTTTAATACAATGTAAGCTTCACGCGCCTTCGAAAAGAGCACCAGCGCTTCATCATTAAGTCCCTGCATGGTTTTTATTTCCCCAATGCGCATCATGCAATCGTGAAATTCTTTTGTGCGTCCGAATTGTTTCCAAATGAGCGAAGATTCATTAAACAGTGAAGATGCTTCTTGTAGTCGGCCGGTTGTCAGGTACAACGACCCCATATCATATAGTATCCATGCCTCCTGCAATCTGGCTCCTGCCAGCCTGTATTGCCGGCGACTGAGCATTAAGTGCTCTTCGGCTGCTTTGTATTCTCCGATTCGGGTGAGTAATGCACCAATATTGGAATGCACTTCTCCCGTATTTAATGTGTCGTGCTTTTGTTCAAATATCGACAGAGCCTGATAATATTGATTTAATGCCTGATCGAATTCACCGGTTAGGAAATACGCTTTTCCGAGATTGTTTCTGCATGCAGCAACACCCGAGGCGAAACTGTCAATGGTGTTTAATCTGATCGCCTCTTCAAAATGAACGATCGCACTGTCGTACCGGGCTGTATTCTTGTATAAGACACCCAGAAAATTATGAAAATAAGCAATGTCGCTGATTTTTTTACTTTGCTGACTGAAATGCATGCCTGCATAACAGTATAGGATGGCTGAATCGGGATGGTCGAAACGAAAAGACTCGGCAATGAGTGAAAGCGCCATGGCTTTACCGTCAGGATCGCTTGTGTGTCTGGCAACTGTACGCAACGAGTCTCGATAGTGTTCATCCTGTGCCATCAGTGGTTGACAAACAGCAATGCTGCCATAAAAAGCAGCAAACAATATAATTCTCAACAGCAGGTGCATGGCTGGTTTGCAAAACATCAAAGGTAATCAATTGCTTTAAAATATCAATTGTACATTATCCCTTTTTGGCGCTAATGGAACTTTGCCTATGAAATATTCGCCACACTGTACTATTTCATCATGATTGCGTAAAAAAAATCCCGGCTGTGTAATTGCAACCGGGATTTGAAGAAGGTAAGGTTGTCTAATACCCAAAAATGCTTTCCATGGAAACTTCAACAACTTTTCCGTATTTCTTGAGCATTTTTAATGGGAGTTGCTTGCTGTCACCGATAATAAGGAAGGTATATTTGCGATCTTTCAGATATGAAGCCTGAAAGTTTTTTAAATCTGCCATTGTCAACATAGGCACTTTTGTATACACATCTTTATTCAAATCTTCTTTCACACCCAGCTTTTTATAATCCTCATATTTCCAGAGAATGTCATCACGCGTGGTTCGTTCAGTGCGAATATTTTTCACAAGTCCGTCTTTTGCCAAATCAAATGCTTTTTCCGATTCAGGCATGGCATTCAGCAATTCAAGAAAAGCATCCAGTGCAGTTTCCATTT
>CAZLHV010000245.1:0-4382 GCA_964559205.1 uncultured Bacteroidaceae bacterium
TGTACTGTATCGAACTCACATACATCTGATGACCGTTGGCTCCCGCTCCGCTTTGCCTCACCACCTGTGTGTAATTATAGCGCATCGAATTGCCATACACATCCCGAACTTCCGCCAGCAACCACTGCGCCACATTTCCATTGCTCGTATTCTTCAAAACACAATTGCTATTAACCCCCGCATCAGTGGCATATTTGCCATAATAATAATGCGTGCCCTGTTTGTCAATAACCTCCCACCAATAGCTCGATGGACTTGTTTCATGCCTGATAATCCGGTCAAAGGCTCCCTCAACCCGATACGAGTAAATTACCTCCGAAGAACTGTTTCTTGCACGGTACTGGCTCATGTGAACCAACGGCAATCGCTCCGTGTCCGACGGACTAATAAGCAACTCCACAACCTGCTGTCCATTCACCAAATACTCTTCTGTCTCATATGACTGCGAATATCGGGGCACTCCCCAGCGCGTTTCAACACTCACACTCGGTATGCTCAATCCCCAGCCAACCCCCAGCATCCCGTTGCCGCCCTCGCTGTTATATCCAATCGCCAACTGTGGCTGCAACCCTTGGCGCCCCGCTGGAACCACAATAGGCAAACTCATATTGGCAGTCCCGTTATTGTTCGCCGATGGGGCTTGCATCAAATTTATGCCCGCAAGCGGATCAGCAAACTTCATGTCCTTCATCGATGTAGGCGTAAATGCCTGCGTCTGAGGACTCTCAGGGGTCTTCAAAATGGCATTGATAAAATCAGTAAAATGAGTCGTTTTCGACACAATCTCGCCATTCACCAAATCAACACTGTCGCGTGGCAACATCACCCAATCGCCGTTGTGCTCATCGTAATAATATGTATAAACATCCTTGGGCCCATATCCTGCAGGCAGTCGACTCGAATCAAAGCTAATCCGTACTTCCACACCTGACTCAAAATGTGCTCCGTGAGGTAAACATCTGTATCCCGCATGTCCACCGGTTACATTCACCATCCCTTGCTTCATCAGCGGCATGTCCTGGGTTCTCAATCCCGTCACATGCATGCGTATCGCTCCTGCAACACTTCCCGCTTCTCCCTCCAGCGTAAATCCATCCAACTCCATGCATATCGACTCTTTCGGTGTGCAAAACACCTCTGCCCGGCGAACCGGCATGGCCTCGGCAATCAAATACTCACTTCGTGTTTCCCCGCAAATCACCATCTGTTCCCGCAACACCTCTCCATCTGCAAACACCGCCTCAATCTCGGCAATCTCACCTGCCGGGCTAAAACCGCTAAGCTGTGCAAATCCCTCAAACATGCCATTGCTCACCCTCAACTCTTCCCCATTCGCACGAACCCGCACATCCTCATGGCCTCGTCCGCTTATCATGCCCCGAACATAAACCTTACGGTCATAAATAGCATCACTCTCCGAACGCAAAATCCTCAAACTCCTTTCTTGTCCTTCCCCCTGCTCAAACCTGATGCCCACATTCTTAATCGTGTACCCAAGCTCTTGTCCGTCTCCAACCGAAAAACGAATCTTGTTTTCTCCCTTTCTCAACACCCCCGCAGGAATCTCTTCCCGCTGCACACTCCAGCTATCCGATGCCTTCACAATCATCCCGCCAAACGACACCTCATCATTCACACTTCTACACACCGAGTTGAAATCTGCCACTCCAAAAACCTCATACTCCAAAAATGCCCGCTCATCCATTCCCGGCTCCCGGTCAATCACAACGCTGAAAACATTGTCATGCGGATCATCATAGGCCAACCCTTCCATCGGGCCAATCTGACCAAAGGTCTCTGCACTGCGAAACTCACTCCGGTACACCCCCGGCAACGATGCTTGTTCATCGTCTTGGGTCGCCTGTGCAACTCCTTCATTTGTGTTTTCCCTGTAATTGGAATACGGGTTATTCCTCTTCTTATAATCCGTCTGTGTAAATATTGAAAAAACGGCTATAATAGCTACACTGCTTATGGCAAGATAATTCTTCATGGTTCTTATTACTTCTAATGGTTACTCATTAATCAATTTCACAAGCTTTCTCGATAGGCCACTCTCTGCCTGTATCAAATAAACACCGTTGACCAGAAACGTTCGTTCTGCCCTAAATACAAGCTGCCCCTTCACTTCAATCACCTCCAGCACCTTGCCGCTCTCATCCTGTATCGTAATCTTGCTGTCACTCGCCTCCGTCATAATCAGCTCTATAGTCACCTTGCCGGCACTCGGATTCGGATACACCCTGAATTGCTCAATAACACCTTCTCCCTCGTCTTCATTTCCTCCTGTTTCCATGGTGCGATCTTCAGCCAATCCTGCCTCTGTCTTCTGCAATGCAAAAGCATCAACCCCCGACTCATCCATGTCCCACCTCACTTCGTTAAAATAATACCAACCTAAAGTATCAGCACTGTCTGCCGGAATCGTAATCGTAGTCCCCCGCGGAAACTGCCAGTCTCCGGCCTCGTTCACAAGTAAATTCAACCAGTCTTCGCTGTCAAGCTCTGGCATATACACCGCCACCATCGTACTAATCATTTGTCCCGATCCCGTCCTGCGCATCAGCCAGCGTCGCTCCGAAACTCCACCTAACATTAAACTGTCATTCTCTTCAATGCCAAACACCTCTGTTGCCCCGCCATTGTCCCCCCAAATCAAATAACTCTGCTCGGGAAGCTGAGAGCGGTTCAATGCGTTACTCTTCTGAACATGACCTGCAGCAATCACCAGCCGGTCCTCGCCTCCCATCGCGCTACTCTGCCGCTGATCTACCAGCAACAAACTATCCTTCCCAATTCCCGCAATATGTTCACTAAACAACGAATCCCGCTCATAACTCCATATACAACTGTCTCTCGAATCAATCAAATCAGTCTCACGGATGCTAATCCCGTATTTCATCACCAAATACGTGTGAACCCGCTCCGTTTCTTGCTGCGTAAGCCCCTTGTCAAATAACATAAACTCCCCGAACTTCCCTCCAAAAGCAAGGCTGTCATGACCGGCAACATACATCCTGAACAAGGCACTGTCCGTCACCCAATGACGCCAAAAATATTGCACCAGGTTCAACGAAGCTTCCGTAATCGTGCTGTCCGAATAGCGATCCCGTCGATAGAAATTTCTAAACTCCTGTGTACTCACCGAAACAGCACGCGCCGAATCAACACGCAACCCCCAAACCCCAAACTCAATACCGCTGCTTAGGGGCCGGTATACCGAAAACACCATCAGCTTCACATCGCCTTCTGGCAAATAATCAACCTCCAGCGCCTCTGCAAGTGAATCAAACACAAAGCATGGTTGATAATTAATCATTCCCGCTCTGGCATCAAAAGTACCTCCCGGTCGGGTTGCACCATGACCATGGCCACTGTGGTCACTCCAGACACTTAATGTGCCACCGCTGTCAGGCACCAGCCAAACCTCCGGAAGCGGCAATAAATGATGAACCTGCGAAAACAATGGAATGGAAACAAATCCACTCAGAAATAATAAAACAACCAGCGCCTTTTTATTCATAGGTATATTCTTTTTAACGACCAATCACTAAAAACTCCAATCTCTTTCCGCCCGCAAATTAATATATTTTTATTAACTTATTTTGTTAAATGATAAAAATAATGAAAAATTAATCTCAACCCCCAACACAATATTCCATCGTCCGCTAACGACGAAGGAGTAAGCGGATATGGAATCGTTGTGTTTAATCAAAGCCATCGACCACTAACTTTAATCATGCACAAAAGCCGTTCACAAGCATTCACAACATCGGTGTGAATCATCAATGGCTGTGGCAGAAAATTCGCATGCTTGCTTGTGAATTTTCGAATACAGACATTGATCACGGCTTTTGTGAAAATCTTTCCCTTCGTGTACTTCTGCAAGTCCTGACCGGCAGCGTCAGGAAGTGCGTTCCTTCGTGTACTTAGTGGCAACCCCACACCCCAGCTGGTGCGCGATTGTAACGCGTGCCTTATAAGTAGCTTTTCTTTTGACGGCCAAAAGAAAAGTACAACGTAACACACTTGTAAACTTGTCACGTAAGCCGCATCCGCCTCATGCCAAGAATTTCCCGCGGCTTCACGTAATCAGCACACTTGTCACGTAAGCCGTATCAACCTCTTGTCAAGAATTTCCTGCGGCTTCACGTGATCAGCACATTATCACGTCAGCACATCATCGCATCATCGCATAATCCTGAGCAGAGTCGAAGGAGAGTCGAATGGGATGTCAAAGAAAAGCCGAAGCACCCAAAGAATGGCACAAAGAAGAAAAAGTTTTTTCCTTGCGTTACCCTTTCCCGTGCAGTCCGCACAAACCCCCGCTGCCGCCCTCTCGGGATGTCGCCTATGCAGGCTGCGTTAAGAAATCAGGCTGG
>CAZLHV010000246.1:0-4348 GCA_964559205.1 uncultured Bacteroidaceae bacterium
TCCCCACAAATAAACCACCTGTTTTTTCGGCCAGATCAGATAAAAATGCCGTGTCGGGTTTTGTCACAACATCTCTTCCAAATTCATCCTTTTTAAATCCAACAGGCACTCCATTTCTGACTTCAGGGACCTGGCCACCTAGTGCTGATCCAAGAGCCACGACATAAACCGGAATATTTCTTTCGGCAATCATCGATATTGCATCATGCCCCTTTCCTCCAAAGTCTTCGCCATCGCTCAGAAGAACAATCACCGGATACTTCGAACGGCTACTGTCAATGCTTTCAAGGGCTGCACTCAATGCAGCACCAATGTCGGTACCCTGATCTGAAATCAGGCCGGGTTCCAGATTTCGAACAAACATCGACAAAGCCGTTTGATCAATGGTCATAGGCATCTGAATATAAGCTTCGCCTGCAAAAACAACCAACCCAGCCCTGTCGGCATCCATCCTGCTGATCATCCCCAATAAAATTTGCTGTGCACGCTGAAGCCTGGTGGGATGTACGTCGTTGCAAAGCATTGAATTGCTTACATCAACAACAAACTGGATGTCGCTTCCGCGGCTCTTCTCCTGCCGATTGATCATTTTTCCGGCAAGAGGGTTTGCCAAAGTAAGCAGCAGAAAAGCCACCGCAAAAAACAACAAAGAAAACCGCAGCAGAGGGTTGCTTTTTGAATAGCCAGGAATGCTGACCTTGATATTTTGAGGACTAAACCACCGTGAAATGGTCCGGTTACGGTATCGGTACCATAGCACAAAAAAGGCCAAAGGAATCATCAAAAGCCCCAGAAAAGGAATATAATCTGCATGTTCAAATCGGTACATTTCACATCAGGGGATTGGGCGTAAAACAAAATATCGCAGCACAATTTCAACAAGCAACAACACCAGCGCAAAAAAAACAGGCAAAAAGAATAAATCGCGACGGTCTGACATGCGTGCCACTTCCATGCGGGTGCGTTCCATCTGGTCAATTTCCTTATAGATTTGATCGAGCGATTCATTGTCCGTGGCTCTGAAATAACGGCCACCCGTTAAATCAGCCATACGAGTGAGCAATTCCTCGTCAATCATGGCATCCTGACCAGATGTGGAAAGCGCCATACCAGGAATCATATTGCCTTGCTGCTTGCTTCCAACACCAATAGTATAAAGTCGGATACCATACATGGTTGCCATTGATGCAGCATTCCCCGGATCAACAGAACCACAGTTGTTCATGCCATCGGTAAGGAGGATGATAACTTTACCGGCTGCCTGACTGTATCGCAATCGGTCAACCGCTATTCCGACAGCATCGCCAATGGCCGTACCGTCACGAACCACCCCATTTCGCAGTTGACCCAAAAGTTGAAGCAATGCAGAATGATCGGCCGTAAGAGGACACTGAGTAAATGCCACTCCAGAAAAGGCTACCAGTCCTATCCGGTCGTTGGGACGGCCAGCGATGAACTCTTGAGCAACCGATTTGGCAGCCTTCAGCCTGTTAGGTCGAAGATCCTCGGTTAGCATACTGCCTGAGATATCGTTCACCAACATAATATCGATGCCTTCGATGCTGTATTCGCCACCGCTGAATCGGCCTTGCGGACGAGCCATGGCAAGAATGACCATGATTATTGCAGTTAGTTTCAACCAGGGCAATATCGAAACAAGTGATTCCTTGAAATTGCGTTTTATGTGAATAAATGGCTCGAGCGATGCAGCATAAACAGCAAGAAACTGGTTTCGTGAATCACGCACATGCCGCCAAATGAGCCATATTGGGATGAGAAGCAGTGCCAGCACCCATGGATATTGAAAAGTAAAATCATTGAACCATTTCATATAATCGCATGAGGTTGTTTTTCTACAAATGTAGACAGGAATACCAACGCATCATCAATTGCAGACACAGCCTGATCGGCAGATGGGCGAAATTTGGCAAACTTCGCCATATCAGCCTGAAGAAGCACCGATCGCAATTTAATAACTTGATCAGGAGAAAACTTCTGACCCGCAGCAAAACAAATTTCGTCGGTGACCATTTCTGCCGCCTGTATATGATGTGCATCGATAAGATAAATGCGTAAAACATTGCTCAGTTGCGTGTAGAACTCCTTCGATGGTACAATTGTCCATAATTGTAAGGTCTTCATTTCATTCAGCTTATTCATCGCCCCTGTAAGTGGATCAATCAATACGGGTTCTTCGTATAAGCGGGCTGGTTTTGCTGCTTTGAGGCGACGGCGAATAAACACAGCCATTAAAACAACAGCTATCGCGATTGCAATCCAGTATATCCATTCAAAATTCTGTGGAGACTCAATTTCATAAATGTCCTTGACATCTTTGATGGCTTTGGTGGTATCGACTGGAACAAGTGCTGCACAAAAAAAGGAAGTATCGCTGATCAGGATTTCCGTGTCGCCCTTTTCTGTGGTAAAGCTGGCCCTGACCGGAGGAAGAATAAAATGACCCGAATCATAGGCTGTAATGGTGGACATTTGAGTATATAAATATCCGTTTCTGTCGTTTGACCGGTAAATGGATCCCTGACGAATCACTTCGATTCCATTTGAAAAAGAGTCAGGCAGCGCTGGGAGAATAATATTCTGTGCTCCATTTGGCAAAGTGCAGCTCCACTTGTATTGCACAGGGTCACCAATCCGGATGGAATCGGGCGTAACCGTGATCTTCAGAGATGCCTGCGCATATCCCGCCAAGGAGACCACCAAAAACATCATTATGATTAAGAGTGATTTCATACTCGCTTTTCTCTTTTCTTAAACAACGATGCCAATGGACGAACATAATCATCAATGGTGCTCACATTGAGTACATCTACATTGTATTTTGCTGCAATTTCATTCAGCATTATGCTGTTGTTGTGCATCCATTTACGATAGGCCTGACCAATGGGTCCTTCGAAGTCGACGACCTGCTTAAGACCTGTTTCTGCATCCTCAAGCATCAAAAGCCCTTTTTCAGGCAGCCTCATCTCCAGTGGATCAAAAATCCTGAGTGCCACCACATCGTGACGGCGGGCAGTAATGCCCAAAGCCCTTTCATATCCTTTGGCAGCAAAATCAGACATCAGGAATATGATTGCCCGTCGTTTGGTCACTCCATAAGCAAATTCAAGCGCCTGTGAAATTGATGTGCCTTTTGACTTTGGTTCAAATGATATCAGCTCCCTGATGATTCTCAGCACATGTCTGTTCCCTTTCTTTGGAGGGATAAATTTTTCAATTCGATCTGTAAAAAGAACCACGCCAACCTTATCGTTGTTTCTCATGGCTGAAAATGCCAGGGTTCCTGCTATTTCAGCGATTCTCTCCTTTTTTGAGAGGTTCGTTGAGCCAAAAATGTTAGAGGCACTAACATCAATAATCAGCATGACAGTAAGTTCCCGTTCTTCTTCGTGAACCTTCACAAAGGGGTGATTGTACCGTGCAGTTACATTCCAGTCGATGCTCCTTAGGTCATCTCCATATCCATACTCTCTGACTTCGCTAAAGGTCATTCCTCGGCCCTTAAAGGCACTATGGTACTGTCCGGCAAGAACAGCATCAGTCAGTCTGCGGGTTTTAATCTCGATCAGCCTAACCTGTTTTCTCAGAACCGAACTTTCTGTGATCATGGCACCTGTACAGCATTCAGTATGTCTAAGATAATCTGATCGGTGTTGATACTTTCGGCTTCAGCTTCGTAGCTAAGCCCTATCCTGTGCCTCATTACATCTGGAGCAACCGCTCTGACATCTTCGGGCAAAACAAAGCCTCGGTGATTCAGCAAAGCAAGAGCTTTCGCAGCCATCGCCATATTTATGCCTGCACGGGGGGAGGCTCCGAAAGCAATCATATCGCTGTACTTAACCAGCCCATACCTGGCAGGAAACCGACTGGCAAAAACAATATCAGTGATGTAATTCTCAATTTTCTCATCAAGATAAATATCGTGCACAAGCTTTCTTGTTTCAAGAATCTCTTTTATTGATGCCACCTTAGAAGGTTTAGGATACTCAGGGGCAAGATTCTGACGAATAATCAGTTTTTCCTCCTCTTTTTCGGGGTATGTCACGATTACTTTCATCATGAATCGATCTACCTGTGCTTCAGGCAGCGGATAGGTTCCCTCCTGCTCGATGGGATTCTGGGTCGCCAGTCCCAGGAAAGGTTCATCGAGCCTGAAAGTCGATTCGCCAATAGTGATCTGTCTTTCCTGCATTGCTTCAAGCAGTGCACTTTGCACTTTGGCAGGCGATCTGTTTATTTCATCAGCAAGGATGAAGTTGGCAAAAACAGGACCTTTCTTCACAATAAACTCCTCCTTTTTCTGGCTATAAATCATTGTACCAGTAAG
>CAZLHV010000247.1:0-4342 GCA_964559205.1 uncultured Bacteroidaceae bacterium
TCCTACAGATGTAAAACATATTTCGCAAGGCTCCTGGAAAAAATCATCCCCAACGCAGCCTCCATCTCTGGCAAGTTTGGTGACCCCTGTATTTGTCACAAACAATGTATCTCCATCACCTGACCCATTCTATTTAGAAAATCCAGTAGAAAATGCGGTCACTCTTCCCAATAATGTCATCGAACCCCAAACAACCCAAATTCCGTCTGCACCAGGCATTTTATCTTCAATCGTACCCACAGACCTAAAGGTGCCATTACCATCCTGCAATCCGAGTTCACTATCAAGCGAGCAATCACTGCTTCAGGCGAATTCAGTCATACCGGCATGGCTCGACATGAGCTATGAATCGGGGATGGATGTTTTTATGGTCAATGACCGAATGAATTCTTCCTGGAGATCCACAGCTCTGAATAACGGGATCGGTCTGAGTTTTCATTTTTCTGATTTCTATCTCAGATCTGGTATTGGACTCATGAACATTTCCCACGCCAATTCATATCAGTACAGCGTTAATGAATATCAGCAAACGGGCGAAATGACCATGGTGGATTCTGTTTCATTCATTCAAGGAATCGATACTGCAGGGCAGCCCATTCTCATTCCGCAATATTATACCAGTATCCATCCAATCTACGATTCGGTAGAAGTTCAAAAAAGCATTGAATCTCCCGACAAATACCGATATGCTGAAATTCCAATTTCGCTGGGCTTCAGAAAAAGCGTTGGCCGGTTTTCACTTTATGCCCAAAGTGGATTCACTTACTCGTTTCTCATCAACTCTAAATTGCTGACCAGAGACGATTTTTCACAGCTTCATCCCGACGATGTGCTTTCATGGCAATCTCAAGCCCTACGTCCTGTAGAAAACTTTTGGTCTTTCTCACTTGCAGCAGGCTGTTACTATCAGACAAACCGCGGCATTTCATTTGGAATAGAACCCACATACCGCTATTGCTTAGACCCGGTTTTCACCACCGGGGAACTGGAATCAATAAAACCTGTCAGTTATGGCTTAAGACTCAGACTTATTTATGAATTTTAATATGAATAAAAATCTGATATTCTTTATTTTAGCACTGATTAGCTCTCAGATTTACGGGCAAAAAGGAATCGGTATATCCGGTAAAGTTCTCACCGATATGGGGGCATTGCCTGTTCAAAACAAACCCGTGATTGTAGTGTTTGATTCTTCGGCACTTAACTCTGTATCAGCGCTGCATCAATTGATTTTTACACAACCTGATGGCTCATTCAATGTATTCGAGCCCAATATTCCCGACAGCATTATCCCGCTTGAAATAATGGTTTATACTTTCGACTGCAACTACCAGCGGCACGGCTATTTGGTTACGTTTAATGAAAATGATGTGGCTGCGACAAATATCAATATTGACATTTGTACCGGATTAGGCACCATTCAGCCTGTGCCGGTCCATGCCATTTCTCCGGACAACGATTGCCCCGCATTTACACGTCTGATTGCCAATGACAGCCTCAAAAAACGTCATTTGTATGAGATTTTTCGCTGGACCAACAACGGTCAATCTATTGCTGAAGGAATAGAAACTCCTTATTTGTTTACTGAACAAAACAATCAGGTACGTCTTCATCTTGATTACATTGATTCGATAACCGGTTTTCTTTACGATACGCTTTCGTTTCCATGGCATGTTGAATTCCCGGAAAGCATGTTTCACATCATCGGCGGTAATGTCCTTTCCGGTTCTATTCCCGTGGTAAGTGGTCAGGCTGTTTTGCTTTACAAAGCCGAAAACCAGTACTTTATTCACGACACTATGCAATTCAGCCAATACGGATATTTTTATTTCAACAGTGTCCCCACGTGTCCCTATTCTGTTCGTATTCCAAACGCCATCGATACCTCAGGTGTTTCAGTTCTGCCCACATATCTTGGTGATGTCCTTCACTGGACGCAATCTACCTTTGTTCAAGTAAGTGACGATTATTTCTGTGCGAATGTAAGTATGATTGCTGAGCAAAACACCAGTGGATCCGGAAGCATCACCGGAATCATTCAGGCTGTTCACCCAGATGGATATGATGTCATTCTCTACGACAACCAGATGACCCCCATCAAATATGTGAATGCTGGAAACACAGGAGAATTCTATTTCGACCAGTTGCCTTTCGGCAGCTATGTGCTTTATTCTGAAAAATATGGAGCGTACAGTTTCATTGGTTATGCAGATATCAATGCGTCGAATTTGAATCAAAACGTTGTTCTGGGCAGCATTGCTTCGGTATCCGAAAACATTGACGACATTCCCCTACTTTTTCCAAATCCAGCCTCAAATACCTTATATTTTGACCGGTTGCTGGATGTTCCGGTGTCTGTTTACACTGTCGACGGCCAACTGGCAAAGGTTTTCGCAAAACAATCGATTCAATATGATGTATCAGATCTCCCGTCCGGTTTATATTTCTTTTGTTGGGAGGTAAATGGCCGGACTGTCAGTCATAAAGTAAGCATTATTCGATAAAAAAACCGGCACAAATGCGCCGGTTGATCAATTTTAAATAAAAAGGCACTAATCCTTCATCACTTCATAGTGACGGAACTGTGTAATCAGATCATAGTCGATTTTAATGTGATACACAGCAGGATCCCATTTGCTGATATCGATGGTAATTGGGTTTTTGGTTAACCCATATTCGTTCAACATGATTTCCTCATAGGTTTTATAGATGAGCAAGTCAAAAGTTTTGGCTTTGGGGTCATCTATTTTGATGGTCAGGGTTTTACCATCAGAAATGATCTGGATGTCATCCACAATGTTTTCCTGAGCAAGCAACATGCCTGAAAAGAGCATCATTGCGACAAAAACAAAATTACGTATCATATTCAAGTGTTTTTCAACGGCAAATATACAAAAAGAAATCACAATAAAAGGCAATTCCTTAAAACAGAGCAGGTCTATCCTGCAAGAACCAGAATCTTATTGTTCTGCACTTCAACAATTCCCCCTTTGACTTCGATCAGAAGCTCCTGCCCGGTATCAGATGTCATTCTGATGGTTCCGGCAGCAATGGTTGCAATAAGCGGAGCATGACTGTTTAGCACCTGAAAGGAGCCTTCGGTTCCCGGGAAACAAGCCATCGATACTTCACCGGCGAAGAGTTGTTTTTCGGGGCTAACAATTTCAATGTGCATATTCCAAGGAGTTATTTCGATTGTTCAAGCATTTTCCTTCCCTTTTCAATGGCTTCCTCGATGGTTCCGACCAGATTGAATGCAGCCTCGGGGTATTCGTCAACCTCACCGTCAAGAATCATTTTGAAACCCTTGATGGTATCTTCAATACTTACAAAAACGCCAGGGATTCCTGTAAATTGAGTTGCCACATGGAAAGGCTGTGACAAGAATCGCTGTACACGCCGGGCACGGTGAACCACCAATTTATCCTCTTCCGAAAGCTCATCCATTCCAAGAATAGCAATAATATCCTGCAATTCTTTTAATCGCTGAAGAATGTTCTTCACGCGCTGAGCTGTTTGATAATGTTCTTCCCCAACAATATCAGGGCTGAGAATTCTAGAAGTTGAATCAAGTGGATCAACAGCAGGGTAAATGCCAAGTTCTGATATTTTCCGGTTTAGTACGGTGGTGGCATCAAGATGGGCAAAAGTGGTTGCCGGTGCCGGATCGGTCAGGTCATCGGCTGGCACATACACCGCCTGCACCGAAGTGATTGAACCTCGTTTGGTTGAGGTAATGCGTTCCTGCATAATACCCATTTCTGTGGCCAATGTAGGTTGATATCCTACGGCAGAAGGCATACGTCCAAGAAGTGCGGAGACTTCAGAACCTGCCTGAGTGAAACGAAAAATATTGTCGATGAAAAATAATATATCGCGTCCACCCGATTTTTCGTCACCATCGCGGAAATACTCTGCAACCGTCAAGCCACTTAAAGCAACCCTTGCACGGGCTCCAGGAGGCTCATTCATTTGGCCAAACACCATAGTCAAAAGGCTGTCTTTCAGTTTGGACTGATCAACTTTTGACAAATCCCAGCCGCCCTGCTCCATGCTGTGCTTAAATTCATCCCCATAACTCACCAGACCGGCTTCGATCATTTCGCGCAACAGGTCATTGCCTTCACGGGTACGTTCACCAACTCCAGCAAATACGGAAAATCCGCTGTATTGCTTGGCAATATTATTAATAAGCTCCTGAATAATCACCGTCTTGCCCACACCAGCACCGCCAAACAGACCAATTTTTCCACCTTTTGAATAGGGTTCGATAAGGTCTATCACTTTAATTCCGGTATACAATACTTCACTGGCTGTAGACAAATTCTCGAATTTGGGTGGC
>CAZLHV010000248.1:0-4268 GCA_964559205.1 uncultured Bacteroidaceae bacterium
ACTGGAAGAGATTTCAAAAATGCTGTATGCGCTGATTGAGAAACTGGATAAATAATAAGGTGTTTTTATGCCGGTAATAAAACGAGAGTGAGAGCGAGTGAACAGCGAGCGACCACTCTCATTCTGTTTTCTGATATCTCACACCCTCACTCATACAGTGCATTAATCTTTTAAGCAAGTTTTGCCTGTAAAATCATGTTTGAATAATTAAAAAATAGTTTCGATTTTCTTCATGCAAAATAATTTATTTCAACCGAAGTTCAGCTTGCATTAGATCACCAACTGGAAGAGATTTCAAAAATGCTGAATGCGATGATTGAGAAACTGGATCAACGATGAGTTACTTTTGCCACAGACTTAATCTGAAAAATACATACCATGACCCATGTCAGGGTCAATAGTCAAAGGAATTGCCTGTGTGGCTTCTTGTGCACTACGATAGGCAACATGACGGCAAGGATTCATTGGACGCGTTTTTACGAAAGTCGTTTTTCCCAGCATACACATTTCGAAGACTGTAACTCTTTGCCATATGCCGATGGCTGACCCTAAAGCACCTTTTGCTGAGAGGATATTGTGTTATTTCAAATTTCAACTACATTTGTCTATCCGAAATATTTCTGTGAAAAAGTACCTGTTGTTTTTTCTGTTTCAGATGATTCTGCTTGCTGCGTCTATGGCGCAGCAGTTTCAGGGCATTACATTCGACAGTTATTCTTCGGAAATTTTCAGTTATCGCAGGGGGCTTTCACAAAACACCGTGAACTGCATTTTGCAGGACTCAAGAGGTTTTTTATGGATTGGCACATGGGATGGCTTGAATCGCTTCGATGGATATGATTTCATTTCTTACAAGCCTGATTACGATCATCCTAAAGGAAACATTAGCAATGAATCAATCAATGCCTTAGCCGAAGATCGTTCAGGAAATATCTGGGTCGGCACAGATAAAGGATTAAACTACCTGAACTTTCAGACAGACACTTTTGCCACTTTTTTCTATAGCTTCTATAACCAGAATAGTTTGCCTTCTGATAGCATTTCAGCATTATGTGTTGATCGTACAGGACGATTGTGGATTGGCACAAACAGGGGTCTTTGCTCATATGATCCGGACCGCAAGGCATTTCGCTCCTTTGTTTTTCATCCCCGGCGCGAAAACACCATTCCCTCTGATAGAATAACCGAGCTTTATCTTGATAGCCGTGGCCAGCTTTGGATTGGCACCTCGCAGGGGCTGGCCTGTATGAACACGACCACCGGCATTATTAAGAGGATTTCAGTAGGAAATCCTAAGAATCCTGCGTGTCAGTTGATTTTTTCAGTGTTTGAATACAATAAACAGATTTGGGTATCAAGCGGCTGTGGATTGTATTTATTTAGCGAACAAACGTTAAATGCAGTGCCTTTGCCTTTCGATGAAATCAGAAAGGACAATTTGATTGTTTCATGTATGCTCTCCGATTTTCAGGGCAATCTTTGGTTGGGTACTGCAAACGATGGTTTACATATATATAATGTAGCAGAAAGAAAACTGATTCATATTTACAGCGAATATGGTTCAAGATATGGATTGAGCAACAATTCCGTTTTAAGCCTTCTGAAAACTGATGCTGGCGAAGTTTGGGTTGGAACATGGCATGGACTGAACAAGTTTTCGCCATACACCTTTAAATTCCCGCAATATCGGGTGGTCGGACAGCATTTCGGAAATGCCGGCAACCTCATATGGTCATTTATACAGTACAACAACGAGCATCTGTTGGTAGGTACCGACGAAGGTCTCGTCAGATTCAACCTGGAAACCTCAGAAATGAGCCAGTTTGCCGAGTCAGCCATCGGGCACACCCCTGTCAGAGCATTGCATTTGGCTGGGAATGGTGATTTGTGGGTTGGGACTTTTCAGGACGGATTGTATCGTTTATCGCCCGAGGGGGGTATCATAAGGCATTACCTCAATTCGGACTCGTGTGGGTTGCCCGATAACACCATTTGGAAAATCGCCCCGCAGGGTGATCGCTATCTTTGGCTTGCAACATATGGAGGGCTTGGCCGTTTGGATCTCAAAACAGGCTGTTGCAGAAACTGGAAATCAAGAGGATTTGAAAGTGCTTCTGAAATAAGCAATAACACGGTGAATCATGTGTTGGTTGACCGGTCCGGTATTGTCTGGACTAGCACATTCGGAGGATTAAACCGACTTGACCCAAAAACCGGACGTGTCTATGTGTTTCATTACGATAAAGGAAATCCAAACACGATATCAAATGAGCGAGTTCTTTCAACCTTCGAGGACAGCAAGGGTATTCTATGGATTGGCACCATGGGAGGTGGCTTGAACCGTTATGACCGCAATTCAGGATTGATCACCCGGTTCAGTACAAAGAACGGACTTCCAGATAATGTAATCTATGACATCATCGAAGACAGAATGGGGTACCTCTGGCTAACATCAAATAAAGGGCTCATACGTTTTAATCCATCGAGCAGAGCTGTAACAGCTTATGATATTAACGATGGCGTGCAAAGTCAGGAATTCAATCTGGGAGCGGCCTATCTTCTGCCTGATGGTAAAATTGCCGTTGGGGGAATGAATGGGTTTAATTTGTTTGATCCTGAAAACATTAAAACCAACCGAAAAATCCCCCGAATTGTAATCACTGGTTTCGAGGTGTTTAACAATAAATACGGATCGTATATTAACGACGGTGATACCATTATCCTGGAGCCACACAACAACTTTTTCTCCATTTCTTTCGCAGCTCTCGATTTTGTCAATCCAGGCAAAAACCAATACAAATACAAGCTCCACAATTATGACAAGGATTGGGTGAGTGTGGATGCTCGTAGAAGACAAGCCGATTACACAGATGTTAAGCCAGGCACTTATGTTTTTCAGGTTATTGCTTCAAACAGCGACGGCGTTTGGAACGAAGAAGGGGTTTCCTTTGTGATTGTGGTGAAACCCCCGTTCTATCAAACATGGTTTTTCAGGTTATCGCTGCTCGGAGTGATTATTTTCATCACATGGCTATTTATTCGGGGTCGTGTAAATAAGGTTCGTAAGCAAAACGAAGTCGAAGCAACCATGCTGCGAATTGAGAAGCAAATGTTTGATCTGGAGCAGAAGGCGTTGAGGCTTCAGATGAATCCACATTTTATTTTCAATTCCCTGAATTCGATTCAAAGTTTTGTACTGTTAAATGACACAGAGAAGGCAATTAATTATCTGGCAAAATTCAGTCAGCTGATGCGCCTGATTTTGACCACCAGCAGAGAGTCGTTCATTTCTGTTGCTCAGGAAGTTAGTCTGCTGAAATACTATATTGATCTCGAAAACATGCGGTTCAACAACCGGTTTAATTTCGAAATAAATCTTGATTCAAACATCGATACTGAATTTACCGGAATTCCGCCAATGATTATTCAGCCTTATGTTGAAAATGCCATTTTGCATGGTTTGATGAATAAACGCGAAGGAGAATGCCGGCTCACCGTGCAAATGTGGCAGAAGGAGGACTATATTCTCTGCGTAATTGAAGACAATGGCATTGGCAGGGATCGGGCCCGTCAAATCAAGGAACAAAGTGGCTTGAGTCAAAAGTCACAGGGTATTATCATCACAAAGGAGCGATTAGACATTCTAAACACGCAGTTAAAGAATAAAATCTCGGTTGAAATTAATGATTTGCGCAATGAAGTAGTAATGGCAACCTGGACAAGAGTTCGGTTAGTGATTCCTTTTACTGAAATGTAAACGTGAAATAAATTGTTGTATTTTTGAAAAAATTTGTGCCATGATCCGAGCTCTGATTATTGATGATGAAGATGCATCGCGGTTAACCCTAAACGCATTGTTAGCACGCTATGTTCCTGAAATTATGGTTGTTGGTGAAGCCTTTGATGTGGAATCCGGTCTTCAGCTGATCAAACAGCACACGCCCGATCTGGTATTTCTCGATATTCAGATGCCCGATGGTAGTGGATTCAGGCTCCTTGAAATGCTTCCGGAAATTGATTTCAATGTGATTTTCACCACAGCCTTTGATCAATATGCCATTAAGGCGATTAAATTCAGCGCACTTGACTATTTGCTTAAGCCCATTGTGCCTGAAGATTTGGTAAATGCTGTCGACAAACATAAAGATCGGATTAATCATCCTGACAAAAGTGTCAGTTTTAAGACTCTGCTTGAAAATCTTACGCCGGAGCCGAGAAAAATTGTGCTGCATACATTCGAGGGAATGCATGTGGTTGACACAGGGGAC
>CAZLHV010000249.1:0-4255 GCA_964559205.1 uncultured Bacteroidaceae bacterium
TAATCCTCGCTGTCGATGAAGTAAACCTGCATTCTTGCCTGCTGAATACTGGCGACCTTAATAATCAGAGGATGATCCGAGTCGTTGATGATGATGTTCATTCCCGACAGGCGTATCACTTCGTGGAGCTGATGACGGCGCTCATTGATGCATCCGAAACGCGGCATGAACGTCCTGATCTCTTTTCCTCTCTCCTGAGTACCCTGTGGCAGGTTCCGGCAGATGTTGCCCATTTGACTGTCACGCAAATACGGTGAAATTTCCTGAGAGACGAACAGAATTTTTGCTTTTTCCATACAAAGTAAGAGCTTCTGTTTAAATTATATGCAAAGTTACGCAAAATAAATGATATAATGATTTTTTAGATATAGTTTTGCAGATTTTATTGCTTATGATTGTTTTTCGACACCTTTCCGATTATGCCGACTGGCATTTGGCAAACTGCTCAGCCGAAAGTCCCGGCTTTGTTCCGACCATGGGCTATCTGCACGAGGGTCATCTGTCCTTGGTGAGAGCATCGAAGGCCCGATGCCAACATACCGTGTGTAGTATTTTTGTCAACCCCATCCAATTTAACAACCCGGAGGATTTAATTCATTATCCTAGAAACGAAGAGCGTGATTTACAAATGCTTTCGGAAACCGGATGCGATGTTGTGCTTATTCCAACTGCCGAAGAAATGTATCCCGAACCTGTAACCACCACCTATCGCTTCCCGGGTATCGACGATGTGCTTGAAGGGGCTTTCAGACCCGGGCATTTCAGTGGAGTTGCGGTTGTGGTTGCCCGCCTCTTTGAAATTGTGAAGCCCTCGGTATCATTTTTCGGAAAAAAGGATTATCAGCAGTTAATGATCATCAAAGAACTTGCGAAGCAACAATTTCGGGAAATTGAAATTGTTGGCATGCCGATCATCAGAGAAGCCGACGGGTTAGCCATGAGCTCACGCAATGCACGCCTTTTGCCTGAAGAACGTGAGATGGCCCCCCTCATCCACGAAGTTTTGCTGCGAAGCAAAAAACTTATGGAATCATTCAGCCCGGCTGAAGTTCAGCAACACTGCATCAGAATGCTTGAAAACAGTGGAATGATTAAACCCGAATATTTTGTCATTGCCGATAAGGATTCCCTGCACCCAATCACAAACCAGTCGGATGCCAAACGTGCAGTAGCCTTTGTTGCGGCTTGGCTGGGAAAGGTTAGGCTGATCGATAATCTCGAATATTTTTCGTAATTTTGCCGCATGATTATTCAGGTACTCAAAAGTAAGATTCACAAGGCCACTGTGACAGAGGCCGATCTTTATTACACCGGCAGTGTTACCATTGATCAGGATCTCATGGATGCTGCTAATTTAATTGAGCACGAAAAAGTTCATGTGCTTAACCTCAACAACGGCGAACGAATGGAAACTTATGTCATCAAGGGAGAACGTGGCAGTGGAACCATTTGCCTGAATGGCCCTGCTGCCAGAAAAGTTGCCCCCGGGGATCAGGTAATTATCATTTCTTATTGCACCTTGGATTTCGAAGAAGCCAAATCATTCAAACCTTGGGTGGTTTTTCCTGACAAACAAAACAAATTATAGCTTTGAAGAAAAGAGTATTCCAGATTCTGCAGACAGCTGCTTTTGTAGGTCTGGGCATCTTCCTGATTGTGTATTTTTGGGGCAGACTCTCGGCGAAAGAACAGACCGACATCATTGATAATTTCACAAAAGCCAATTACTGGTGGATTCTACTGGCCCTTGCTGCCGGAATTGTCTCACACATTGTTCGTTCTGCCCGATGGAACCTGCTGATTGAGACCTTCAGCCCCCCACCCACATTGGGACAAACCTTCTGGGCCGTCATGGCCGGTTATCTCGCTAATCTTGCGGTACCCCGTCTGGGAGAGTTTACCCGATGCGGTTTGCTGACCAAGCAAAGTGGCGTGCCTTTCGACAAGCTATTTGGTTCTGTTCTGGCCGAAAGAGCATTTGACATGTTTATCTACCTGTTACTTTTCCTCTCTTCCATCGTCTTCTTTTACGATAAAATAGAATCCTATCTACATGATAAAATTCTAAGCGGCTTCAGCAACAAATTGGCTGCAATGAACACCAGTCAACTTCTGCTCATGGGACTGGTTACTGTTGCATTTCTTTTCATAAGCTACCTGATTTTGCGCAGATTCAGAAACAAACCACTGATTGTTAAAATCAGAGCCATTCTACGCAATCTCCTCAAAGGTCTTTTGTCCATTTTTAAACTAAAACGGGTCGGTCTCTTTCTTTTATATACCCTGATCATCTGGCTGATGTACTGGCTGATGGTATTTCTTGTCTACTTCAGCCTACCCTCCACAAGTGCACTGCCAGCCGAATCGGCCTTTGTTGTTGTTGTTTTTGGTACCATCGGAATTATTCTTATTCAAGGAGGAATCGGCATTTATCCTATCATTGTTTCAGAGGTTTTACTAATTTATGGAGCATCAGTGGCCGATGGCTTTGCCATAGGCTGGCTTTCGTGGACCGTTCAGACAGCAATGATCCTGATCCTGGGTCTTCTGGCATTTGTTATGGCATCGCTGAATAAAAAGAAAAGAAATGGATTACAGGAACCAGATAAAATCGAAAATACTGTCGCGTAACGATCTGCTTGCGCAAGTCTCGTTTTGGAAAAGGAACAATGAATCCATTGTGTTCTCTAATGGCTGTTTTGACATCATACATCCCGGACATGTACGCTACCTCGCAGCTGCAGCGGCGCTAGGAAACAAACTTGTTATCGGCGTGAATACCGATTCTTCGGTAAAACGCATCAAAGGCCCCTCACGTCCACTCATCGGCGAAGAGGAACGCTGTGAAATGCTGGCGTCGTTTACGTTTGTTGATGCTGTTTGCCTGTTTGATGAAGACACACCGTTGGAACTCATCAAAAGCATTGTCCCTCATTTTCTGGTAAAGGGAAAGGATTATTCTCCAGAGCAAATTGTGGGAGCTGACATTGTTTTGTCATTTGGAGGAAAAGTTGAAACCATCGATCTGGTAGAAGGTTATAGTACAACCTCTCTTATACAAAAAATTAAAAAGCTTTGAAACTTCCGATCAAACACCTTTGATTGACTTGTATTCCTCCAGGGCTTTTTCAGCCAT
Source organism: uncultured Bacteroidaceae bacterium (assembly GCA_964559205.1). GTDB lineage: Bacteria > Bacteroidota > Bacteroidia > Bacteroidales > DTU049 > GWF2-43-63. The sequence goes on from CAZLHV010000249.1 coordinate 3,137, forward strand.
TTTCCTGTTATTCTCATCATCAAAGTATCCTTTAGGATACTTCATGCGCAACGCTTCAAGCTCTTCAACAACTTTTTTGGCAATCACATAGTTCCGGTACCATTTATCGTCGGCAGGAACAAAATGCCATGGAATTTCGGGACTGCATTTTTTAAAAATCTTTTCATACACATCAATATATCGGTCCCATAATTTAGATTCAGAGATATCAGCCGGGTCATACTTCCAGTACTTCTCGGGATTTGTCAGACGACGCCGAAAGCGCTTCACTTGTTCATCGCGCGAAATATGCAGGTAGAACTTCAGAATCAGTGTTCCATGGTCAGCAAGCATACTTTCGAAAGCGTTGATGTAATCATAGCGGCGGCGGAGTTTATCTTTTGGAAGAATTTCGTGGACTTCTGGAACAAGAATATCTTCATAATGCGAACGATTGAAAATATGAATCAGTCCAAACGAAGGAGTGTGCTTATGGATGCGACGCAAAAAATCGTATGAGTATTCCTCAGTAGTAGGCTTTTTAAAAGGCTTTACCCTCACGCCCATAGGATTAATTTTTCCAAACACATGCTTCACCGTGCTGTCCTTGCCCGAAGCATCCATTCCCTGAAGCACAATCAGCAGGCTTCTTTTGTTTTCAGCATACATCAGGCCTTGCAGTTTCTGCAGTTTTTCAATCAGAATATCGAATTCCTCACGCAAGGATTCTTTTGTAAATGCTGACGGAGCCTTGGTCGAAAGATTTTCAAGCATAACATTGTAGGTTAAAACTGTTCTTCGTTGGTTTTGACCTTATGAACTCCAAAATAAAGAGCTGCATTAATTTCAAAACCAGTCAGGAAAATCAAAGATAATAGAAAAAGAAACAGCATTAGAATAAAAAGTGCGGAAATTCCTCCATAAACTTCATGATACTTGGTGAAGTTTGCGATGAAGGCATCGAATCCGACCGACACAAGCACGGAAAAAAATGATGCGATTACACTCCCCGGCGAAAACAGATGAAATCGTGTTCGTGCAGCCGGAGCAAGAAAATAAAGCCAGGATAGAATTAAGGTGAGAAACAAAAAGAAGAAAGTGTATTTAATGAAAAAAACAAGACTTGAAGTCCAGAAAGGA